>JAJUJV010000009.1 GCA_029265155.1 Altererythrobacter sp. | reverse complement strand
TCCGCTTGCGGGGTCGTCAGGAATTCGGCCGTTCGATGCGGGTGAAGACAACGACACCGGCGTGGCCGAGCCCGCCGATGACAGCGCTTTTGCCGAGCGTGAGAGCGGCTACGCGTCGCTCGCCGGGACGAGCATCGATCGCGAGCCCGCCGAGACGCAGGACGAGGACGACGCGCTCGAGCTCACCTTCGAAGCCCAAGGGGAACCCGAAGAGCCGGCCCAGGACGAGCTTCTGCTCGACGCCAGCCGACTCGCCGAAGCGGACGAGCCCGTGCAGCCCGGCACTCCGGGTCGTCGTCGCCGCATGCTCGGGGGCCTCGAGGAAGCCGAGGAGATTTCCGAGCCCACTCCCGCGCCCCAGCGCCGCGCTCCCGCCGCGCCGCCGACCGGGGGCAGCACGCTGTTCGAACGGATGGCTAACTTATCAAGAGCCAACGCTCATACGCGTGATGATGATGAAGATGAGGACGGTAACGCCAGTTCACTGCGCATTCCTCGCTTCCTCGGTCGCCAGAACAATCAGTAGCCCGGAGCTATTAGCGTGCGGTTCAGCCGCCCTCGGCTAACGTATCGCACCGTGTTCTCCGCCACTGGATCTTTGTTCTCTTCCGGAGCGCGTATCGGCGTGCTCGCCGCCGCGACCGCGTTTGCGGTCGCGCCGGGTGCAGTCCTCGCACAGGGTTATTCGCGGCCGGTTGTTCAGGCTTTGCCTGATCCCGGTTCGACGCGGCTAAGCGATGCGCTGCGGCGCCTTGCGCGCGACCCGCAGTCAGTAAGCGCGCTCGTCGACGCGGGTCAGGCCTCGCTGTCCCTCGACGACATCGATGCGGCGGAGAGTTTCTTCCGGCGCGCCGAAGCCGTCGCTCCCGCCGATGGTGCGGTCAAAGCAGGCTTGGGATCGATCATGGTCCGCCGCCAACAGCCTGTCCAAGCGCTGCGCTATTTCGCCGAGGCCGAGCAGGCCGGTGAGGCGATGCAAGTTCATGCGGCCGACCGCGGGCTTGCCTACGACCTAGTCGGGGACAACGCGAAGGCTCAGGAGGAGTATCGCAAGTTCCTCGCGATGGGCGAGGATCCGGCAGTGACCCGCCGCCTAGCACTCAGCCAAGCCATTGCCGGTGATCAACAGGCCTCCGAGGCGACGCTGCTGCCATTGCTGCAGCGGCAAGACCTTGCAGCCTACCGCGCTCGCGCCTTCGCCTTGGCAATCCTCGGCAAGACCGAAGAAGCGGTTTCCATTGCCGAGACAATGCTGCCCGAACGGTTGTCGAGCAGGATGGCCCCCTATCTGCGCTACATGCCGCGCCTCACGAAAGTTCAGCAAGCGGCCGCGGCAAATTTGGGAGCGTTTCCGCAAGCGGCTCAAATCGGCCGCGACGATCCGGCGCTTGCAGCCTTCGCGCCACCCCCATCTCCATCCACGCCGGTTGCGACCGGGAGTGCCGACTCTCGGCTGGTCCCGCAAGGTGAGCCGCTTGGCACCGTGGCTGCGCGCGACGAGCCTCCGCTCGCGAGCGGGACGGCCCCATCTCAGGAGCCGTCTTTAATCCAGACAGCCGCGGTCGATACGCCTCAGGAGCCGGAAGCGGTGGCATTCGCGCCGGTGGAACAAGCTACAGTCTTTCCGGCGCAAGCAGTGCCGGCTCCGTCGCTCGATCTGGCTCAGGACGATCCTGCTCCGGCGATGGAGGACGTCGACCTCCTGCAAGCCTTCGCAGATTTCTCGCTGCCGGTGCAGCCGACGGTTCTGGAAGGCGCCGTCGATATTACTCGTATCGCGCCGCCTCGCGAAAAGCCGAAGGTGGAGCCCGCGGCCGCGCCCGAGCCGCCGAAGCCGGTCCATCCGAGCCGGCATTGGGTGCAGGTCGCAACCGGCCGCGACACCAGCGCGCTGGCGTTCGACTGGCGGCGTATCAAACGCCAGGCTGGTGGCCTCCTGGACAAGGCGGCGCCGCACGTTGCAGCCTGGGGGCAGACCAACCGTCTGGTGGCGGGCCCGTTCGCCAGCGCCAAGGAAGCTAACGACCTAGTCGCGAAGCTCAAGGAAGAAGACGTCGATTCCTTCCGTTTCACCAGCGCTCAGGGCGAAGAGGTCAAGCCGCTGAGCTAAGCTGCTGACAACCGAGCGGAACGAACGCTGCGCACTGGTTTTGCACACTTTGCCAACAGGGTTGTCGAGTTTTGCCCAACCGGTTCCTAACCCCTGATTGCTCCGCAAGGCTGCGCCGTCGCATGAGCAGGCGGGTGGCAAGTGGACGGGAAGGTTAACGATGAACATCGAGCGCGAGCAAGGCGACGGAGCGGAAGACGCAGCGCCGGTGGAAATGCTCGCGCAGTTGTTCGAGGCGCATGGATGGCCGTGCGAGTTCGTCAACGATGACGAGATCTGCGGCGAGATCCAGGGCAGTTGGGCTACTTATCAGGTCCGAGGCATTTGGCGCACCGAAGACAGTGTGCTGCAGCTGCTGTGCCTGCCCGAAATTCGCGTGCCTGAAGCGAAGCGTAAGGCGGCTTACGAGCTGCTGGCGATGGTGAATGAGCAGCTCTGGATTGGCCATTTCGACATCTGGTCCAATGGCGGCATGTTGCTCTATCGGCACGGCCTGATGCTCGGGGCCGACGGCGTGCTGAGCCTGGACATGGCGCAACTGACGATAGAGACCGCCGTGTCCGAGTGCGATCGCTTCTATCCCGCCTTTCAGTTCGTGTTGTGGGGCGACAAGCGGCCGAAAGAGGCCCTGGAGGCGGCGCTGGTGGACGCAGCGGGCGAGGCCTGAAACCTCTCCTGCTCCGAACAGAAGATGAAGGGCGCAACGTGACGACTTTTGATTCAGTTCTCATCGTCGGCTGCGGCAACATGGCCGGGGCGATGTTGCAGGGGTGGCTCGCAGCCGGCTTTGATCCAGCGCGCTTTACGGTTGTCGACCCGGCCGATCCTGAGTTGCCACCAGAGGTGCGCAGCTTGCCCGCGATGCCAGAAGGCGAACGGTTCGATGCCATTCTGCTGGGCGTGAAGCCGCAACTTCTTGGCGAGGTAGCGCCGCAGGTGGAGCCGGTCGCCGGATCGGACGCCGTCGTGATCTCTATCCTTGCGGGCGCCGAACTCGAAGTGCTTGCGAAGCATTTCCCGCGCGCAGGCGGAATCCTGCGGGTCATGCCGAATCTAGCAGCCGCGCTCGGCAAGTCGCCGATGGCACTGGCTGGTTCAGGGTTGGATGAAGGCGCGCGCAAGGCAGCAACGCAACTGCTGGCGCCACTTGGTACTCCAGAGTGGATCGCGGAGGAGGAATTTCACCTGGTGACGGCACTGGCCGGATCGGGTCCCGCGTTTGTCTATCGGTTCATCGATGCGCTGGCCGCGGTGGCAAGTGATCTGGGGTTGGCTACGGACCAAGCCGGGCGACTGGCAGTGGCTACGGTGGAAGGAGCATCGGCGCTCGCGGCAATGTCTCCCCACGATCCGGGCGAACTGGCTCGGCGCGTGGCGAGCCCGGGAGGAACGACGCAGGCCGGGCTCGATGCGCTTGACGAAGGTGAAGCGCTGCGGAAGCTGCTCGAAAAGACCTTGCGCGCAGCGCGCGATCGCAGCGCCGAAATGGCGGAAGAAGCGAGGTAGAAGAGCGAACAGTCCGTCGCGCGGAAGATCGTTCGGTCAGATGTCCGGTTTTCCTTGAATCCCGTAGGCCTTCCCCCGATATTGAACGGCGAACGGCCCACGAGTGAGGCTGTCAACACGGAGTTTGGATTTAGTATGGCAGACTGGAACGACCCCCGAGCGACCCGGCAGGGCTTCGGAGCGTCGCCGAGCCTGACGGGTGATGTCGCGGGCCGCACGACCTTCGATGCTGGCCTACGTCGCCACATGCTTTCCATTTACAACTACATGACCAGCGGCGTGCTGCTCACCGGCATCGTCGCGCTGTTGTTCTCGCGCGGCGGTGCGGAATCGGCCGCGGCGCAGCTGTTCATGAATGGCGGGATTCTCGCCTGGGTGGTGATCCTGTCGCCGCTGGCGATCGTCTTCGCGATGAGCTTCGGAATCAACCGCTTCTCCACAGGCACGCTTCAGGCGATGTTCTGGGGCTTCGCAACGCTGATGGGCCTCTCGCTGTCGACGATTTTCCTCGTCTACACCGGAGCTTCGATTGCGGCGGCATTCTTCGCTACGGCCGGTGCTTTCGCGGGCCTGAGCCTGTTTGGCTACACCACCCAGAAGGATCTGTCCGGCTTCGGCAGCTTCCTGATCATGGGTGTGATCGGGTTGTTGCTGGCGATGGTGATCAACATGTTCATCGGCTCCGAACCGCTGAGCTATGCGATCAGCTTCCTTGGCGTGCTGATCTTCGCGGGCCTGACCGCCTACGACACGCAGCGCCTGAAGCGCGAATACCTGTCCATCCAGAACATGAAGGTGACCAATCCGAACGCCGCGGCCGCCTACCCGCTGGGGAAGATGGCCATCATGGGTGCTCTGAGCCTGTACCTGGACTTCATCAACATGTTCCAGTTCCTGCTCAGCTTCATGGGTCAGAGGGAGTAACCCGCGCGAATCGGCGCACGCCAGAATCGCTTCATCGTGCCCGGGATGCCAAAATGCATCCCGGGCATTTTCTTTGTGCTTCCAACCGGATAAATTGCGCGCTTAATCGCGGCGCAAGGCGCGCTCTGCGATAAGCACGCGCAGACAGAGGGGATCGGCGTACCATGAGTTCAAATCGCCCGCATTGGATCAGGCATGCCGTCGTCGCCGGGGCCGTGGGTCTGCTTGCTGCGTGCGCAACTCCGCCCCCCCCACCGCCGCCGCCTCCGCCTCCGCCGCCTCCCCCACCCGTTGCGGAAGTTGTGCCGTACCGGCCAGTGCCGCCCGGCGGGGCGGACTATGCGATGCTGCTGCCGCCGCTCGGCCCGAATGGGCAGCGCATGACGGTCAACAGCAATCTCGATGAGGATAGCACCCTTTGGCACTTCCGCTCCGCCTGGAACGTGGCAGCGCTGAACTGCATGGACCCTGCGCATGCAGGAATTCTGGAAGGTTATGGTGCGTTCCTGAAGAAGTACGCCAAGGTGCTTTCGGCGACGAACACTGCCATTGACCAGCGCTTCCGCCGTGAGCACGGCTCACGCAACGACGCAGTGAAGGCGCGCGAAGCCTACATGACGCAAGTCTATAACTATTTCGCGCTGCCGCCGGCGCGCGCCGATTTCTGCAATGTCGCGGTGCAGATCGCGAGCGAGTTCCAAGCGTCTCCGCCCGACGATCCCAAGACCTTCGCGATGAGCAGCCTTCCGCGTTATGAAGCGGTGTTCCAGACCTTCTTCCGGCAGTATGAAGAGTACCGTGTGGCTTCGGCGGCATGGGATGCTCGCTACGGCTCTCGCTATGGTTCCTCGCAACCCGGATACGTGGCCGTGCACGGAGTATCGGGACCTACGGTAGCAGCTACTCTGGTGAACCTGAACGCTCCGGCTTCCACTGGCGAAATTACCGATGCGCAGACGGGCGCGCGCATTCCGCTGATCGCCGTCCCTGAGGACACGGTGAGCACGCCGATCGTGCAACCGGTGCCCGAACCAGGTAGCGACGAATAGCAATATTTGTTCTTCCAAGGGCCGAGGCAATTCGCTAAGGGCGCGCTCTCCGCGGCGGACACGCTGCCGCGCGACACTGGAACGGGGCCGTAGCTCAGCTGGGAGAGCGCGTCGTTCGCAATGACGAGGTCAGGGGTTCGATCCCCCTCGGCTCCACCAGTTGTCCATCCGATGCGTGCGGTTCGACAAGCCCGCCGAAAACGGGCTAGGTGATTCCATGCATTTCCTCGACCAAGCGAAGATCTATATCCGTTCGGGCGCCGGCGGGCCCGGAGCTGTCAGCTTCCGGCGCGAGAAGTTCATCGAGTACGGTGGTCCGGACGGCGGCAACGGCGGCAAGGGCGGCGATATTGTCATGGTTGCCGTGGCGGGCCTCAATACGCTGATCGACTTTCGTTATACGCAGCACTTCAAGGCCCAGCGCGGCGGCCATGGGATGGGACGAAACCGCACCGGAGCCAGCGCGCCTGATCTGGTGATCGAGGTGCCGGTCGGAACCCAGGTTTTCGATGAGGAGCGCGAGGAACTCCTCGCGGACTTCACCGAGGTTGGGCAGCGCGTTGTGCTGCTCGAAGGTGGGATGGGCGGGCGAGGCAATGCCAGTTATGCCACCTCCACCAACCGTGCTCCGCGTCAACACCAGCCTGGCATGCCGGCGCAGGAGATGGCGATCTGGCTGCGCCTCAAGCTGCTGGCGGATGTTGGGCTCGTCGGATTGCCGAATGCCGGCAAGTCGACGTTCATCAACCAAGTCTCAAACGCGCGCGCGAAAGTCGGCGACTATGCGTTCACGACGCTGGTGCCGAAACTCGGCGTGGTTCGGCACCATGAACGCGAGTTCGTTCTTGCCGACATTCCGGGCCTCATCGAAGGCGCTTCGGAAGGGGCGGGAATTGGCGACCGTTTCCTCGGGCATATCGAACGCTGCCGAGTGCTGATCCACCTCGTGGACATCTCCGGTGCCGATCCTGCCGAGGCGATGCAGATCGTTACCGACGAGCTCGAGGCTTACGGCACCGAACTTGCCGATAAGCCGACGCTGATCGCGCTGAACAAGATCGATCTGGCCGACGCCGAACTCGCAGCGGCTTTTGCCGAGGAGTTGAAGGCTGCGGGAGCGGCCCGCGTCTTCCCGATTTCGGGTGCTACCGGCCAGGGTATTCCGGCCCTGCTCGATGCGGTGCTGGAGCATCTACCTGCCCGGACCGGCACCGAAACGCTAGGTGCCGCGCAGGATGCTGAGGAAGCCGGCAAGGCATGGTCGCCGCTCGACTGAAGGACCCGGCCGGTGCGCGGTTCCCCTTGATGAGAGGGCGGCCGCCTGACGCAATGGTGGGCGGTGACGGGCTCGAACCGCCGACCCTCTCGGTGTAAACGAGATGCTCTACCAACTGAGCTAACCGCCCTTGCGCGAGGCGCCTTAGCGGATCGAAGCGCGCCGCGAAAGCCGTCACACGAACTCTGCGGCGTCTACCCCGATTTCATCGAAATAGCGTGCCATCGCATCGGCCGCCCGATCGGTAAGAGCGATGAAGACGCGGCGACGATCGGTGTCATCCTGAACCCGCTGAAACAGGCCGGCTTCGGTCATTTGCCCGATCCAGCGCAACGCCGTTGTCGGAGGAGCGCCGCTGGCGATGCACAGCGAAGTCACCGACACTCGGGTGTGTTCCGCGCGGGCTGCTGTCAGGTCGAGCAGCATGTTCCACGCAGGGTCGCCGAACAGTTCCTCCTCGAAGTACCGGGCGCGAAGTTGGCGTTGGCGGATGATCCGCCGCACCAGGCGAGGGTCTGGCAACGCGGGACGGATGGACCGCAGCCTTTCGGCGCCGCCGCCGGTGGTCCCGTTCCAAACCTGTGAAGGGCTTTCGAGACGGAGCTCTTTGTCGCCGCAAATCCGACGCGTCTTGCCAAATTGCTCCAGCCGCTGCGCGATTTCTCCCACTTGTTTGGTCAGACGCAGCAGTGCCAGGCGGTCCAATTCGGAAAGCTCCCGCACCCTCGACCCGCGTATTCGCCCGACGACCCGGCCCAGCGCCAACACACGATCGGTGCGGCTCGGGTCGACCAGAATCTCCGGTGCGCTCTGATCGCAGCAGGCGAAAACGTCCTCGAGCGCAGCCACGCTGGTCGAGATGATGAGACACGTTCCTGCACGCGCAGCTTGGCTGTCGAGCTGGAGCAGAGCCGCAAGTGTGCGCGCGTCGCTTCGCGGACAATCAAGCAAGACGACTTCGCTGAGCGGACGCAATTCGCTCGTAAGTAGGGCCGGTACAGCCGTGCATTCCCGTACTGCCAAACCAGCCGCCGCCACGTCGTCCCGTATCTGATCGCGCAGGTGTGCGCGATCAGCGAAGATCGAGGCAGTAAGCGAGGCAGCCGGTAGATCAGAGGCTGAGGAGTAAATGAAGTCGGTGTGGGTCATCTGGTTCACTCCGGAGTCGGAGGAACATGATGTGAACAAAATGGGTTCAGGTCAAGAAGCTGCGTTCAGCGCAGCCGCTCTCCTACCAGCGTCCCTTTCGCACCCGGTAGCAAGGTGAAACGAAAATCCGGCCAATCGCGTTTCCACCGTTGCGCCACGACTCGCTCGCCCGGCCGCGCCGCGTCGTCGAGTAACACCATCCCGCCTGGGGCAAGGCGGTCGAACAGAACCTCGGCCCGGCCACGCACGAACGGGTTCAGCGTCCATGGCGGTCCGTCAATTACCAGGAGGTCGATCTGCTGCGGCAGAGTCGGAAGCTCGTACCAGCAATGCGACCAGTCACTGGGATCCTCGACGATAGGCGCGTGGCGTAGCGAGGCATCGAGGTCATGGCTGGCGAGCCACTTCGCCGTGGCTTCCGCAAAGCCGGCGTGCTGGTCGAGGCTGGTGAGCCGGCCCCCACCGTTCAACTGCAATGCCTTGGAAACCACCAAGGTAGAGGCGCCGCAGCCCAGCTCGACTACTTCGCGCGGGCGCAGCTTCTCGATCGCGCCAACAATCCGCCACAGGAAGTAGGTGTCCGCTTTCCAACTGCCGAGGTGTGGCAAGGCATCGTGCGGCAGGCCGAGCCTGTCGAGTAGCGCGTTCTTGTCGGCAAGCTTGCCTCCCCACAGGCTCCGGGCAAGCCAAGGCCACTGGATCGCGCCCCAGGCTATGGTGAAGAGCTTCTCGGTGATCGGACGGGCCGGGCTGCTGTCTTCCAGCGTCAGGAGCGCCGTCTTTTCACGCGAAGTCATGGTTGCTGCAATCCCCGCAGGTTCGGCTGAGTTCCCATAGACTCAGTCGGCGAACGGGTCACGCACGAGAATCGTGTCATCGCGCTCGGGGCTCGTCGAAACCGAGGCGACCGGGCATTCAATCAGTTCTTCGATGCGGCGAATGTACTTGATCGCCTGCGCCGGGAGATCGGCCCACCGCCGCGCGCCGGCCGTGGACTCGCTCCAGCCTTCCATCTCCTCGTAGATCGGCTCGCATTCGGCCTGCTCGGCAGCGTTCGCCGGGAGATAGTCGATATTGCGGCCCCGCAGCCGATAGCCGGTGCAGATCTTCAGCGTCTCGAAGCCGTCGAGCACGTCAAGCTTGGTCAGCGCAATTCCGGTTACGCCGCTTATCGCGCAGCTTTGTCGCACGAGTACTGCATCGAACCAGCCGCAGCGCCGCTTGCGGGCGGTGACGGTCCCGAATTCATGACCGCGAGTGCCAAGCCGCTCGCCGACTTCGTCTTCAAGTTCGGTGGGGAAGGGGCCCGAGCCGACACGGGTTGTGTAAGCCTTGACGATTCCGAGCACGAAGCCGGCCGCATTCGGACCCAAGCCGCTGCCGCTGGCAACGGTGCCGCTGACGGTGTTCGAGCTGGTAACGAACGGATACGTACCGTGGTCGACGTCGAGCAACACGCCCTGAGCGCCCTCGAACAGGATGCGGCTGCCCTTCTGCCGCTCCTCGCGCAGCCGGAGCCAGACCGGTTGCGCGAATTGCTGCACAAACGGGGCGATCTCGCGCAGTTCTTCGAGCAGTGCGGCCCGATCGACTGGTCCCTGGCCGAAGCCGGCACGGAGCGCGTCGTGATGGGCACAGAGCCGGTCGAGAAGCGGCTCGAGCTCATGCAAGTGTGACAGGTCGCAGACACGGATCGCGCGGCGGCCGACCTTGTCCTCATAAGCCGGACCGATTCCGCGCCCGGTGGTGCCAATCTTGCCTTTACCGGCGGCGCTCTCGCGAAGCGCGTCGAGGTCGCGGTGCAGCGGCAGGATCAGTGGGCAATTGTCGGCGATCGCGAAGTTTGCAGGCGTAATTGAGACGCCTTGACCTTCAAGTCGCTCAATTTCCGCCTTGAGTGCCCAAGGGTCGAGTACCACACCGTTGCCGATGATCGACAGCGTGCCGGTGACGATGCCGGATGGCAGCAGACTGAGCTTATAGGTGGTGTTGCCCACCACCAGAGTGTGCCCCGCGTTGTGTCCGCCTTGGAATCGGACCACCACATCAGCACGATGGGCGAGCCAATCGACGATCTTGCCCTTGCCCTCATCGCCCCATTGGGCGCCGATCACCGTGACGTTGGCCAAGAGTGCTGCCTTCTATTCTCGCTGGGAAACCGCGGCGGCCCTAGGCCGTGGGGGAGAATTGGGCAAGCCGGTCTCGGCAGGGTCAATGCCCTGCATCAGGGTCAAGCGACGAGCGACTTCTGCGGAGTTGGTTTCGGCGCACCCGCAAAAGCGCCAATGGCTTCCCCGCTCGTCGGTTTCTGAAGGAAGTATCCTTGGCCGAACCGGCATCCCAGCGCGACAAAGCGATCGAGATCCTGTTGCGTCTCGAGGTGTTCGGCAGTGCAGGGCACCTCCAACGTTGCGCATAGTTCGATCACGCCTCGGGCCAACAGATGGCCCTCTTCGCTGCGGGAGTTCATTGTCAGCGATCGATCCAGCTTAACCTCGTCGAAGCGCAGGCTGCGTAGATAGGTCACCGATGCACAGCCTGCGCCGAAATCGTCGAGCACAATGTGGATCCCCTGGCGTTGCAACGCGGCGCAGTTGTGGGTTGCGACGGCTGAATCGCGCAGTAGCGCCGTTTCCGTGATCTCCAGCTTGAGCCGGGCGGGATCGAAGCGGCTCGCTTCGACAATGCCGAGCAGATCTCGTGAAAAGCCTTCAGTGCAGACATGGTCCGCGCTGATGTTGAACGACAGAGAGAGCCACTCGGGCCATTGTGCTGCATCGCTCAGCGCTAGTTCGAGCAGGCGCCAGGTCAGCGGTCGGATCACGCGTTCGCGCTCGGCTAACGGGATGAACTCAGAAGGTGCGACCGGGCCGACGCTGGGGCAGATCCAGCGGGCCAGTGCTTCCGCAGAGGCCATTCGGCCGGTCCGCAAGTCGAAGATTGGCTGATAGACGAGTTCGATGTCTGCGCGCCCGCCTGGCGTAGCCAAAGCTTCCTGGATGCGGAGCTTGCGGGATTCTTCCGCGGCCATCGCGGACGAAAACAGCATCATGTGCGGGGCGGGGTTGCGCTTGGCGTGGTACATCGCCGCGTCGGCTCGCGCGAGCAGCCGCGAGCAGGTCAGCTCCTCCCCGGAAGGGGAGTGCACCAGCCCACACGAGGAGGAAACCTGCAAGGTGCGGCCGCCTGCGGGTATTGGTTCATCCAACGCTGCCGTGATGCGGCGCCCGATTGCACCAGGACCATCTCGCGTTTCGCCGGTGGTCAGCACCGCGAACTCGTCACCGCCCAATCGCGCTACCAGCACATCGGGGCCGACCGCTTTGCGGAAGCGCTCGCCTGCGGTCTTGAGAACTTGATCGCCGACTAGGTGGCCCCATTGGTCGTTGATCGCCTTGAACTGATTGACGTCCATTATCGCCAGCGTCAGCGGAGCATCGCCTGCAACGGCTTCTTCCAATTCGGAGAGGAAGAACCGGCGGTTGGCCAATCCGGTGAGTGCATCTGTATGGGCGAGGCGGCGGGCACGGCGCTCGCTCCTGGAGAGCTTCTCGAGCGCCTCACGCAGCTCACGAGTAGTCGCGCGGCGGTACTCCATCTCGACCGCGGCGGGCAGCGCGGTGAGCAATCCGGTCGCGAGATAGAGTTGCAGCGCCTGGAAACGCCAGGCCGAGTCACCCATCATGGTTGCGATCGGCCCTGCGCCAATCGCCAGCCCCCAGATCGCAGCCGTGAGGAGAATGACGACCGAGAGCAGGGCGCCGACCCGGCCGATCTTGAATGCTGCCACTACCATGGGGAAGAACGGCAGGAAGAGGAATGGACCGGTCGATTGTGAGAACACCAGGACGGCAGTCAGTGCCACTCCGCTCAGCGCGGCGACGAGGACGATCCTGTCGCTGCGATGAGCAGCGGCAACTTCCCCCGCAATCTTGCCGCTGAGCGCCAGCCAGGCCAAGGGTGTTAGTACCAGCACCGCCAGGCCATTGCCGGCGAACCAGGCGAACCACGCCAGCAGCCCGTTGTCGAACGCGTCGGTGCCTTGCACAAGCGAGATCGGGTAGGCGGCGGCGGCCGGCATAGCGACGCCGGCGACAAACACGAAAGTCAGCAAGCCATCGAGATTGTCGAACCAATCGACGGCGTTACCGCGCAGCCGGCGAAGCACAATGATAGCGCCCGCGACCTGGAGCAGCGTAGCAGCCAACATCACTGCATTTTCCGGCGGCCATCCGAATAGGATCATCGCTGCAGCACCGCCCAAAATGTAAGCGATAAGCGCCTGGAAAATTTTGTGCCGCGGTCCGGCTGCTAACAACGCCAACAGGATCGCAGGCGCGGGCCACATGACCGGAAAGCCGCCACTCCACTGCAGCAGCCAAATCCCCACCGAAGTGAGGACAAAAAACGCCCCGGAGAGGAGCAGGCAACGGATGAGGGATTTGGGAGCCACGAGTTCTCTCTCGTGGCGCGGTTAGGAGCCAATCGTCACCGCTGTGTTAATGGCGACCAGCGTGGTTTCCGCCCTTGCATAATTGAGGACGTCAGGGGGTAGGTGACCAGCAGCCGGATAAGGGAAGGTCGCTCTCGCAACCGATCATCATGGTTCAACACCGAACGCCGACATAGAATTGTTGGCACCGCGTTTTTGCGGGTTAGGCCCAAACCCACGTAGAGCAACCTTGAAGCGGCCGTTCAGCGCGCGGTTTCGCACGCTTCGCTGGGCTCTAGCGCCTCTTCCAGTGCGCCTTCCGGGCCACTTTCGAGGTGTGCAAGGCCTGCCATGCGGCACAAGTCGTCGGAGTAGGAGACTGCGCCCGGCGCGACGATGCTGCCGAGTGTGAAGAGAAGAACGGCCGGGAACGCCAGGCTGATCGTCCAGAACACCGATTGCAGCCCGACGTCGCCCAGCCGGTAGTATGACGCCGGATTGAGCACAGCGTCAGCCACTGCGAGCAGGCTGCCCGCGACGATAAGATAGACCACCAGAGCCAGGGGCGGCGCGTTGCTCACGCCGAGCTGAAGCGGCAGCAAGGTGGCGGCGGCAATCCACACGATGGCGCCCATCGTCAGTTCGGGGTCGGAGAGAATCCGGTTCTTCATCGCGAGTCCCCGTCTACCCGAAAGCGGGCGCGATTTCACCGCCAGTTCGTCTAAACCGCGACGAGGCGCTCTCCCTCGAGCCGGTGTGAGCAGCCAAGCGAACCGGCGTCGTCGGTTTCCGATAAGGCAGCGACAGTGCGCAATCCGTCTTTCCGCAATCGTGCCGCCGCGGCCGGATCATGACCGACCGGCAGGAACACAGCCTCGCGACGCGGTTCTCCGGCCTTCATCACCTCCACTAGTTCCTCGGGATAGAGCGAGAATCCCGTCGCGACTTCATCGGATCCGCCGATCCGGTAGGTTCCGCCGCGCCCAAGTGCGCCGCGGACGCCTTCGGCATAGATCATGAAGCCGAACCAACTCTGATATTCGAAGCCATGGCGCTCGGCAGGATCGAGTGTCAAACGGGCGCGGCCGGAAACACGCGCGGCAATCTGTCGTAATCCTTCGATGCGGCTGGCGAGCGCGCCTTGAGCATCTATTGCAGCGAGCTTTTCGATCGCCACCTCGAACGAACCGATCGCATACAGCAGTGGCAGGTATGCCTCGCCGCCCGCATCGCGCAATGCGCCTGCGTCCTTGGCATCCAGTTCGCGGCGCACCGCGCGAACCTGATCGGCCGACAGCGGAAATTCGCTACGGGCTAGCGTGTCGACCAAGTCGGGCAGAGTGAAATCAACCGAGATGCCGCGCGCGCCCGCCGCTTCAAGCGAAGCGATGGCCAGTTCGACGATTTCTGCGGCCGCGGCCACTGTGTCGCTGCCGATCAACTCGGCGCCAAGCTGCAGGTTTTCGCGTCGGGGATCGAGCTGGTCACCGACAATGCGCACGACCTGCCCCGCATAACAGAGGCGCAATGGACGCGGCTTGCCGGCCAGGCCCGTCGCAGCGATGCGGCTGACTTGCGGCGTGATGTCTGAGCGCAAGGCCAGCGTCCGCAAGCTTTTCGGGTCAACGAAGCGGAACAGCTTGCGGGTTTTTACCCCGTCCATCCGCCGCGCCATAGATTGCATGAACTCAATTAGCGGCGGGCGCACACGATCATAACCGTGCCGGTCCAGCACTTCGATCACGGCGCGTTCAATCCGCGCCGCGGCCGCAGCGCTTTGCGGCAGACGGTCTTCGAGACCTTCAGGCAGAAGATCGGCAGCCGGATCGATCATTCGAAAAGCCTACTTCCCCTGCTCATCAACTCCCGCAAAAGCGGGAACCCAGTGATGTCGATCAACCTGGGCCTCGCTTTTGCGGGGGTGACGAAGTTTTGCAAGGCTACGCGTGCTCGATCAGAAGGTGAGCGCCATCGCCCGCTTCACGCCGGGGAGGGCGCGGACCTTCTCGAGCAGGTCCGGTTGCACCTCGCTGTCGACTGACAGCAGCAACACGGCTTCCCCGCCGGCCTCGCGGCGGCCGAGGTTGAAGGTGCCGATGTTGATGCCGTTCTCGCCAAGCAGCGTCCCGATCCGGCCGATGAAGCCCGGCGCGTCCTCGTTCACGATGTACATCATGTGCCCGGCGAGTTCCGCCTCCACCTTGATGCCGAACAGTTCAACGAGGCGCGGCTCGGAGTTCGAGAACAGCGTGCCCGCCACCGAGCGCTCGCCCGCGTCGGTCTTCACGGAAACGCGCAGCAGCGTGTGGTAGTCGCCTTCCTTCTCGGTGCGGACCTCGCGCACTTCGATGCCGCGCTCCTTCGCCAGGAATGGTGCGTTGACCATGTTCACCGTGTCGGACTGCTCGCGCAGGAAGCCGGCCAGCACGGCGGCAACGATCGGCTTGATGTTGAGCTCCGACGCCGCGCCCTCGGTGTGGATCGAGATCCGCGGAATGGCTCCGGTGGTGAGCTGCCCGACCAAGCTGCCGAGCTTTTCGGCCAGAGCCATGTAGGGCTTCAGCTTGGGCGCTTCTTCGGCGCTGAGCGACGGCACGTTGAGCGCGTTGGTCACGCCGCCGTTGACGAGGTAGTCGGCAAGCTGCTCGGCCACCTGCAACGCGACGTTGACCTGCGCCTCATTGGTCGAGGCGCCGAGGTGCGGCGTGGCGACGAAATTCGGGGTGCCGAACAGCGTGTGCTCTTTGGCCGGCTCGGTGACGAACACGTCGAGCGCGGCACCGGCGATATGACCGGAATCGAGCAGCTCCTTGAGCGCCTCTTCATCGATCAGTCCGCCGCGCGCGCAGTTGACGATCCGCACGCCCTTCTTGGTCTTGGCGAGGTTCTCGCGGCTCAGGATGTTGCGCGTCTGGTCGGTCAGCGGGGTATGCAGCGTGATGAAGTCGGCGCGGGCGAGCAGGTCATCGAGCTCGACCTTCTCGACGCCCATCTCCACGGCTCGCTCGGGCGAGAGGAACGGGTCGTAGGCGACGACCTTCATCCTCAGGCCTAGCGCGCGATCCGCGACGATCGAGCCGATGTTGCCCGCCCCGATCAGACCGAGCGTCTTGCCGGTGACTTCGACGCCCATGAAATCGTTCTTCGGCCACTTGCCCGCCTGGGTCTGCGCGTTGGCGTCGGGCAACTGGCGGGCGAGCGCGAACATCAGTGCGATCGCGTGCTCAGCGGTTGTGATCGAGTTGCCGAACGGCGTGTTCATCACCACGATGCCCTTCGAGCTGGCATAGGGGATGTCGACGTTGTCGACGCCGATGCCGGCGCGGCCGATCACCTTCAAGTTGGTGGCGGCGTCGATGATCTCCTTGGTGACCTTCGTCGCCGATCGGATCGCGAGGCCGTCATACTGGCCGATCACCGCCTTGAGCTCGTCCGGGCTCATCCCCGGCTTCACGTCGACGTCGCAGCCACGCTCTTCGAAGATGCGCGCGGCGTTGGGATCCATCTTGTCGGAAATGAGAACTTTGGGCTTCGTCATGAAAGCCTCCTTGGAAAATTGAATGAGGAAAGCGGCGGGCGCGTGGCCCGCCGGAAGAGGTTCAGGCCACCTTGAGCGAAACCCAGGCCCAGTCGAGCCAGGGACCGAGCGCCTCAATGTCAGCAGTGTCGACGGTCGCGCCGCACCAGATGCGAAGGCCCGCAGGGGCATCGCGATAGCCGGCGATGTCGTAAGCCGCGCCTTCCTTCTCAAGCAGGCCGGCGAAAGCCTTGATGAAGTCGGTGTCGGCGCCTTCGACGGTGAGGCACACCGAAGTGCGCGAGCGGATGCTCTCGTCCTCGGCCAGGTGTCCCAGCCAATCGCGCTCGGCGACGATCTTGTCGAGCGCCGCGGCATTGGCGTCGGAACGCGCCTTCAGGCCTTCGAGTCCGCCGAGGCCCTTGGCCCATTCGAGCGCCCAGATCGCGTCTTCGACCGCGAGCATCGACGGGGTGTTGATCGTTTCGCCCTTGAAGATGCCTTCGCTGAGCTTGCCACCCTTGGTCAGGCGGAAGACTTTCGGCAGCGGCCAGGCCGGCGCGTGGCTTTCCAGCCGCTCCACCGCCCGCGGACCGAGGATCAGGACGCCGTGCGCACCCTCGCCGCCGAGCACCTTCTGCCACGAGAAGGTCGCGACATCGATCTTGTCCCACGGAATGTCGTAGGCGAACACCGCGCTGGTCGCGTCGGCGAAGCTCAGGCCTTCGCGGTCGGCCGGAATCCAGTCGCCGTTCGGCACGCGCACGCCGGAGGTGGTGCCGTTCCAGGTGAACAGCACGTCGTGAGACCAGTCGACCTGGCTCAGGTCCGGAATCTGGCCATAGCCGGCGCGCAGGATCGTCGGATCGAGCTTCAGCTGCTTGGCGACATCGGTGACCCAACCCTCACCGAAGCTCTCCCAGGCCAGCGTGGTCACCGGGCGCGCGCCGAGCATCGTCCACATCGCCATCTCGAAGGCGCCGGTGTCGGAGCCCGGGACGATACCGATGCGATGCGTGTCCGGAAGCTGCAGCACTTCGCGCATCAGATCGATGCAGTAGGCGAGGCGTGCCTTGCCGATCTTGGCCCGGTGCGAGCGGCCGAGCGATTCAGTCGCGAGCTCGTCGGGGGAATATCCCGGCGGCTTGGCGCAGGGACCGGAAGAAAAAAACGGACGCGCAGGCTTGCGCGCCGGTACCGTAATCGCAGTCATGTAGACTCTCCTTGCAGAGAGCTCGCGCGGCGTTGGGACCGCGTGGCCCGCGGCGGGCCTTAGAGGGTTGGGCCTCGATGTCAATCGCCACGGCATTCATTGTTGGTTAGCAATGCGTTAACGATAGAGGATGAGGGAGGGCACATGCTTCGCCTGAGTTTTGGCTTGATCTGTATCGTTGCGCTGGGGGCGTGCTCGGCGCTTCCAGAAAGCTCGAGTCAGCGACAGCGTGCCGGAACGACGGTGACGCGAGGGGGCGCGCCGGCGCCGATCGCGCCTGCGACCGGACAATGCTACAGCGAACTGACGCAGCTGGGTGCGCGGTACAGCCCCTTTCCTGACACCTACTATGGCGACGGATGCGCCCTGGTCGGCAGCGTGCAATTGGCCAGTTTGCCGTCTGACCAGTCGATGCTTGCGGTAACGAACTTGGGGCCGGTTACTTGCGAGGTGAGCCGGGCCTTTACCGGCTGGGCCCGCTACGGCGTCGATCGAGCGGCGCGGCAAATTCTCGGTTCGCCGGTTCGCAGCATCGAGACTTTCGGCAGCTACTCTTGCCGCAATGTTGCCGGCTCCGGCCGTCGCTCGGCGCATGCCACTGGCGCGGCAATCGATGTCTCCGGCTTCGTGCTTGAGGATGGGCGGCGGATCACGGTCAAGAATGCTTGGTTCGATGGAACCGATCGTGAGCGGGAATTTCTCCGGGTCATTCAGCAGAGCGCCTGCAAGCGTTTCGACACGGTGTTGGGCCCCGAATACAACACGGCCCACCACGACCATCTTCATCTTGAAGGGGTCATGGGATCGAAGAGCTACTGTCGCTGACTCTTCGGGTTCGGCGGTTGCCAGCCCTGCCGATCGCTCGATCCAATCCGCCCGGCAACCTCGCCAAACTCCGCCTCGGACTCCCTGGTAGCGCCGTTCGAGACTGCGGCGGGTCCGAGCTTCGCGTCAATCCATAGCCGCACTGCGTCGGCGGCATGGCCGGCCCGTAACTTGCCCATCATGTTCCCGCGGTGAATTTCCACCGTACGCGGGCTGATATTCAGCCGTCGAGCAATTTCCTTGTTTGAACAGCCCGCGCTCAGCAAATCCAGCACCTGACGTTCACGGCGGCTGAGCGAGGCGATCGCTTGGCGTGCTTCAACCACCCGTCGGCGGCGATCTGTATAGAGGTTGGCTTCCTCGATAACGGAGCGGAGGCGCGCGGCGAAGCTGTTTATCTCCAGCGGAAGCCGCAAGTAGTCGAGAACACCGGCTTTGATAGCAGCTACCACTTGCGCGGTTTGCGGGGCGGGTGCAGCCAACACGACCGGCAGCCACATTCCCGCTTCACCCAACCTGCGGATCAGGTCCTGTGCCAGGCCGGGCCGTCCGTCGTCGGTCGCAATTACAATTCCTTCGGTGGTGGGGCGTTCAAGCAGTTCAGCAAGGTCAGCATAGACTTCCGCGTGATGGCCCAGCGCGAATACTACCCGAGCCTGCTCCGCGCGGGAACGACTGTCGCCGCAAACAATGTGCAGGGTGGTGCGTTCCATGCAGCTACGTTGCCCCCCGCGACCGCCAGGCGCATCCAGAGGCCGCACTCGTCTGGTGTTATTGTTCCTGACCCTGCCACGTAATAAGGAGGAACGCCTAAACGCGTTGGCTCCGCTTTGGACCAATAGCGGTCGGGCTGGTCGCGTTCTTACTGCGCCAATAGCATCCGGAACGTAACCTTGAGGCTACAGCCGCTCGAGGACAGCCGCACCGATCGCATCCGTTCCGGCGTTGCCTCCGAGATCGGCGCCTTTGACGCCGTCGGCCAGAGCCTGCGCCACCGCGCTTTCGACCCGCGTGGCCTCGGCTTCTCGCCCGAAGCTATGGCGCAGCATCATCGCCAAACTCAGGATCATCGCCATCGGATTGGCTTTTCCCTGTCCGGCAATGTCGGGCGCGCTGCCATGAATGGGCTCGTATAATCCCTTGACCCCAAACTCCGTTTGCTGTTCGCCCAGCGAGGCGCTGGCGAGCAGGCCTATCGAGCCGACACACATGCTGGCTTGATCGGACAGGATGTCGCCGAACAGATTGCCGGTAACCACGACATCGAACTGTCCCGGGTTCCGCACCAACTGCATCGCCGCATTGTCGACGTACATATGGCTCGCTTCGACCTCGGGGTACTCGGCTGCCACTTCCACAATGACTTCGCGCCATAGCTGGCTCGTTTCCAGCACGTTGGCCTTGTCCACGCTGCACAGCCGCTTCTTGCGGCCCAGTGCGGCTCGAAAAGCCGTGTGCGCAATGCGGCGCACTTCGTCCTCGGCATAGGACATGAAGTCGAAGCCTTGGCGGCGGCCGTCTGCAAGCGTTCGGATCGCCTTCTCGCCGAAATAGACATCCCCGTTGAGCTCACGTACGATCAGAAGATCAATCTCGCGTGCCACCTCCGGACGTAAGGCGGAGAGGTCTTCTAAGCCGGGAAACATTGTCGCAGGCCGCAGATTGGCAAAGAGACCAAGCGCCTGGCGCAGCCCCAGAATGGCCTGCTCGGGACGCAGATGACGCTCCAGATTGTCGCACGAGGGATCGCCGACCGCGCCGAACAGCACGGCATCTGCGGCCTGGGCCATCTCCAGCGTCTCTGGCGGAAGCGGATGACCGTGCCGCTTGTAGCCGGTGCCACCTACGTCACCTTCCCAGATGGTCAGGCCGGGCAGGTCGAGCGCTGTCAGCACGCGGCGCGCCTCTGCCATAATTTCGGGGCCGATGCCGTCACCGGCTAGGCAAGCGATCTTCATCTCACAATCCGTCCTAGGAGTTCACGCAGTCGAGCGCGCGCGGCCATAACATCGCCGTGTCGGTCGGCAAGCAGGTAGTGGTCGAGCGGCTTGCCGAGGTCGTCCATCGCTGCGAGCAAGTCCGCCGTGTCACCGTGAGCCCGTTCGCCTCCCCCGTAGCCAAGCTCGCGAAGCACGAGCGTTTCGTACTCAACGAGCGGCCTCACCCAGATGCGAGCCGACGGCGCGTGACAGATAGCGCCGAGCAGGCCCGTCAAAGCCTCGTACAAAGTCGGATAAGGCTGTCGCTCGGGCAGCGCGGTCGCGGCAAGGGCGCAGGCCCAGGTAATGGCGGCTGCGGCCAGCGGTTCTCCGAGCCACGGACCGCGGCTTTCGAGCAACTCGAGCTTGGCGAACGGCAATTGACTGTCGGTGCGTGCGGAAAGCTGCACCTCCACGAGATTGCCGGGTATGACGACCGGCCGCAGATGCCGCCCGCGCCCCCCTGCGACGTAGCCGGCGACAACGCCGAACTCGTGCGTGAGCAGCCGTGTTAACACGGCGGTCTCGCCGTGCGACCGCGCGGCGATCAGGATGGCTCGAGTGCGAAGATGCACCGGTGCGGCTTACACCACTGCTTCGCCGAGAAGATACTAAGGGGCTAGCTTGGCTTCGAGTGCTGCGAGACGAGCCTCGAGGCGGGCATTTTCCTCGCGCGCGCGGCCGGCCATGTCCTTGACCGCTTCGAACTCTTCGCGGGAGACGAAATCGAGGCCGCCAAGAGCTTCCTTCATCCGCTCCCGCGCACCGTCGCGCGCTTCCCGGGTCATGCCGGCGAATGTGCCGGCGGCTGCATTCGCGAGCTTGACGAAGTCGGCGATGAGGGGGTTTTCACTTTGCATGGACCTTATCTGGCGCTCTCTATGCGCAGACACAAGCCTATAGCTCGATCCGCTGCACTGCGTAGGAGCCGTCCTCGCCATCCGCTTCGGGATTGAGCTGTAGGAACTGGTAGTTCAGCACGGTAGCAAAGAGGACCCAGCCGAGGTAGGGCAGCAGCAGCAAGGCTGCGACGCGACGAACCCGCCAGAACAGCAAGATTGTAATGATCAGCGCTACATCTAGCGCCAGGATTACATAGAGCGCTTGCGTGATTTCGTGCTGGCCGAAGAAAACTGGGCTCCAGGCGAGGTTCAGGAGCAGCTGCACCATGAAAGCCGCGATTGCGGCAAGGCGGTAACGCGATCCCCAAGCAGCGCAAACCATTGCTGCGGCGAATCCCATCAGCACGTAGAGTATGGTCCAGACGATTGCGAATGTGGCTGAAGGAGGGAAGAGCGCGGGCTTTTCAAGCGCAACAAACCATGGGTCCCCGCTGGCTTCGCCGCTTACCGAACCCGATAGATAGCCGAGCAACAGCACTGCCGGGACCAGGAACAGCGCCCAGCGAATGAAGCTGGCGCGTAGCTGTGCAGGTGAGGCGAGGCGGTTCATCTGAGCTCCAGGCCGATTCGGTAAGGCTATAAGCGAGCGCTCGGCCGCGGCGCAATCAGCCGCGCTGCGCCGCCACCAGGAATTCCACGTTTCCCTCGCTGCCGGTGATCGGACTTTCCGTAATGCCGATGACGGCCCACCCGCCGGTTTCCAGCCACGCCTGAACCTCGGCGCACACCCGCGAATGCAAATCGGGCTCACGAACGATCCCGCCTTTGCCGACTTCCACGCGGCGCACTTCAAATTGCGGCTTGATCAAGGCCACCAGCGTGCAACGCGGTGCGGCCAACTGCAGCGGCACTTCGAGAACTTTGGCCAGGCCGATGAACGAGGCATCGCATACGACCCAATCGCATGCCCGATCGATCATCTGCGGCGTGAGCGCACGAGCGTTCGTTTGCTCGAGAACCGTCACTCGTGAATCCTGGCGCAGCTTCCACGCCAATTGATTGGTCCCGACGTCGACTGCAAAGACATGAGTAGCGCCATGCTCGAGAAGGACCTCTGTGAAGCCCCCGGTCGAGCTGCCAATATCCATGGCCACAGCACCCGTCGGGTCCAGCTGAAAGTGCTTTATCGCGTGGGCGAGCTTCACACCGCCACGACCCACCCAAGGATGATCGCGTCCGCGGACTTCGATAGCCGCGTCTTGGCGGACCTGCTGTCCAGGCTTGTCGATCCGCGTATTGCCGGTGAATACCAGTCCTGCCATCACCAACGCTTGCGCGCGCGACCGGCTTTCCGCTAGCCCGCGCTCCACCAGAAGCTGATCGATCCGTCGTTTGGCCTTCATCGCGCGGGCGATACGGCGATGAAACCGGGCAGGCCAGCGCTTGTTGCTTTACCGATCTGGCCGTCCGCCGCAGGAGCTCAATTTCATGCGCCATCGCCCTCTCGCTCAGACGCACCGCTCAACGCTGTTCCTCTGCCTGGCGCTGGCTGCGTGCGTGCCGCCGCCCCCGGCGCCGCCAACACCCGCTCCCGCGCCTGCACCGGCGCCTCAACCGGCTCCCTCGCCGTCGCCTACGGCGCCGCCATTTGCCGGCAACTGGATCGATGCCCCCCAGACGCCCGGCGAGTGGTTCTATGACGCGGGGGCCGCGCGATTCGGCCCGCCGCAAAGTGAAGCTCTACTGGTCCTGCGTTGCGACCGTGCCGGCGGAGTTGTCGAACTGGCCCGATCAGGAACGGCCCCGGCAGCCACACAGATATCGGTTCGGACTGAAACGATGGAACGGGGCGTAGCGGCTGTCTCGACCGGCGGGCCCTTACCAACGATTGTCGCCAGGATTCCAGCTCGCGATCCGCTTCTCGATGCAATGGCCTTCTCCCGCGGTCGTTTCGCCGTGGAGGTGAGCGCGCTGCCGACGCTCTATGTTCCCGCGTATCCGGAAGTCACGCGCGCGATCGAGGATTGCCGCTGACCGCACTAAGCCTAGGGGACGAAAACGCGCGAAGCGCATATCCTGGCGGGGAAAAAGGCAAACACAAGGCTTGTGTTAACCTGCGTGCGGACTCACATTCTCCCCAGGCCCGCGGTTCACGCGTGCCTGGCCCCCGGTGAAACGGCGGGCGTGGCTTTCAAGCGCGAAAGGAGGTGATCCGATGTCTCATGGTTCAGCAGGGAGGTCGGTGACGGCCCGCGCGGAGCATTATCGGTAGTCTCTTTTCGCCGATAAAGGCTTCGTGAGCGGCTCAACCGGCCGCTGACCATGCGAAGGGTCGCTTTGGCACAAGCCGGGGCGGCCCTTCTCATTTTCCGATGGAGGGCTAGGAGTAGTTTGAAAGGCCTAAGGCGACGTGGGGAGGGGGAGAGATCGAGATGAATCAGCTCTCCAGCCGGCCAGCGGACGGCGCCATTACCCACGCTTTAGAATTGGCGGTCGTGCTTCCGACGTATAACGAGCGCGGAAATATCGGTGCACTCATCGCCCGGCTTGAAGTTGCGCTTGCGGGAATTGGTTGGGAAGCCATCATCGTCGATGACAACAGTACCGACGGCACTGCAGATGAGGTGCGGCGGATCGCGACGGTTGACCCGCGAATTCGAGTCATTCAACGATTCGGTCGTCGCGGACTGGCAAGTGCTGCCATCGAGGGCATGTGCGCTACCGCCGCGCCGGTAGTCGCGGTGATGGACGCCGACCTGCAGCACGATCCTGAACTGCTTCCGACGATGCTCGAGGCAATCCGCGCCGGCGAATGCGACGTCGCGGTCGCCTCGCGGTTCATGCCGGGCGCCAGCACCGCCGACTGGAGCCGGCCGGATCGGGAAAAAGCGTCCGCGCTGGCGAACAGCCTCGCCCGAAAGGTTGTCGGCGTGGCGCTGACCGACCCGATGAGCGGCTTCTTCATGATCCGCACCGAGGTTGTCCGCCGCGATGCGGATCGGCTCTCCGGTATCGGTTTCAAGATCCTGCTCGACATCCTCGCTACCGCCGAGCAGCCGCTGCGCGTGCGAGAGTTTCCACTGCGTTTTGCAGCCCGAAGGGAAGGGGAAAGCAAGCTCGACCGGACTATCGTTTTCGAGTTCTTGGTTGGACTCTACGACAAGTGGCTCGGTTGGATCGTGCCGACGCGGTTTGCGCTGTTCGGGACGATCGGCGGGGTTGGCGTCATTGTCCACATGGCGGTCTTGGGTGCATTCCTGACGTTGTTTGGGGGTAGCTTCGAAGATCACGTGACGGGTTTCGAAGTTGGGCAAAGCTTGGCGGCACTCGTGGCGATGACTTTCAACTTCGTACTCAATAACGCACTGACTTACGCCGACCAGCGGCTGCGCGGGGCGAGAGCCTTGCTGGGGGGCTGGCTCAAGTTCGCCCTGACCTGTTCGATAGGGCTGTTGACCAACGTGGGTGTAGCAACAGTGTTGGTGAGAGCTGGCATTCCTGCCTACGCGGCGGCGCTCGCCGGTGTTCTGGTCGGATCGGTGTGGAACTACGCCTTGTCGAGCCGCTTCGTATGGGGCCGCTTCCGGTGAGCTAACGCCAGCTGTCGAGCCAGGTAAAGCGGGTGAAAGCCTGGCCGTTGTCGAGCGGTGCAGCCGTCAAGATCGGCCAAAAGTAGGCGAACAACGCACAAGAGGCTGCTAACGTAGCAACGGCGAGTTTGCGCCAGTTCAGCTCCCAAAGTTCACCCAATGCCAGGCCGAGTGCGGCCATCAGGAAGCAACTCGGCAGCAAATAGTGATAGTAGAACTGCACCGGTTTGGGCGCGATGATCCACATGCCGAGGCTCGCCACGTAGAGAACGAGCACGGCAAGAGCATCCCCGCGCCCGCGGGCGAATGACGCCCAGGCGCACCAGCCCAGCGCAGGTAAGCCCAGCAACATGGTCAGCGGATTGCCGACTAGCATTACCCCGCGCTGGGCGCCGTCGATCGGCTCGTAGAGGTACCAGATCGCCCGCAGGTTCAGGACCCATTCGTACCAGACGCTCTGATAGGTGTGCGGCTCTACCACGCGCTCCTGCAGCGAAAGCATGTGCTGCTGAAACTCCAGCAGGGCGCTTGACTTGACCGCTCCATCGCCGAGGAAGGCGTAAGGTAAGAAGGTCAGAAAATAGATCCCCACTGGTATCAGTCCCAGCCAGACCCCCGCTTCGAGCAGGGACATTCCGCGGATGGGCGGAGCTCGCGAAGCCAGCAAGAAGTTCCATCCGACTGATCGGGCCCGCACCACCAGGAAAGCGATACCTGGAAGCATCGCCAATGGCACCGCATTCCACTTCGTGGCCATTGCCGCCCCAAGTGCTACGCCGGCGATGGCAAGGCGCCATCGCGCCGTTTCGTTTTCTCGCATCGCGCCCGCGCACATCCAGAGCGCGATGAGCACGAAGCTCGCCATGATGCCATCGAGCATCGCGATGCGCGCGTGGACGAACAGCGGAAATGCGGTGGCGAGCAGGATACCCGTCGCCAATGTCGCGAAGCGTGAATTGCTGGCGAACCACATGGCGCGCATCGCCGCGAATAATCCCAGAGCACCGAAGATTGCCGGGAACACGCGCCAGCCCACTGGACCGTCACCAAGGAGTGCGATCCCAAGCGCTAGCAGCTGCTTGCCGAGAGGCGGATGTTCAGGGTTGGCGAGGTGCGACAGGTCGAGCAGCGCTCGGGCTGCCGGGAGATAGTGCACCTCGTCGAAGTAGGCCGTCGCGGGCACGGCCAGTCGGATGAGGGACAGTGCGAAGAACAGCACCGTCGCGGCAGCGGTCCAGCCAATAGGATCCTTCGGGCGGGTTGAAGCTGAGAGCATGCCTTCCGCGGATAGCCGACCTGAGCCGCGGCACAAGCGGCGTAATCAGCGCCGCCCGACTGGTCGAGAGGTAAGTGCTATGACCTATTTTAAAGAAATACGTGCCAAACGTCGCGGGCGACAAGTATTGCCGAGTGCCTGCTATTGGGCTAGGCGCCTGCGTTGGGGGGCGAGGTATCGCGCCCTACTTGGACGATACCGAAGGCAGAGGAAAAGAGGGCAATGATTAAGAAGTTGATGATGTCTGCAGCGGCCGCGACGCTCGTCGCCGCGCCGATCGCTGCGCAGGCGGCGCCTGTTCGGGCGCCGGCTCCGACCTCCGATAGCGAAGAACTGGCTGGGGGGCTCCTCCTGCCGGCGTTGATCGCCCTTGCCGTGGCTGTAGGCATCTATCTCATCGTCGACGACGGCGATGACGACGATCTGCCTGTCAGCCCGTAGGCGAAGCAATTCTTAGGATCAGGGGAAGCGGGGCTACGGCCCCGCTTTTTCGTTGCGCGGGGCGCCCTTGCGCTCCTAGACCGCGCGCATCATGAAGAAGACCACGGGAACCGACCGCTCGATCACCTCACGCTGGCGCCCGCAGACCCGCGCGGTTCGGGCCGGCACGTGGCGTTCGGAGCACGGCGAAACGAGCGAAGCGCTGTTCCTCAACTCCGGTTACACGTACGAGAGCGCTGCCAGCGTGGCGGCGCGCTTTGCTGGCGAAGAAGTGGGGATGACCTACTCTCGCCTGCAGAATCCGACTGTTGCGATGCTCGAGGAACGGATCGCAGCGATGGAGAGTGCCGAGGCATGCCGGGTACAGGCGAGCGGAATGGCGGCAATGACCGCGGCTCTGCTGTGCCAGGTGAAGACGGGGGATCACGTGGTCGCTGGCCGCGCTGCCTTCGGATCGTGCCGTTGGCTGGTGGACAACCTGCTGCCGAAGTTCGGAATTGAAACCACGGTGATCGACGCCCGCGACAATGCCGCCTGGGAGGCGGCGGTGCGGCCGAACACCAAAGTGTTTTTCTTCGAAACGCCTGCCAATCCCACAATGGACATCGTCGATCTGGAGTTCGTCTGCGGGCTGGCACGGTCGCGCGGCATCACCAGCGTCGTCGATAATGCCTTCGCCACCTCAGCGCTGCAGCGGCCGCTGGAGTTTGGCGCTGACGTGGTGGCTTATTCCGCGACCAAGCTGATGGACGGCCAGGGGCGCGTTTTGGCCGGGGCTGTCTGCGCGAGCCAGGATTGGATCGACAACGTGCTGTTGCCCTTCCAGCGCAACACCGGGCCGAACCTGTCGCCGTTCAATGCCTGGGTGGTGCTGAAGGGGCTGGAGACGCTCAGCCTGCGAGCGGACCGGCAGAGCCGCAACGCGTTGGAGGTGGGCCGCTTCCTCGAAGGCCGCGTTCCTCGGATGCTCCACCCGGGTTTAGAGAGCTTCTCACAGCACAACTTGGCGATGCGCCAGATGGAAGCCTGTGGTCCCATTTTCAGCGTAGTTCTGGATGGGGGTCGAGAGCAAGCGCATGCACTCCTCGACGCGCTCGAACTCATCGACATCTCGAACAACATTGGCGACGCGAAGTCGCTCGCCTGTCATCCCGCCAGCACCACTCATGCGAATATGGGGGCCGAAGCGCGCGACGAGATGGGCGTCGAGGAAGGTATGCTGCGCTTCAACATCGGTCTCGAAGATCCGCGGGATTTGATCGAGGATCTTGACCAAGCGCTCGTTCGCGCGGGACTCTGAGGGTCAATGACGGTTCACCGCATGCCCTTTGCTCGTGTTGGGTAAAAGGGTTAGGCTCGTCCTATGCAAGACGTTCTCTCCAGCCTGTTCCAGCACGCGGCTATGACAGCGGGCATCACGGTGCGGGTGGCGGTGAACTTCATGCCGGACCAATCGCGCACTGAAGCCAAGCGCTGGTTCTGGGTCTATCATATCCGCATCGAAAACGGTCGGAAGGATACGGTGCAGCTTCGCACCCGACACTGGCGGATCACCGATGCGCGCGGATTGGTCAGCTTGGTCGACGGCGAAGGCGTCGTCGGGGAAACGCCGGTCCTCGAGCCAGGCCAGGCGCATGACTATGTCTCGGGGTGCGAGCTCATGACCAACATCGGATCGATGGAAGGTCACTACACGTTCGTGGACGAAGGCGGAGAGCCCTTCGAGGTGGCGATCCCGTTTTTCCCGCTGGCAGCCCCGGCCGTCGCTCAACGTTAAGCCCCATTGGGCGAACGCTACACGCCAACTCCGAAGCCCGCTGCGCGACCGGCTGCGGCTTAGCGAACGAAGGTCGGTGTGAGATCGGAGGAGTGTCGACCACCGCCACTTCGGCTTCGACGGTATTCCTTCGCGGCTTCGGCCCAGCGCGCACGTGGGCCGAGGTGCAATGTTGCCCGAGCGGCCTGGCCCATCTACACGCCACCTCGACATGAAGCGCACGCACCTGCCTCTCAACGCCCTGCGCGTGTTCGACGCGGCCGCTCGGCACCTGTCCTTCACCCGCGCGGCGGACGAGCTGGCGGTTACGCCTGCAGCCGTCGGCCAGCAGATCCGCGCGCTGGAGGACGTCCTCGGCGTGGTGCTGTTCCGCCGCACCAGCAAGGGGTTGGAACTGACCGATGAAGCCGAAGCCGGACTGGAGCCGCTGCGCGAGGGCTTCCTGCGTTTCGAAGAATCGGTGCAGGCGATGCAAGCGGGTCAGTCGAGCCACTTCTACACGATTGCCGCGCCGCGTGAATTTTACGCGCAATGGCTCGCCCAGCGTCTGGCCGAGTTTCGCCGCGAGAATCCCGAAGTTCGCTACCAGCTCATCGGCGGGGATGAAGTGGATTTCACCGAAGCCAATCTTGATGTGGCGGTCCGTCTGGTGGAGGGACCAGGCGATCTCGAAGGTGTGCAACTTGCACCGGCGCAGCGCGTGATAGTTGCGGCCCCTGATGCTCCCAATGCGTGGATCGACTGGTCCGGCGCGCCGGCGCCTGAAGGGGCCGAACCGGCGATGCAGGCGGGGAACGCCGGCCAGGCGCTCGCCAGCGCGCTGGCGGGCCTGGGCAAGGCCATGCTGCCGCTGCTGCTGTGCGAGGAAGCCATCGGCAGCGGCCGGCTTCAAGTGCTCGAGGGGCCGGACGAGGGGCGCCGGGCCTATTGGCTGATCGCGCCGCGTCCGCAGTGGCGGCAGAAGAAGGTCAGAGCGCTGGTCGATCATTTGACCCGCGGGTGAGGTTGACTCGTCGGGCTTCGCCCATAGCGTCAGGCCAGGTGGAAGGCGGTCAGCATGGCTGCCAAGGCAAAGGCGAAGGCCGCCACCATCATGCCGGAGATCCGCCGCGCGTAGACCCCCGGATCGTCGGTCCGTGTGGTGCCGCGGAACGCAAATATCAGCCCGGCTATCACCGCAACGGCGCAGATGGCATCGATGAGGACGATCGTCATCGGACCGTCTCTACCCAAGGATGCGCGGTGTGCCAGGAGCAAAGCTGGTCCGATCTGACATTCCCACGATTTTGCGGTTATGGAACCGGCACGCTCCTCTCAGGGTTGGCGCAACGTGAAGGTTCGGAGCCAACGATGACGCAGACCGCCCGCCGCCTCGGCTCCGGCCTTGTTCTCGCGTTTCTTTTGCTCGCCGGCGCATGCCGAGAATCGGCCGAAGACAACGCCACAGCACCCGGCGCGGCATCGTCCCGTGTGGAACCAATCGACGAGCGTAGCCTCGCCCCGCTGGTGCAGGCTGCCGCCCCGGCGGTCGTCAACATCGCCGTGGTCCAATCGGCACCAGCGGACCAGAACCCGCTGCTGCGCGATCCTTTTTTCCGCCGACACTTTGGCGTTCCCGACGCCGCGCTCGATCCGGTCCTTGCCGCCGGGTCCGGGGTGATCGTGGACGGCGATCAGGGCATCGTGCTTACCAATCACCATGTCGTGAACGGAGCCCGGCTCATCGAGGTTTCGCTTCCAGACCGCCGCCGTTTCGAGGCCGAACTCGTCGGCAGCGATCCGGCGACCGACATCGCGGTGCTGCGGATTCGCGGGTCCGATCTGCCCCAGCTTCCGCTGGGCGACTCCGACCGGCTGCGAGTCGGGGACTATGTGGTGGCGATCGGCAATCCGTTTCAGTTGGGGCAAACGGTGACTGCGGGGATCGTCAGCGCTCTGGGACGCGGCCTCAGCCAAGACGGCTACGAGAGCTACATCCAGACCGATGCGCCTATCAATCCAGGTAATTCGGGCGGGCCGCTGATCGCGCTGGACGGCAGCGTGATCGGCATCAACAGCGCGATATTCGGTCCCGGCGCCAATGTCGGCATCGGCTTCGCTGTGCCGTCCACCACTGCACGTTTCGTGATGGATCAGATACGCGAGCACGGCGAGGTGCGTCGAGGCCGCATCGGCGTCGTGGTGACGGAGACTCTGCCGCCCCCGGGCGGGGCGACGCCCCCGGCCGAAGGCGCACTGGTCGCGGATGTCGCTGTAGGCTCGCCGGCGGCGGCTGCGGGCGTAAGGCAAGGCGACATCATCGTCGCCGCAGACGGCAAGGCGACTCCCACCGCAGTCGCCTTGCGTAATGCGATCGGCCTGACCGAAGTGGGCGACCGGGTGACGCTGACGGTAATGCGCTCGGGTGAACGTTCCGAAGTGCCGGTGCAGGTGCAGCCGTGAAGCGCTGCGTGCTCGGCAGTTGACTGAGGAGCCGATTCCACCTAGGGGCGCGCATCCGCTGGATGGACCCGATGAGCGTCGGACCGTCCTCGGGCAAATAGAGCTGAACATTGCCGGTCACGTCCCGGAGGCCTTTGCGATTGCGCCAAGGCCTTTCTCTGTTGGAGCGCAAGCTCTTGCGGGGCGGCCGTCAAAGTAACCCGGTGCTCGTGCAGCCTGGGTGGAGCGTTTCAGGCTCGTGCAGTTCGACTCCGGCTTGCCGGTGTGCGGCGCATGACCCTCGGCCCCTTCACCTTTGCTCCTGTGGCGCCATATACCGTTCCCGTCCGGGAAAGTGGGGCCTCGCTCCCGCCGGACGGGCCGGCAGATAAGGTGAAGGTATTCAATGCCGACGATCAACCAGCTGGTCCGCAAGGGCCGCACCTTGCAGAAGGCCAAGAGCAAGGTTCCGGCGATGGAGCAGAACCCGCAGAAGCGCGGCGTCTGCACTCGCGTCTATACTACGACCCCGAAGAAGCCGAACTCGGCGCTGCGCAAGGTCGCTAAGATCCGCCTGACCAACCAGCGCGAAGTCATCGCCTACATTCCGGGCGAAGGGCATAACCTGCAGGAGCACTCCGTGGTGCTGATCCGCGGGGGCAAGGTGCGCGACCTTCCGGGTGTGCGCTATCACGTGCTGCGCGGCGTCCTCGACACCCAGGGTGTGAAGGATCGTCGTCAGAGCCGTTCTAAGTACGGCGCCAAGCGGCCCAAGTAAGCTCTTCAGCTGGTTTTCGACCGCGCCGCCTGAGGTGTGCTGCGGTCAAAGGTAAAGGAATTCTCCGATGTCACGTCGTCGTCGTCCCGAGAAGCGGGAAATCCTGCCCGATCCCAAGTTTGGTGATCAGGTGCTATCGAAGTTCATGAACAACCTGATGCTGGACGGGAAGAAGTCCGTCGCTGAGCGTATCGTCTATGGCGCGCTGGAGACGGTGGAGAGCCGCGCGAAGAGCGATCCGGTCGCACTGTTCCATGACGCGCTCGCGAATGTCGCGCCGCAAGTCGAAGTGCGTAGCCGCCGCGTCGGTGGTGCCACCTATCAGGTGCCGGTCGAAGTCCGCCCGGAACGTGCCCAAGCTCTGGCCATTCGCTGGCTGATCGCCGCTGCGCGGGGCCGCGCGGAGACGACCATGGCGGCCCGTTTATCTGGCGAGCTGATGGACGCGGCCAACAACCGCGGCAATGCCGTCAAGAAGCGTGAGGACGCCCACCGTATGGCCGACGCCAACCGCGCCTTCAGCCACTATCGCTGGTAACGGCGCGAATCCAATCCCACTGGAGTAAAGACAATGGCCCGCAGCCATCCCATCGAGCGCTACCGCAACTTCGGCATCATGGCGCATATCGACGCCGGCAAGACCACGACGACCGAGCGGATCCTCTTCTACACCGGGAAGAACTACAAGATCGGTGAGACCCACGAGGGCACTGCCACCATGGACTGGATGGAGCAGGAGCAGGAACGGGGTATCACGATCACTTCCGCCGCCACGACCTGCTTCTGGCAGGCCGAGGATGGTAAGGGCCCCGAGCACCGGCTGAATATCATCGACACGCCTGGACACGTGGACTTCACCATCGAGGTGGAGCGTTCGCTGCGCGTGCTCGACGGTGCTGTGGCCGCCTTCGACGGGGTGGCCGGCGTGGAGCCGCAGTCCGAGACGGTGTGGCGCCAGGCCGAGAAGTACGGCGTGCCGCGGATGTGCTACATCAACAAGCTCGATCGCACCGGTGCGAACTTCTACTACTGCGTACAGACGATCATCGATCGTCTCGGCGCGGTGCCGGCCCCGCTGTACCTGCCGATCGGTACCGAGTCCGACTTCAAGGGGTTGGTCGATCTGGTCAACAACCGCGCCATCATCTGGCACGACGAGAGCCTCGGCGCGAAGTTCGACTATGTCGATATTCCGGAAGACATGGCCGACAAGGCTGCTGAATACCGCGAGAAGCTGATCGAGCTCGCCGTCGAGCAGGACGACGAGGCGATGGAGGCCTACCTCGAAGGTAACGAGCCCGACGTGCCGACGCTGAAGAAGCTGATCCGCAAGGGTACGCTGGCGCAGGCGTTCGTGCCGGTGCTGTGCGGGTCGTCGTTCAAGAACAAGGGCGTGCAGGCTCTTCTTGACGCCGTTGTGGACTACCTCCCGAGCCCGGTCGACGTTCCCGCCATCAAGGGCGTGAAGCCGGATAGCGACGAGGAGGATACCCGTCCGTCCGACGACAATGCCCCGTTCTCGGCGCTCGCGTTCAAGATCATGAACGACCCGTTCGTCGGCTCTCTGACCTTCACGCGCATCTACTCTGGCCGCCTCTCTAAGGGGCAGGTGCTGAACTCGGTGAAGGAGAAGCGCGAAAAGATCGGCCGTATGCTGCTGATGCACTCCAACAACCGCGAGGACATCGACGAGGCATTCGCCGGCGACATCGTTGCGATTGCGGGCATGAAGGATACGACCACCGGCGATACGTTGTGCGATCCCGCGCACCCGATCATTCTCGAGCGGATGGAGTTTCCGGATCCGGTCATCGAGCTGTCGGTGGAGCCGAAGACCAAAGCCGACCAGGAGAAGATGGGCGTTGCCCTGTCGCGCTTGGCTGCCGAGGATCCGTCGTTCCGCGTCTCGACCGACCATGAATCGGGCCAGACGATCATCAAGGGCATGGGCGAGCTTCACCTCGACATCCTCGTCGATCGCATGCGGCGCGAGTTCAAGGTTGAGGCCAACGTTGGTGCACCGCAGGTGGCGTATCGCGAGAGCCTCGCCCGTGAAGTCGAAGTCACCTACACCCACAAGAAGCAGTCGGGTGGTTCGGGTCAGTTCGGTGAGGCGAAAGTGGTCGTCACCCCGGGCGAGCGCGGCCAGGGCGTGATCTTCGACGACCAGATCAAGGGCGGCAACATCCCCCGCGAGTACATCCCTTCGGTTGAGAAGGGCATGCGCGAGCAGGCGGAGAGCGGTTACCTGATCGGCTTCCCGATCATCGACTTCACCATCAAGCTGATCGACGGCAAGTACCACGACGTCGACTCGAGCACGGTGGCATTCGAGATCACCGGGCGGGGCGCCATGCGCGCTGCGGCCGAGAAGGCAGGCATCAAGCTGCTCGAGCCGATCATGAAGGTCGAGGTCGTGACTCCCGAGGAGTACATGGGCGACGTGATCGGCGACCTGAACTCCCGGCGTGGGCAGATCCAGGGCACGGACAGCCGTGGCAACGCGCAGGTGGTCGAAGCTTTCGTGCCGCTCGCCAATATGTTCGGTTACGTCAACGAACTGCGCTCGTTCACTCAGGGCCGCGCGCAGTACACGATGCTGTTCTCGCACTACGACGAAGTGCCGGCGAACGTGGCGGCCGAGGTCAAGGAGAAGCTTGCCTAAGGCAGGTTCACCCTTTAGGGGCGGGCGCCTGAATCAGCGGGTGCCCGCCAATTCCCATCAGAACGAGCTACCGAAGAACAGAGGTTATAGGAAATGGCCAAGGAAAAATTCCAGCGGAACAAGCCGCACTGCAACATCGGCACCATCGGTCACGTCGACCACGGCAAGACCACGCTGACCGCTGCAATCACGAAAGTGCTGGCAGAAGCCGGCGGCGCCCAGTTCACCGACTACGCCAACATCGACAGGGCGCCGGAAGAGCGCGAGCGCGGCATCACGATCTCGACCTCGCACGTCGAGTATGAGACCGATGCCCGTCACTATGCGCACGTCGACTGCCCGGGTCACGCCGACTACGTGAAGAACATGATCACCGGTGCGGCGCAGATGGACGGCGCGATCCTGGTGGTGAACGCCGCCGACGGCCCGATGCCGCAGACCCGTGAGCACATCCTGCTCGCCCGTCAGGTCGGTGTGCCGGCGCTCGTCGTCTACATGAACAAGGTCGACCAGGTTGACGACGCGGAGATCCTCGAGCTCGTCGAGCTCGAGGTTCGCGAGCTGCTGAGCTCGTACGACTTCCCGGGCGACGATATTCCGATCATCAAGGGTTCGGCTCTGGCGGCTCTCGAAGGCCGTGACGACGAGATCGGCAAGAACTCGATCCTCGAGCTTATGAAGGCCGTCGACGACTACATCCCGCAGCCTGCGCGTCCGGTGGACAAGCCGTTCCTGATGCCGATCGAAGACGTGTTCTCTATCTCGGGCCGCGGCACCGTGGTGACCGGCCGTGTCGAGACTGGTATCGTCAAGGTGGGCGACGAAGTCGAGATCGTCGGTATTCGCGACACGCAGAAGACCACGGTTACCGGGGTCGAGATGTTCCGCAAGCTGCTCGACAGCGGCGAGGCTGGCGACAACATCGGTGCGCTGATCCGCGGCATCGGCCGTGAAGACGTGGAGCGCGGCCAGGTTCTGGCCAAGCCGGGTTCGGTCAATCCGCACACCGAGTTCAACGCGGAAGTCTACGTGCTGTCGAAGGACGAAGGTGGCCGTCACACGCCGTTCTTCGCCAACTACCGCCCGCAGTTCTACTTCCGCACCACCGACGTGACCGGCGAAGTGATCCTCCCCGAGGGCACCGAGATGGTCATGCCGGGCGACAACGTCACGATCGGCGTCAAGCTGATCGCTCCGATCGCGATGGACGAAGGTCTTCGCTTCGCCATTCGCGAAGGTGGCCGCACCGTCGGTTCAGGGGTTGTCAGCAAGATCACGAAGTAATATAGGCGCCGCGCCGGGCGGGTCCTTCGCGGATTCGCCCGGCCGGAATTTCAGGGGGGCCGCCCCTTCCCAGACGCTTCCCGAGGAAGGCTGGTGAGGCGGGGCGGTCTTTTGTTTTGGCGGTCAGGAGATCGCCGTGGCTCTTTCGCATCGGTAGTAGGACATGGAAGCTCAGAATATCCGTATTCGCCTCAAGGCCTTCGATCACCGCGTGCTCGACCAGGCAACGGGCGAGATCGCGGATACCGCCCGTCGCACAGGCGCACTTATTCGGGGCCCCATTCCCCTGCCGACGCGCATTGAGAAGTTCACCGTGAACCGCGGCCCGCATATCGACAAGAAGTCGCGGGAGCAGTTCGAGGTGCGCACTTACAAGCGGTTGCTCGACATCGTGCAGCCGAACGCCCAGACGGTCGATGCGCTGATGAAGCTCGATCTGGCCGCGGGTGTTAACGTCGAAATCAAGCTCGCCTAAGCGGGCTGATTTCAACCCCCGCACCGTGGGGGTCTCGATCGGCAGGAATTGACCTTCCGCCGATCCGGACATCGGGATACCGCCGGCCGCCTCTCGGGGCGCATCTAGGCCGGGCAGCGTCCCCCGTCTCGCTTCCGCCTCGGCGGCAGCACTCAGCCCGGACGGGGCGATGCACGACAATTGGGCTGGCAAGCACACGAGAATGGTCTCGTGTGCCTCTGTTGAAGGAGTCGGATCATGCGCACGGGCGTGATCGCAAAGAAAGTCGGGATGACCCGCCTGTTCCAGGAAGACGGCCGCCACGTGCCGGTCACCGTCCTGGCGCTGGAGGATTGTCAGGTGGTTTCGCATCGTACCGAGGATCGTGACGGTTACGTCGCGCTTCAGCTCGGTGCCGGCGAAGCCAAGCAGAAGAATGTCGCCAAGCCGCAGCGCGAGCACTTCGCCAAGGCGCAGGTGCCGCTCAAGAAGAAGGTCGCTGAGTTCCGCGTAGCGAGCGAAGAGGCTCTGCTGCCGGTCGGCGCTACGATCAGCGCAGAGCACTTCGTGGCCGGCCAGATGGTCGACATTACCGGTCACACCCAGGGTAAGGGTTTTGCCGGCGCCATGAAGCGCTGGAACTTTGGCGGTCTGCGTGCCTCGCACGGCGTGTCCGTCAGTCACCGTTCGCATGGCTCCACCGGTCAGCGCCAGGATCCGGGCAGGGTCTTCAAGAACAAGAAGATGGCTGGCCATATGGGCGACCGCCAGCGCACCCAGCAGAACCTGGAAGTGGTCCGCACGGACGCCGATCGCGGTCTCATCTTCGTCAAGGGCTCCGTGCCCGGTTCGAAGAACGCGTGGCTGCTCGTACGCGACGCCGTGAAGCTCCCGCTTCCCGAAGGTGCGCCTTTCCCGGGCGCGATCCTGGAGAAGAAGAGCTCTGCTCCCGAGCGTGAAGAGGCTCCCGCCGGCATGGTCGAGGCGGCTGCCGAGCATGAGGTCACTCCCGAAGTGTCGCCGGAGCAGCAGGAGAAACTGCTGCAGGAGCAGCAGGCAGGCGCTGCTGCCGACAACACCCCGGCCGCCGAGGAAACCAACAGCGCCGAAGGCAACACGCCTTCGGCCGATGAATCGAAGGAGGGCTGATCCGTGAAGGTGAAGGTCCAAAAACTCGGCGGCGAAGCGGCTGGCGACATCGAGCTCAATGACGCCGTGTTCGGCGTGGAGCCGCGCGCCGACATCCTGCATCGTGTCGTCACCT
>JAJUJV010000162.1 GCA_029265155.1 Altererythrobacter sp. | reverse complement strand
TGGTCGAAGCGCTGGGCGCCGCGATCGTGGGCATCGTCCTCGGGGCGTTCATCGTGGCGGTGCTGCATTGGCTGCCGCGCCGCTCGAAGGCGCCGGCCGAGGCGAACTGAGCCGCACCGCCTGCAGCGCCAGCAGCGTCACTAACCCGATCGCCGCCGCGCCCACGTACCAAGGCGCATCGTGACCGACTTGGGCGTAGATCAGCCCGAACAAGGGCGGTGCGACGATCCGCCCTACGGCATTCGAGGCCATCAGCAGCCCCATCGTCCCACCTTGTCGGTCCGGCGGAATATTGCGCGAGAGCAGCGCCCCGGCCGACGGAAATGCCAGGCTGTGCCCGACCATCAGCAGCCCCATCAGCGCCACGCCCGATACCGGCATCCGGATCAGCGGCTGCAGCAACATCGAGGCGGCGAGCAGCACCAGCCCCATCACGATCACGCGCGCCTCGCCATACCGCGCCGCCAACGGGCCGATCAGCAGGAGCTGCGCGAACAGCCCGCCGGCGCCGATCGCCAGGAACGCAAAGCCAAGGTCGTTGGCGCTCCACCCGAAGTTCTCCTCGCTCCACAGCCCGTAGATCGCTTCCATCGAGGCGAACATGGCAATGCCGAAGAACGAGATCACGAACAGCCGCAGCAGCAACGGCTGGTCGCGAACGAAACGGAACGCTTCGCTATAGGCCGGCAGCCGCGCCCCCTTCCCCTTCGGCGGCACCGCATCGCGCAGCGCGGCAACGCACCATAGCGAGGCAAGCAGCGATAGCCCGCCGGCCATGAAGATCGGCAGCCTGAAGCTTTCGGGCGCGATCTCCTCGCCGGCAAATATCCCGCCGATCGCCGGCCCGAACACAAAGCCGAGACTGAAAGCAGCGCCGAAATAGCCCATCGTCTTCGCGCGCCGTTCCGGCGGCGACACGTCGGCGATGAAGCCTTGCGCGACGCTCAGCGTGCCCGAGAAGAACCCGCTCACGACCCGCACGCCGATGGCCGCCCACAGCGTCGGCGCATAGGCGAAAGCAACATAGCTCAGCGCCGCGAAGAACGTGGTGACCGCCAGCACCTTGCGGCGTCCCCACACGTCCGATTGCCGGCCCCAGTGGATTTCGCCGAACACGTTGCCGAAGCTGTAAGCGGCAAACAGCAGCGCGATCTCGAACGGACCCGCGTTGAACACCTGCCCATAGAAGGGCAGCAACGGCAGGATCAGGCTGAAGCCGGCAATGTTGATGAACACCGCCACGAGCAGCGGCGGCAGGCGTCTATCCATGTTCCGCGTGCTCCCTCCCGCTCGGCTTGCGGTTAGGAGAGGGAAGCGCGTCCTGCAACGGCGAAGAGCGGGCCGCGACCCGCTCTTCCTTCAGGTCAGCGGCTCAGGCGGCGCCGTGGCAGTGCTTGTACTTCTGCCCTGAACCGCACGGACACGGCGCGTTGCGGCTGATGTCCATGCCGGCATAAGGGTTCTCGCCGCCTTCTGCTCCGCCCGGTCCTGCTGTCGCCTGCGGCGCCCCGGCGAGCGCCCCCAGGATCGCTTCCGCACCGGTCGCGCGGCTGCTGCCGTCCGTATCGTCGGTTCCGAAGAACGGGTCGATATGCCCGGTCAGAAACTCTGGAAGCTCCGGCAAGTCGACCGGCGGAGGCGGTGCCTGCATGCGCAGCTGTGCGTTCATCAGCACCCGCGTCACGTCCTCGCGGATCACTTCGAGCATTGATTCAAACAGCCCGAAGGCTTCCTGCTTGTACTCGTTGATCGGCTGCTTCTGCGCATAGGCCCGCAAGAACACCACCTGACGCAGCGCATCCAGCGTCGCCAGGTGCTCCTTCCAGTGGTGATCGAGCCGGTCGAGCAAGATCTGCTTTTCGATCTGCCGCCAGATCGACGGATCGGTCTCTGCCACTTTATCGGCCATCTTCTGCTCGGCGAGCGCTACCAGGCGCTCTTCGATCAGCTCGGGTTCGACCGCCTCTTCCTGCAGCCAATCCTCGATCGGCGCTTCGATACCCAGCACGTCGCCGACTTTGGCCTTGAGCCCTTCAATGTCCCATTGCTCGGGATAGGATTCAGGCGGACAGGCCGTCGCCACCATCGAGTTGATCGCATCGACCCGCATGTCGGTCACGACGTCGTCCACCGTCTCGGCGTCCATCACGTCAGCGCGCTGCTCGTAGATCACCTTACGCTGGTCGTTCATCACGTTGTCGTATTCGACGACCTGCTTGCGCACCTCGTAGTTGCGCGCCTCGACCTTCTTCTGCGCGGTCTCGATCGCCTTCGACAGCCACTTGCTACCGATCGCTTCGCCGTCGGCGAGGTTCGAGTTCATCATCTTGGCAAACAGCGTGTCGGGCCCGAACACGCGCAACAGGTCGTCCTCGAGGCACAAATAGAACTTGCTGAGGCCGGGGTCGCCCTGACGGCCCGAGCGGCCGCGCAGCTGGTTGTCGATACGCCGGCTTTCATGGCGCTCGGTGCCGAGCACGAACAGGCCGCCGGCTTCCTTCACCCGCTGACGCTCCGCCTCCACCTCGGCCCGGATCTGCGCGATTGCGGCATCGCGCTGCGGCCCCTCGGGCATGTCGCCCAGTTCGTCCTGGATACGGAATTCGATATTGCCGCCGAGCTGAATGTCGGTGCCGCGACCGGCCATGTTGGTGGCAATCGTCACGGCGCCGAGGCGGCCAGCCTGCGCCACGATATGCGCTTCCTGCTCGTGGAAGCGCGCATTCAGCACCGCGTGCTCGACCCCTTCCTTCTTCAGGTAGCCCGAAAGCAGCTCGGATTTCTCGATCGACACGGTGCCGACCAGTACCGGCTGTCCCTTCTGGCTGTGCTCCTTGATCGTCTTGGCGATCGCCTGGAACTTGTCGGTCGTGTTCTTGTAGAACTCGTCCTCTTCGTCGACCCGCTGCACCGGCACGTTGGTCGGGATTTCGACGACGTTGAGCTTGTAGATGTCCCAGAACTCGGCTGCTTCGGTCGCCGCAGTACCGGTCATGCCCGCGAGCTTCGGATACATGCGGAAGTAGTTCTGGAAGGTGATCGAGGCCATCGTCTGGTTCTCGGGCTCGATCTTCACCCCTTCTTTGGCTTCCACAGCCTGGTGAAGCCCGTTCGACCAGCGGCGCCCGTCCATCATGCGGCCGGTGAATTCGTCAATGATGACGATTTTCCCGTCCTTCACGATGTAGTCGATGTCGCGCTTGAACATGATGTTGGCGCGCAGCGCCTGGTCGAGGTGGTGCACCACCAGCGTGTTCTCGACGTCGTACAGGTTGTCGGTCGAGATCGTGCCTTCCTCGATCAGCAGTTGCTCGACGTGCTCGACGCCTTCTTCGGTCAGCTGGACGTTCTTAGTCTTCTCGTCCGCTTCGTAGAGTTCCTTCGGCAGCCGCTTCACCAGCGCGTCGAGCGCCAGGTAAAGATCGCTCTTGTCCTCGGTCGGCCCGGAGATGATCAGCGGAGTGCGCGCCTCGTCGATCAGGATCGAGTCCACCTCGTCGACGATTGCGAAGTTGAAGGGGCGGTGCACCTGCTGGCTCCGCTCGTGCTTCATGTTGTCGCGCAGGTAGTCGAAGCCGAACTCGTTGTTGGTGCCGTACGTAATGTCGGCGGCATAGGCGTCGCGACGCGCATGCTCGGGCAGGTTCGGCACGATCACGCCCACCGTCAGCCCCAGGAAGTTGTGCAGCTTGCCCATGGTCTCGGCGTCGCGACGCGCGAGGTAGTCGTTCACGGTGACGATGTGGACGCCCTTGCCTTCGAGGGCGTTGAGATAAGTGGCCAGCGTCGCCACCAGCGTCTTGCCTTCACCCGTCTTCATCTCGGCGATTTCGCCGCGGTGAAGCACGATGCCGCCGACCATCTGCACGTCGAAGTGCCGCATGCCGAGCACCCGCTTCGAGGCTTCACGCACCGTCGCGAAGGCTTCGGGCAGGATGTCGTCGAGCTTCTTGCCGCCGGCTAACTGCTCGCGGAACTTGCCGGTCTGCGCCTTCAGCTCTTCGTCGGAGAACGTCTCGAGCTGTGGCTCGAGCGCATTGATCTGCGCGACGATCTTCTCGAGCGAGCGGACGTAGCGGTCGTTGGCGGAGCCGAAAACGGCTTTGGCGAGAGCGCCGAACATGGGCAATTTCCTGACATGAGATAAGCAAAAACAGCCACGCCTCTGCGCGGCCGGACAGGCGAGCTGGGAGCGTGTAGCGGCGCGCTATTCGTGCGCGCGGTCGACCTGCAGCATCACCGTAGGAACGACGACGGCGGCCTTGCTGGGCCGGGGACAGGACCGCGGCTGTGCATCCGCCCTATCCTTGCGCGCCACCAGCATCACGCCGCGTACGCCGGCCTGCGTCGAGCAAGCATAGCTGGCATCGATCGTCCGCACGCTCTCGACATCGAAAACCCGCGCCTGCGCCGGCGTGCCGGCGGCAGCCGCCAGCCCGGTCACGAGCATCAGCAGGGCGAGAAGCTTGCGAAGCATCGGCATGGAGATAATCATCGGGCCCGCATTCGTCCAGCGAGCAATGCGTTTACGCACCGCCGGCCCGACACTACAGGGGCGGGATGGACCTTGATCGCTCTCCTTTGGCTCTCCCCTTCCCCGCTATCCCGGCAATCGGCGGC
>JAJUJV010000142.1 GCA_029265155.1 Altererythrobacter sp. | reverse complement strand
CCGGCGGTGTGGCCGTAACCGGTGACGATGTTGACCACGCCTGCCGGCACGCCGGCTTCGGCGATCAGGTCGGCCAGGCGCAGCGCGGTCAGGCTGGTCTGCTCGGCAGGCTTCAGCACCGTGGTGCAGCCGGCAGCGAGCGCCGGGGCGATCTTGAGGCACGCCATCAGCAGCGGGAAGTTCCACGGCACGATCTGCGCGCAGACGCCGACCGGCTCCTTCAACGTGTAGGCGAACATCATCCCGCCCGGCATCGAGTAGGGCGCCTGGGTCTCGCCGCCGATCTTACCGGCCCAGCCGGCCATGTAGCGGAAGTGCGCCGCGGCACCCGGCACGTCGACCGCGCCGGCCATGCCCTTCGGCTTGCCCACGTCGATCGCCTCGAGTTCGGCCAGTTCGTCGGCATGCGCGTCGATCAGGTCGGCGATCTTGTGCATGATCTTTTCGCGCTGGATGGGCGGAAGGTCGCGCCAGCGGCGGTCATCGAACGCGGTGCGGGCGGCAGCCACGGCGCGGTCGATATCCTTGTCGGTCGCTTCGACGACCTTGGCGATCACCTTGCCCGAAGAGGGGTCTTCGACGTCGATCGTCTCGCTGCCCGAGCTATCGACCCATTCGCCGTTGATGTAGAGTTGCGGCGCGCGTTCTAGCGCCTTCTTCACGGCTTCCGAATACTCGCGCTGAGTGCGATCGATGGTGGTCATCTCGTTCATGTGGGGGTCCTTTCCCGAGCGAATCTGTTTGGCGCAGTCCTAGCAAAACCGCGCTGGGCTGGCCATTAACCCGATTTCTAACGGCCGTTACGATGGCTGTCTAATCCTACGCGCCGGGCGGTGCCCCGCCTCGCGACGAGGCGCGGGTTTCGAGCGCCTTGTCCTCGTTGGCGCGCTTGATCACGTACTGGCGGATCGCTTCGATCTCGTCGCGGCTCAGCGATGGCGCGAAGCTGACCATGCCGTTGTCCTTCAGCGCCCCGTCGTGAACGATTGCCATCCAGGTGTCGCGGTTCTCCAGCGCCGCGCTGCGCCTGAGGTCGGGCAGCACCGTCGAACCCACCGCCGCATCGTTGTGGCACTGGCTGCAATAGCGGCCGAAGTTGTACGATCCGCTGGCCACTTGCGCATCGGTGCCGCGGAACGGCGGCGGATCGAGCGGCCGTTCGCTGGCGCTTACCGCGGGCAGCGTCGCGGTTCCGCCGAGCTTGAACACCAGCAGCCGGCCGAGATTCGGCAACGGCCGCTCCTGCCCGGACAGGAGGCCGCTGGGGCTGAGCGGCCAGACCCCGCCATAGCCGGCCAGAACCGCCACGTACTGCTCCCCGTTCACCGTGTAAGTCACCGGCGGGGCGATGATCCCGGTCCCCGCGGCGAACGACCAGAGCTGGCGCCCCTCGGCGGCCGAGTAGGCGGCAAACTGCCCTTGCCCCGTGCCCTGGAACACCAGCCCGCCGCCGGTCGCCAACAAGCCGCCGTTCCATGGCCCCGCATGCGGCACCCGCCAGCGCTCCTGCTGGGTCACAGGGTCCCAGGCGATCAGCGCGCCCTTGGTCGCCGCGATCGCCGCTTCGCGCGCCGCCGGGTCGGCCGGCATCGCCCCGGCCGAAAGGTCGAGGCCGGTGTTCATTCCGCGATTGGGATCGGGCTTCCATGCGGCTTCCGGGAAGTACGGGAACGCCGCCTCGATCGCCGGAATGTAGACCAGCCCCTCCCCCGGATGGAACGCCATCGGGTGCCAGCTATGTCCGCCGCCCGCGCCGGGCGTTCCGATGAACGGTTGCCCGGTGCGATCGTAGCGCGCTTGCGGGTTCACGATCGGTCGCCCGGTCGCCATGTCGATGCCGCTGGTCCAGTTCTGCGGCACGTAATTGTCGGCGCTGATCAGTTCCCCGGTGGCGCGGTCGAGCACGTAGAAGAACCCGTTCTTCGGGGCCTGCATCAGCACTTTGCGCTCGCGCCCGTCGATCGTCAGGTCCGCGAGCATGATGTGCTGGGTGGCGGTGAAATCCCAGGTGTCGGCTGGCGTCGTCTGATAATGCCACACGTACTCGCCGCTGTCGGGGCGGATCGCGACGATCGAGGACAGGTAGAGGTTGTCCCCGCCGCCCGGCGAGCGATAGGCCTGGTTCCACGGGCTGCCGTTGCCGGTGCCGATATAGAGCAGGTCGAGCTCCGGGTCGTAGGCCATTGCGTCCCATACGGTGCCGCCGCCGCCGTGTTCCCAGAACTCGCCATTCCAGGTCCCGCGCGCCTTGGCGAGGTACTCAGGCTCGGGATCGTCCTCGTCCGGAGCGCCGGGCACCGTGAAGAAGCGCCACAGCTCCTCGCCGTCCTCGGCATCATAGGCGGTGATGTAGCCGCGTACGCCGAACTCGGCGCCGCTGTTGCCGATGATCACCTTGCCGTCGATCACCCGCGGTGCGCCGGTGATGGTATAAGGCTTGTCCGGATCGACGGTCAGTTTGGACCAGACCTCCTCGCCGCTGTTCCGGTCGAGCGCCACGAGACGGCCGTCGAGCGTGCCGAGGTACAGCCGGTCCCCCCAGGCGGCCATCCCGCGGTTGACCACGTCGCAGCAGGCCTTGGGCGCGATTTCGCCAGGCACTTCCGGATCGTACTGCCACAGCGGCTCGCCGGTTGCCCCGTCGTAGGCCTTCACTTTGCTCCAGCCGGTGGTGATGTAGATCGTGCCGTCGAAGACGAGCGGCGTTCCTTCCTGGCCGCGCGCGGTGTCGAGGTCGGCGAACCAGACCAGGCCGAGCTCGCCGACGGTCTCGGTGCTGATCTGGTCGAGCGGGCTGTACCGCTGCTCGGCATAGTCGCGACCGTATGTGATCCAGTTGGCGCTATCGGCGGCGGCGGCGGCCAGCCGATCGGCATCGATGCCACCTTCGGCAGCGCGTTCCTTGCACCCGGCCAACGCCAGCGCGGCGCAGGCTGCGACCGCCCAGTGCGATAGTTTCATGACCCCCTCGCCTCCCTCGCGCCGCCTTGCGGGCGGCTGCATTTTGTAAGCGAGGCTTACGGTTCTCGCGGCAATCTGGTCAAGCGCTTCGCGCCGTCGGCGAACCGCGCTGCCGCGGTCTCACTTCCCCGTTGCGAGCCCGTGCCATCTCGGCTTATGTCTCGGTCCGTCAGTCGAGCGCGAGCCCGCGTTATGACCCTGGCCTAGCTTTGATTGTTAGCCAGACAGGACACACCCATGACAACCAAACTGCCGTCCCGCGCCGACCATGTCGGCTCCTTCCTGCGTCCGCGCTCCGTCATCGAGGCGCGCGAGCATCGGGCTGCGGGGAATATCGACTACTCCGAATTGCGCGTGATCGAAGACAGGGCGATTGCCGACCTCGTCAAATGGCAGGAAAGCCTCGGCCTCAAGGCGATCACCGACGGCGAGTTCCGCCGCTACTTCTTCCACACCGATTTCCTGCTCCAGCTCGACGGGGTCGAAGAGCGCGGCGGACTTAAGAAAGCCTTCAAGAACGACGCGGGCAAGGACGTGCATTTCGCTCCGCCGGTCATGGTGGTCACGGGCAAGGTCGCGCACAAAAAGCCGATCCAGCTCGCCGACTACCAGTTCCTCGCCAGTCAAGTCAGCGAGACGCCGAAGGTGGCGATCCCCAGCCCGACGATGCTCCACTTCCGCGCCGGCCGCGCCGGCATCCCCGAGGACGTCTATCCGGAGATGGAAGCGTTCTACGCCGATGTCGCCGCCGCCTACCGCGCCGAGGTCGATAGCCTCGCCCAGGCCGGTTGCCGTTACATCCAGATGGACGACACCAACCTCGCCTACTTGTGCGACGACGAGCAGCGCGCCGACGCGGCCAAGCGCGGCCTCGATCCCGATGCAACCACGCGCCAATACGCGAAGCTCATCAACGACAGCTTCGCCTCGGCGCCGGCCGACATGATCAAGGCGGTCCATCTCTGCCGCGGCAACTTCCGCTCGAGCTGGGCGGCCGAGGGTGGTTACGAGCCGGTGGCCGAGATCATGTTCAATGAGCTCGATATCGACGCGTTCTTCCTCGAATACGACGATCCCCGCTCGGGCGACTTCGCCCCCTTACGCTTCCTGCCGAAGGGCAAGACCGTCGTGCTCGGCCTCGTCACCACCAAGCTCGGTGACCTGGAGAGCAAGGACGACATCAAGCGTCGCATCGACGAAGCGACGAAGTTTGTCGACATCGACCAGCTGGCGCTCAGCCCGCAATGCGGCTTCGCCAGCACCGTCCACGGCAACGACATCACCACCGAGCAGCAGGCCGACAAGATCCGCCTCGTGGTCGAAGTTGCCGAGGAAGTCTGGGGCTCGGTCCCGGCGATGGCGGACTGACTTCGACAAGCGTCACGCAAAAAGGAAGGGCGGCCAGTGGCCGCCCTTCCCGTTTCAGCGATCGGCTGATCGATCAGATCCGCTTCTTCACCGTCACCGCCCATTCGCGCGGCCGCCCCGGCAGACCGGTGACGAAGCCGGCGCCTGCGGCCGTCAGGTCGAACAAGGTCTGGAAGTAGTACTTGTCGAACAGGTTGGTCACTTCCAGCCCGATCTCCAGGTCCTCGTTCTCGTTGCGCCAGGAGATACGCGCATTGGCCACGGTGTAGCCGTCGATCAGGTTCGTCGGCGCGTTGACCGCGTTGGTGTAGACTTCGCTCTGGTATGCCGCGTCGAAGCGCGGAACCAGCGAGCCGGCCGAGCCGAGCGGGATCTCGTACTGAACGCCCAGCGACCACTTCCATTCGGGCGTGTAGGTCGAAACCATCCCGGGCTGAATGTTGCTTGCCGGATCGAGCGAGTCGGCCACGTAGTCGAAGTCGATGTAGCTGGCCGAACCGTCGATCAGCAGGCCGTCGATCGGACGGATCGTGGTCTCGACTTCGATGCCCTTGACCTTCGCGTCGCCGGCGTTGGCGGGCAGCGCACACGGCCGCGAGAACGCGGCGCCTGCTTGCGGGCAGACGCTCAGCGACAGCTGGATGTCGCTGTAGTCGCTGTAGAAGCCGGCAACGTTGAAGCGCACGCGGCGGTCGAACAGCTCGGTCTTCAACCCGACTTCCCAGGATTCGAGAGTTTCCGGGCCGAACGGCAGCACCTGCTCGGCAAAGAACGGCCGCGGGTTGATGCCGCCGCCTTTGAAGCCGGTCGACCATTGCCCGTAAACTGACACGTCCGGTGTGATCTCGAACATCGCGTTGAGGCGGTAATCGAGGCGATCATGGTCGTAGTCACCGCGTTCGCCGTCGAGTGCACCGAGCTGCGGGTGGGCTCCGCCAGTGAACGTTTCGCGCGAGTAGGTGTAATCCTTGTGCTCGTCGGTATAACGAATGCCGGCGGTCAGCGTCAGCGGATCGATCGGGCGCCACGAGAGGTGCGCGAACGCCGCCTTGGTATCTGCGTTCACCGGATCATTGCCCAGGAACGGATCGAGTCCGGCGTAGCGCAGGTTCTGCGTCGTCGCATAGACCGAGCGCTGGTCCATGTAGAACCCGCCCAGCGTGTACTCGATCGCGTCATCGAGCAGCGT
>JAJUJV010000078.1 GCA_029265155.1 Altererythrobacter sp. | reverse complement strand
GCGAAGAGGTCGGCCGCGGGATCGTCGGCCAAGGGCTCGAACGCGCCTTGCCTCACATCGGTCGCGAAGCGCGTGTTGGCCTCGATCGTCAATTGGTAGAGCGAGACATGCCCGGTGCCGAAGGCGAGGGCGCGCGCCAGTTCGGCGGTCCACTGTTCGGCGGTCTGGCCCGGCCGGGCGTAGATCAGATCAATGCTGACGCGGCCGAAGTGGCGCTGCGCGGTGTCGAGCGCGGCGAGGCTTTCGTTGACGTCATGAAGCCGCCCGAGGAAGCCGAGCGCGGCATCGTCGAGGGCCTGTAGGCCGAGCGAGACGCGGTTGACGCCAACTGCGGCCAGGGCCGCGAACTTGGCTGCTTCGACCGATGAGGGATTGGCTTCGAGGGTGATCTCGATCCCCGGGGCGAAGCCCCACAAACGCTCAGCCTCTCCGAGCAGTGCGGCGACCAAAGAGGGCGGCATCAGCGAAGGCGTGCCGCCGCCGAAGAACACCGAATCGAGCGGTTCGGCGCCGGCGCAGGCAGCTTCGTGTCGCATGTCGGTGATGAGCGCCTGCTGCCACTCGGCCGGATCGACGCCGTCACGGACGTGCGAATTGAAGTCGCAGTACGGGCACTTCTTCAGGCAGAACGGCCAATGGATGTAGAGCGCGCGGGCCATCGGCCGCACTCTAGCCAGCGAACTGGTCCGCCACCAGCTTCGCAAAGGCGTCGGCGCGGTGGCTGATGCGGTGCTTCTCTTCTGGGTCCAGTTCGCCGAAAGTGAGGTCATGGCCTTGCGGCACGAAGACCGGATCGTAGCCGAAGCCGCGGGTGCCGCGCGGCGGCCAGGTGAGCGTGCCGTCGGCTCGGCCCTCATAGACCGCCTGCTCCCCGTCGGGCCAGGCGAGCGCCAGCATGCAGGAGAACCACGCCTCGCGCGGGGTTTCTGGTCCCCGCGCCTGGAGCATGCCTTCGACTTTGCCCATCGCCATGTACCAGTCGCGGCCCGGCTCGCCTTCGAACCACTGCCGCTCGGCCCAGTCGGCAGTGTAGACCCCGGGGCGGCCATCCAGCGCGGCAACCGACAATCCGCTATCGTCGGCAAGGGCGGGGAGGCCGGACTTCTCCGCCGCGGCGCGCGCCTTGATCAGCGCGTTCTCCATGAACGTCGTTCCGGTCTCCGCCGGCTCGGGCAGGCCCAGGGCGCCGGCCGACACGCACTCGAGCCCATAAGGAGCGAGGAGCGCCGAGATCTCCTTCAACTTGCCCGCATTGTGCGTGGCAATGACCAGCTTTCCGCTGCCGAGCTTCCTGTTCATTTCGATCTCTCCTCGCCGTGGCGAGCGTGTCGCGCGTCGAAGCGCCTAGCGCCCAACCGCTTCCGCCTGCGCCGCGAAGATCCGGTCGCAACCGATGCGAGCCAGGCGCAGCAGGCGCAGCAGGCCCTCTTCGTCGTAGCAGGCGCCTTCGGCCGTAGCCTGGGCTTCGGCGATTAGGCCGCCTTCGATCAGCACGAAGTTCGCATCGGCGTCGGCGGCGCTGTCCTCGACGTAGTCGAGATCGAGCACCGGCGTGCCTTGGTGGATGCCGCAGCTCACCGCGGCCACCTTGTGCAGGATGGGGTCCGCGGTGATAGCGCCTGCAGCCATCAGCTTGTCCACTGCGAGACGGAGCGCCACCCATGCTCCCGAGATAGCAGCGGTGCGGGTGCCGCCGTCCGCCTGGATCACGTCGCAGTCGAGCACGATCTGCCGCTCACCGAGCTTCTGGAGATCAGTGACAGATCGTAAAGAGCGCCCGATAAGGCGTTGAATTTCCTGCGTGCGTCCGCTCTGCTTTCCTTTCGCGGCCTCACGACTGCCGCGGGTGTGCGTCGCGCGGGGCAGCATCGAGTACTCGGCCGTGACCCAACCCTGGCCTTTGCCTCGCAGGAACGGCGGCACCTTCTCCTCGACGCTGGCGGTGACCAGCACGCGGGTGTCGCCGAACGAGATCAGCGCCGAACCTTCCGCATGCTTGGTGAAATTGGTCTGGATGTCGATTGCGCGCATCTCGTCGGGCGCGCGGCCGGAAGGTCGCATGGGAACTCCAATCTGGGGACAGCTTTTCTGGCATCGCCGTAGCGACTAGATAAGCCGCTGTCATGACCTCACCCCCAGTAAGCGAACTGACCGAACGTGCCCGTGCGATATTTCGCTTGGTGGTGGAGGGCTATCTGGAAAGCGGACAGCCGGTCGGCTCCAAGACGCTGGCCACCGAAGGTGGGATCAACCTGTCACCGGCGTCGATCCGCACCGTGCTGGGCGAACTCGAGGCGCTCGGCTTGCTGGCGGCGCCGCATACGAGCGCCGGCCGCATGCCGACCGAGATCGGCCTGAGGCTGTTTGTTGACGGCATGATGCAAGTCGCCGAGCCGTCGCCTGAAGAGCGCGCGGCGATCGAGCGCAGGTTGGCGCGTCCGGGGCCGATTGAAGCCGCGCTGGAAGCGACAAGTGCGGTACTCTCGGAAATCTCGGGGGCGGCGGGAATGGTCATGGTGCCCCGGCGAGAGCCGCGGCTGTCGCAGATCAACATCGTACCGCTCGATCGCAACCGGGCCCTGGCAGTGATGGTCGGAGAGGACGGTTCGATCGAGAACCGATTGCTCGCTCTGCGGCCGGGGACGGCGCTGTCGGCGCTTCAGGACGCGTCGAACTACGTCAACGCGCGGCTTGCCGGGCGCACGTTGGCGGAGGCGGCCCGCGCGATGCAGGCCGAGATTTCGTCCGGTCGTTCCGCGCTCGACGCCGCGAGCCGGGATCTGGTCGAGCGCGGCCTTGTGGTGTGGAGCGAGGACGCGACGCAGCGCCCGGTCCTGATCGTCAGAGGCCAGGCCAACCTGCTCGACGAAGCGGCGCTACAGGATATCGAGCGTGTTCGCTCGCTGATCGACGACCTCGAAGACAAGCAATCGGTGGCCGAATTGCTCGACCAGGCGCGCGATGCCGAAGCGACCCGAATCTTCATCGGCAGCGAGAATCGGCTGTTCGCGCTGTCGGGTTCGTCGGTCATCGCTTCGCCGTACCGCGACCGCGAAGGCAAGGTCGTCGGAGTGCTCGGTGTGATAGGGCCCACGCGGTTGAATTACGCGCGTGTCGTGCCCATGGTGGACTTTACGGCCCGATCCTTGGGCAAACGCATTGGCTGACAATCCGGGAACATGATGAACCAGAACGAAAACCCGCGTGACGAAGCGGTCGAGAAGGAACTCGCAGGAGTGCCCGAAGAACTGCTGGACAAAGGGGAGCCGGAGGCCGGGCAATCGGTCGAGGACGCGCTGAGCGCGCTACGCAGCGATCTCGAGGCGGCGCAGCAGGACGTGCTCTATGCCCGTGCCGAAGTGCAGAACGTGAGGCGACGGATGGAGAAGGACATCCAGGATGCCCGCACTTATGCCGCGACCGGGTTCGCGCGAGACATCCTCTCCGTGGCAGACAACCTGGCCCGCGCGCTCGACCATGTTCCGGCAGAGTTGCGCGAAGATGACAAGCTGAAGAGTTTCCTCGCCGGCATCGAGGCAACTCAGCGTGAACTGGAGAAGGTTTTCGGGCTGCACGGCATCACCCGCATTGCGGCGATGGGCCTGCCGCTCGATCCGAACCAGCACCAGGCGATGCTGGAGATCCCGACGAACGATGCCGAGCCCGGCACGATCGTGCAGGAGATGCAGGCCGGATACATGATCAAAGACCGGCTACTGCGGCCGGCTATGGTCGGCGTTGCAAAGAAGCCGGACTGAGCCCTCACCGCGACCGGCAGCGGAACGCCTGCCAGCCGCTGGCCGTATCTTCGACACGAACGGAGAACGGCTATGACATCGAAATTCCTGCTTATTCCTGCACTCGCCGCCTCGGCTTTCGCGCTGCAGGGCTGCGCCAATCACCACGCAGTGGAAGGTGCCGCGGTTGGCGCTGCCGTAGGCGCTGGGGTGGGCGCAGTGACTAACGCCGATGTCGGCACAGCGGCTGCAGTCGGCGCGGCTGCTGGCGCTGTTGGCGGCGCGCTGATCGAGAAGAACGGGCGCTGCTATCGCACGGACCGCAACGGCCGTGAATACGAGGTCAGTTGCCGTCGCTGAACGGGGAGCCCTGACCCGGGTTAGTCGTACCCCATGTCGATCTCGCGCACGCCGCGCCTCTGCCGGGCGGCGTCGACGAGCCGGCGGAGCGTTTCTCGCCGCTCTTGCGCGCGATCGACATGGCGGATGACGAGCTCGCCGATTCGGGTGGTCTCGTCGCTTGATCTGAGGCAGATCGTGCCGATGCCAGCGGTCTGGTTGAGCAGGCTGAAATCCATGCGCACGTCCTTGACCCGGTAGAGCTCAATCTCGTCGATCGATTTAAAGACGATACCGCGGCGAACGATGAGCCGCTCCGGCGTGATCTCGTATCGGGCGGACATGTGCTCGATCCACTTCACCAGCACGATGACCGCGGCAAGAAGCGTCAGCAGCAGCGGCCAGGCTCCCCAATCGCCCGCCTTGCCGATCATCAGTGCGAACCCGGTTATGCCCAGCAGCAAGGTAGCTATTCCAGCCGCAGTACCGCGCAACCAGCCGGATGTGGACGGTCGAAAACTGTCGTGCACCGGGTCCATCGGATGTCCTCCCTGGCCGCGATCTAGCCCGCTCCGGGAAAGTCCACCAGCAGATCGTAAGCGGCAGGATCGGCGACGCCTGCCAGCTTGAAGCCGCGGCGCAGCAGGAAAGCGTGCCGCACGATCTCGGCCTGCTGCTCGATGCCATAGCGCTCCAGCGTCCAACCTGGCTTGAGGCTGTAGTCGTAGCGGCACCAAGGATGTCGGTGGAGGATCAGGTACCATTCACCGCGTGACTGGGTCTGCCAGACGTGCGCCAGTTCGTGGATCAGCAACCCCTGGCGGTGCGGGCCGACCATTGCGAAATCGTCGCAGTAGCCATCGCCGCGGGGATGAAAGTGAAGATGCCCGCGCGGCGCCATCGTGATGCGGCGCGGTTGAAACGGAAAGAACTTGCGGCGCCGGATTGTCACCCGGGCGTAGTCGATGGCATTGCCGAACATGCTGCGGGCGAGGGCGACTTCCCCTTCGGTCAGCCGCCGCTCCCCGCCTATAGGACAGCCTTGGCCGTGGCTCAGCGCTCGTCGCCCGCCGCGCGCACGTCGGCCGGGAAGCTGACCTTGTCGCCGCCGACGAAGGTGAGGGTCACTTCGGTCTGCCCGCCTGCTACCAAGGTATCGGCCACGTCCATCGCCATGACATGCGTGCCGCCGGGCTCGAACTTCACCGTTTCCCCAGCGGGCACCGAGACCTGGAGCACTTCCTGCATGCCGGCATCGTTCGTCACGTGGAGTGTCGATTCGCCCGCGCCCTGCACCGAAACAGCGCGGATCATGCGGTTGCTTTCACCATCGTTGCTGACGTCGAAATAGACCGCCGCCGGATTGCCGGAGACGGCGGGCAGCATGAGCCGGCCGTTGGCAACCGCAATCCCTTCCGGTGCATCGGGCGCTGCAGCCGTTTCGGTTTGTTGCGGTGCTTCGCTGCAGGCGCTGACCAGGGCGGCGGCAACAGCCAGAGCCAAGGCGATGCGGATGGGCTTCATCATGTCCTCTTCCCCCTCGTCGATGTCGCACCGGGATCTAGCCCAGCGGCGCTCTTGTGCCAAGCCGAAGCCCCCCTATATCCGCCGCGTATCGAGCCGCCGACCGGCCTTGCCTTGGACGGAAGTCCGACTGTGCGGCGTCTAATGTTCTGAGAAGGGATGTGGGGAAACCTATGGCCAAAGTAATCGGTATCGACCTCGGCACGACCAACAGCTGCGTCGCGGTCATGGATGGGGGCAAGCCCAAGGTCATCGAAAACAGCGAAGGCGCGCGTACCACGCCGTCGATCGTCGCGTTCACCAAGGAAGGTGAGCGGCTGATCGGCCAGCCGGCCAAGCGCCAGGCGGTGACGAACCCGGACAACACGGTTTTCGCGGTGAAGCGCCTGATCGGCCGCCGCTTCGACGACCCGGTGACCAAGAAGGACACCGAGCTGGTTCCCTACACGATCGTCAAGGGCAAGAACGGCGACGCCTGGGTCAAAGCGGGCGGCGAGGATTACAGCCCGAGCCAGATCAGTGCGTTTATCCTGCAGAAGATGAAGGAAACCGCCGAGAGCTATCTCGGTGAACCCGTCACTCAGGCGGTGATCACGGTTCCGGCCTACTTCAACGACGCCCAGCGCCAGGCGACCAAGGACGCCGGCCAGATCGCCGGCCTCGAAGTGCTGCGCATCATCAACGAGCCGACTGCGGCCGCGCTCGCCTATGGTCTCGAGAAGAACGACGGCAAGACCATTGCGGTCTATGACCTCGGCGGCGGCACCTTCGACGTCTCGATCCTCGAGATCGGCGACGGCGTGTTCGAAGTGAAGTCGACCAACGGCGACACGTTCCTCGGCGGTGAAGACTTCGACTCGAAGCTGGTCGAATGGCTGGCCGACAAGTTCAAGGCCAAGGAGAACATGGACCTGCGGACTGACAAGCTCGCGCTCCAGCGTCTCAAGGAAGCTGCCGAAAAGGCCAAGATCGAGCTGTCGAGCACGGCCACGACCGAGATCAACCTGCCGTTCATCACCGCACGCATGGAAGGCGGCAGCACCACTCCGCTGCACCTCGTCGAGACGGTGACGCGCGCCGACCTCGAGAAGATGGTCGCCGATCTGATCGACCGGACCAAGGAACCGATGAAGAAGGCGCTCGCCGACGCCGGCCTCACCGCCAGCGACATCGACGACGTCGTGCTCGTCGGCGGCATGACCCGCATGCCCAAAGTACGCGAGGCGGTGAAGGAGTTCTTCGGCAAGGAACCGCATACCGGCGTCAACCCTGACGAAGTCGTTGCCATGGGCGCGGCGATCCAGGCGGGCGTGCTGCAGGGCGACGTCAAGGACGTGCTGCTGCTCGACGTGACTCCGCTGTCGCTCGGCATCGAGACGCTGGGCGGGGTGTTCACCCGGATGATCGATCGCAATACGACGATCCCGACCAAGAAGAGCCAGGTCTACTCGACCGCCGAGGACAACCAGCAGGCGGTGACGATCCGCGTGTTCCAGGGCGAGCGCGAAATGGCGGCGGACAACAAGCTGCTCGGCCAGTTCGACCTGGTCGGCATTCCGCCAGCACCGCGCGGCGTGCCGCAGATCGAAGTCACGTTCGACATCGACGCCAACGGCATCGTCAACGTCCATGCCAAGGACAAGGGCACCGGCAAGGAGCAGCAGATCCGCATCCAGGCGTCGGGCGGCCTTTCGGACGCCGACATCGAGCAGATGGTCCAGGACGCGGAGAAGTTCGCCGAAGAGGACAAGAAGCGTCGCGAGTCCGCCGAGGCGAAGAACAACGCCGACAGCCTCGTGCATGCCACCGAGAAGCAGCTCGAAGAGCACGGCGACAAAATCGACGCCGATCTGAAGTCGCAGATCGAAGCGGCCATCGCCGAGGCCAAAACCGCGATCGAAGGCGGCGACGTCGAGGCGATCAAGGCCAAGGCGCAGGCGCTGACCGATCTGGCCATGAAGATGGGCCAGCAGATCTACGAGAAGGACCAGGCTGCGGCGGCATCGCCGGGCGGGGCCGGCGCCGAGCAGGGCTCGGCCGGATCGGCTGGCGATGAAGACGTCGTCGACGCCGAGTTCTCGGAAGTCGACGAAGACAGCAACAAGGGCTGAACGTCCTGATGGAAAACCTGGCCGCCACCGGTGCAAACCGCTCCGGTGGCGGTTAGGGTTTGGGGCGGGGTCACCATTCTATGTCCGCAATGCAACACGATTTTTACGAGCTGCTCGGGGTCGAGCGGACGGCCGACGCGGCGGCGATCAAGTCCGCCTATCGCAAGCTGGCGATGCAGTATCACCCGGACCGCAACGGCGGGTGCAAGGAAAACGAAGACAAGTTCAAGGCCATCAGCGCCGCTTACGAGTGCCTGAAGGACCCGCAGAAGCGCGCGGCCTACGACCGGTTCGGCCATGCGGCGTTCGAGCAGGGCATGGGCAATGGCGCCCATCAGGCTGATTTCGGCGATATCGGCGACATTTTCGAGACGATCTTCGGCAGCGCTTTCGGCGGCGGCGGCGCGGCGCGCAGCCGGCCACGGCGCGGCGCGGACTTGCGCTACGACATGGAAGTCACGCTGGAAGAAGCGTTCCACGGCAAGTCGGCCGAAATCAAAGTCGAAGTCTCGGTCGGCTGCGAGCCGTGCGGCGGCTCCGGCGCAGCGCCCGGCACATCACGTCGCGGCTGTGACCTGTGCAAGGGCTTCGGCAAAGTGCGGGCGCAGCAGGGGCTGTTCGTGATCGAGCGGCCCTGTCCGAACTGCCACGGCAGCGGGCAAGTGATCGAACAGCCCTGCCGCGAATGCCGCGGCGAGGGCCGGGTGGACCGGGTCCAAGCGCTCGACGTCGAGATTCCGCCAGGGGTCGACAACGGCACCCGAATCCGCCTCGGCGGCCGCGGCGAAGCGGGCCCGAACGGCGCGCCTCCGGGCGACCTCTACATTTTCGTGCACGTCAGGCAGCACCCGGTGTTCCAGCGCGAAGGCACCACGCTGTTCACGCAAGTTCCGGTCAGCTTCACGACTGCTGCTTTAGGCGGGACAATCGAAATCCCGGGTCTCGATGGCGAAAGCCACGCGATCGACATCCCGGCCGGCATCCAGTCGGGCCGTCAGCTCCGCAAGCGCGGGGCTGGCATGCCGGTACTGCAGGGGCGCGGGCGGGGCGATCTCGTGACCGAAATCGTGGTCGAAACGCCGACCAAGCTGACGCCGCGCCAGCGCGAGCTGCTATGCGAATTCCGTGAAACGGAAACGGGCGAGGAATGTCCGGAGAGCGCCGGCTTCTTCGCCAAGCTGAAGAGCGCATTCGGGGCATAGTTTGGCTCCCGCCCAAGCGCGGGAGGCCGTTGCGTTCCCTTTGCGTTCCTAGTAGTCGGAACCCATGGCCAAGCCCAAACGTCGCTACGTTTGCACCGAATGCGGCAGCGTCACGATGCGCTGGCAGGGGCAGTGCGTCGATTGCGAGCAGTGGAACACGCTCGTCGAAGAGGCGCCGGCCACGGTCTTTTCGACCAAGCACGATCTGTCGAGCGGCGGCCGGCCGATCCTGTTCGAGCCGCTCAACACGCCGTCCGAAGCGCTAACCCGCCGCAGCACCGGACTGGCCGAATTCGATCGCGCGCTGGGCGGCGGCATCGTGCCGGGCTCTGCGATCCTGATGGGGGGAGAGCCGGGAATCGGCAAATCCACTCTGCTGCTCCAGGCTGCCGCACAGATGGCGCGAGCCGGGGCTCCCACGGTGTACATCAGCGGGGAGGAAGCAACGGGCCAGGTGCGGCTGCGCGCCGCCCGGCTCGGGCTGGCCGACGCGCCGCTCAAGCTCGCTTCGGCCACTTCGGTTCGCGACATCCTGACCACCCTGGGCGGCGATGCCCCTCCGGCGCTGTTGGTGGTGGATTCGATCCAAACCATGCATTCGGATACTATCGAAGGGGCACCGGGCACCGTCAGCCAGGTGCGGGCCAGCGCATTCGAGCTGATCCGCTACGCCAAGGAGAGCGGCGTAGCGCTGGTGCTGGTCGGCCACGTCACCAAGGACGGGACGATCGCCGGGCCGCGGGTCCTTGAGCACATGGTCGACGTAGTGATGAGCTTCGAGGGCGAGCGCAGCCACCAGTACCGCATTCTGCGCGCGCTCAAGAACCGGTTCGGCGCGGTCGACGAGATCGGCGTCTTCGCCATGGAAGGCCAAGGGCTGGCCGAAGTGGCGAACCCCTCGATGCTGTTCCTCTCGGGGCGCGAGCAGCCGGTCGCGGGCAGTTCGGTATTCCCGGCACTCGAAGGCACGCGGCCGGTGCTCGTCGAGGTTCAGGCGCTGATCGTGCGCCTGCAATCCGGAGCCACTCCGCGCCGCGCCGTGGTGGGGTGGGACTCCGGGCGCCTCGCCATGCTGCTGGCCGTGCTCGAAGCGCGCTGCGGCCTCAACTTCTCTTCGGCCGAAGTCTATCTGAACGTCGCCGGCGGCTATCGTCTCACCGACCCTGCGGCCGACCTCGCCGTCGCCGCGGCGTTGATTTCCGCGCTTGCCGACAAACCGCTGCCGCTACGCGCGATCTGGTTCGGCGAGGTTTCT
>JAJUJV010000075.1 GCA_029265155.1 Altererythrobacter sp. | reverse complement strand
TGCATGTCGACCGCGACGAAAGCGGCATCCTCGACTTCAATCGACTGCCGGCATTGCGGCGTGACCAGCCAGTGCTGACCCGTCTCGTCGCGCATCAGCAACGAGGCAAACGCGCGCACCATCGCGGGTCGTGCAATCGGCCGCCCCTCATGAAACCAAGTCCCGTCCGCAGCGATGCGCATATGGCTATCGGCCGTTTCTGCCGGATTCCACCGTTCGATCGGAGGGAGGCGCTGTTCTTCGACTGCGCGTGCGATCTCCGCGAGCGACAGGCCGGCCAAGTCGGGAGGTGGTTGATAGGGCACAAGGCGGAGTTGCCAGATCGAGCTGCCGCCGTCACCCCGCCTAAAGCACGCGTTGCTAAAACGTCAGTCGGCGCAGACGGGGACCAGCACCATCATCATCGGCCCGCCTGAAACATTCGCGACGTTACGATTTTCCATCCGAGTGCGCTTGCATGGCTTGCCGTCCTTGCCGAGCGGTGTTTTTTCTGAGGAGCGGCTGCTGCTGGTCGCCACTTGCCGGTTCTCGTTCGGGGCGGGTATCGTGCAGATGCCTTGATCGACCAGCCGGGTCACAAACGCATGCGCTTCGCGTTGCAGCCAGGCGTCCGCGTTCGCTTTGCCCTCTTCCCGCTTTCGTCGCGCGTACTCCCTTTCCATTACCGCCTTATTGGCCGCGGGAATAGAGTCGGCCGAACATTCAGGGATGGCAGCGCGCGTTGCTGAAGGTTCTTGCGCCCACAAAGGTGACGATAAAGCCGCGGCGAACGTGACCAGCCCAATCGCGCAAAGAGGAGTACGGGGCATCGATAAGGCTCCTGTGCGGCTGCCGCCCAGGAGCCTATTAACGTAATTGGTCACGCAGGTGAAAGGAGCGCCGCGACCGGCCGACCCGTGCGTGCGCTTTGTCGATGAAGCCGGCTCAGCCCGACCAAGGCCCGAGCATGCCGGTTTGCGGCAGCACGGCCTGGGTTGCGCCGCGGATCAGCAGGCGTGCAGGGTCCCACGGCCCTGGACACATCCACCCACGCGGCGCTTCGACGAAGCCAAAACGGCTGTAATACGGCGCGTCACCGATCAGGACTTGCGGCAGCGGCGCTGCCGGGTCGATGGCCGCCGCCTGGGCTGCCATCAGCGCGCGGCCGAAGCCCTGGCCTTGCCGCTCTGGCATGATGGCAACTGGGCCAACCATGATCAGCGGGTGAGCGCGCCCGTGTGGATCGGTCAGCGCAATGGGCCAAGCCTGGATCGTGCCGACCAGCCGGGCCGCATCGTCGAGCACGGCGAAGCTCAGCGCCGGCAGGCACTCGGTTCCCTGGCGGATCGCGTACGCAGTGCGGCCGTGACGGTCCGGCCCGAAGGCGACGTCGAGCAGATCCTCGACCAGTGCCGGATCGACTTGGTCGAGGGGAATCAGCGTGGAGGGAGCAAGGTCGGCCATGGAGCGGCGCGCCGATAGGTTCGCCGCTCCCCCGATGCAATGGGAATCGCCGGTTATGACGCGGGTGTCAGCTGCAGCAGCCGACCGTTCGGACCGTCCTCGATGATGTAGAGCGATCCGTCGGGCGCTTCGACGATGTCGCGCAGGCGCTTGTCGAACTTGTAACGCGCCTCTTCGGTGCCCTTGTCGCCATCTAGCGAGACTCGCACGATCGAGGTGGTGCCGAGGTTGGCGATCAGCGCCTGGTTGCGCCACTCTGGCCAAAGCTTACCGCTGTAGAAGATGAAGTCACCCGGCGCGATAACCGGGTTCCAGTAGATCGCCGGCTCACGGAATTCGGGGCGAGTTGGGTGATCGGGAATCGGATCGCCATTGTAATTGTCGCCGTAGGACACCACGGGCCAGCCGTAGTTCACGCCGCGCTCGACCCTATTGATCTCGTCGCCGCCGCGGGGGCCATGTTCAAGGTCCCAAAGCTGCCCGTCGAGATCGAAGGCGAGGCCGAGCAGGTTACGGTGGCCATAGCTCCAGATTTCGCGCGACACGCCGCCGCGGTCGGCAAACGGGTTGCCTTCTGCCGGGCTGCCGTCGAGATTGAGGCGCAGCACTTTGCCGAGGTTGCTGTCGAGATCCTGCGCCGGATCGGCCTGCGCCCGATCGCCGGACGATAAAAACAGGTACTTCTCGTCGGGCGAGAAAGCAATTTTCTGAGAGAAGTGCGCCATGCTGCGCACCGCCGGCTGCTGGCGCCAGATCGTCTCCAATCCCTCGACCTGGCAGTTCCCCCCATCTTCGCAGACCAGCTTGCCGCGACCCATGGCTGCAAAGCTGGCGGTACCGTCGCTGGGATCGGACCAGGTCAGGTAGATCGTCCGGCCGGACAGCGGCTGACCGCTTTCCGAAGGCAGGAAGGCCACGTCGCCGAAACCACCCTGGCCTTGGTTCAGCACTGGCGGAATGCCGGTCACGTCGCCTTGGCGTCCGCTCGACAGATCGACGAACTTCATCGTGCCTGGCTTTTCGGTTACGAACAGCACTTGCGTCCCCGGCGCGAAGGCCAGGGCCCACGGGCTATTGAACGTACCTTTTTCGGCAATCGCGAACGGTTGCGCGCTGTTGGCGGTACTCGCCGCCGGTGCGCTATCCCCAGTCTGCGCCTGACCGCAGCTTGCGATCAGCAGCGCGGCGGGAGATAGAGCGACCAGCACCTGTTTGATCTTGCGCATGCTTTTCGGAACTCCCTCAGATGATTTTGCGGCCTGTTTCGCTTCGGGCGAACTCGTCGTGGGCGTCGACGAGGCCGGCCGGGGGCCGCTAGCGGGGCCCGTTGTGGCGGCGGCGGTGGCACTGTGCAAGCCGCGACCTGCGGGTCTCGACGATTCGAAGAAGCTGACGTCCGAAAAGCGGGCCGTGCTCGAGGAGCGGATCCGACGCCGCTGCGCCTTCGGTATCGGAGTAGTCGAGGTCGAGCACATCGACACGCTCAACATCTTCCAAGCGACGATGTGGGCCATGGCGATGGCGGTGGAGCGGCTGTGCGAGGCGATCGGCTGCGATCCTCACCAGGTGCTCGTCGACGGTAACCTTACTCCCGCCGGGCGCCGTTCCGAATGGCGCTGGCCCGCTCGCGCGATAGTCGGCGGCGATGCGTGTGAGCCCTGCATCTCTGCTGCGTCGATCTTGGCCAAGGAACACCGCGACCGCCTGATGCGCGAACATGCCAAGGCTCACCCGCACTACGGCTGGCACACCAATGTCGGCTACTCGACACCCGAGCATCTCAGGGCGCTGCGTACCCACGGCCCAACCCCGCTCCACCGCCGCAGCTTCGCCCCCGTGGCCCAATGCGAGATGCACTTTCCCGATGTCGAGTCTTCCGGGCCACACCACCAGATGTCGAGTCTCGCGCCGGCCTGAAGACTCAAGATGGTGTAGGGGACTCCTTTCGTTCCCGCATCCGTTCCCCGCGGCTCTGCTGGCGCCAGGCAATTCCGCGGGTTGACGGCGGAGTCCGGCACCGGGCACCTTGTGGATAAACAGGGGCAGTGGACGGAACATGGGTGTAGTCACGAAAATTCGGGCGCCGAAGGCGCGCGCGGCAAAGCCGGTCAAACCGGCGCCCAAGTTGCCTTTAGGCCGTATTCTGCCGGGCGATTGCGTCGAGGCAATGCGGACGCTGCCTACGGCTTCGGTCGACCTGATCTTTGCCGATCCGCCCTACAACCTCCAACTCGGCGGGGATCTCAACCGGCCCGACGGCAGCCATGTCGATGCCGTCACCGATCATTGGGATCAGTTCGACAGCTTCGCCGCCTACGACAAGTTCACTCGCGAATGGCTGACCGAGGCGCGCCGCGTGCTTAAGCCCGACGGCGCGCTGTGGGTGATCGGCAGCTACCACAACATCTTCCGGGTTGGGGCGATGATCCAGGATCTGGGTTTCTGGATCCTCAATGACGTCGTCTGGCGCAAGACCAATCCGATGCCGAACTTTCGCGGCACCCGCTTCACCAACGCGCACGAGACCCTGATCTGGGCCAGCATGGGTGAGAAGGCCCGCTATCATTTCAACTATCGCGCAATGAACACGCTCAACGACGAGCTGCAGATGCGCAGCGATTGGGTCATCCCGATCTGCGGTGGGCAGGAACGGCTGAAGCAGAACGGCCACAAGGCGCACCCGACGCAGAAGCCCGAAGCGCTGCTTTACCGTGTGCTGCTGGCGACCACCGAAACCGGCGACGTGGTGCTCGACCCGTTCTTCGGCACCGGGACCACCGGCGCGGTGGCGAAGCGGCTCGGCCGCGAATGGATCGGCTGCGAGCGCGAAGCAGCCTACCGCGAAGTGGCGATGGAGCGTATCGAGAGCGCTCTGCCGCTCGACGAAAGCGCGCTCAAGACGATGCAGAGCGCCAAGCAGGCGCCGCGCGTCGCATTCGGTTCATTGGTCGAAGCGGGATTGCTCAAGCCAGGCGCAGAGCTGTTCGACAGGCAGCGCCGGTGGACGGCGACGGTTCGCGCCGACGGCTCGATCGTCAGCGGCAAGGAAGCGGGCTCGATCCACGGCGTCGGCAAGGCGCTGCAAGGTGCGCCGAGTTGCAACGGTTGGACCTTTTGGCACATCGAGCACGATGGCACCGTCAAGCCGGTCGACGCGCTGCGACAGCTCTATCTTCTGGCCATCGAAGACTGATTCTACTTTCCGTTCGCTCCGAGTTTGTCGAAGGGCCTATTAACGAGCCGATCAGGCTCGACAGGCTCGCCATGAACGGAGGTTGTTCTGGACCGACTCTATATCCAGCCGCTGACGCTTGCCCCCAGGCCGCAAGCGGTCGGCGGCGACGCTGTCCGTCTTGCCGGCGGCATGAACTATGCTCACTTGTTTGCCGTCACAACCACGCGCGACGGCGAAGTCGTGCAGCGCGATCTTGTCACGGCGGGTGGGATCGATGCGGCGTTTGGACGGCTGCCTGACAGCGTCCGGCCCGAGGCTGAAGCGCAGTGGGCCGGTCTCACCGCGGCGCATCCTCCGCTGCAGCTGGGAGAGCGGACCATCCGCCTCGACCAGCCGCAGATCATGGGCATCCTCAACGTGACGCCCGACAGCTTTTCCGATGGCGGCAAGTTCCTCGACGATCCGGAGGAGGCCAACGCACACGCCGCAGCCATGCTCGAGGCCGGTGCGGCGATCGTCGATATAGGCGGCGAGAGTACCCGCCCGGGCGCAGCCGCGGTCTGGGAAGGCGACGAGATCAAGCGCGTAGTCCCCGCGGTCGAACATTGCGTGGCGATGGGAGCGGCAGTCAGCGTCGACACGCGCCGGCCGGCGGTGATGGAAGCCGCGCTTGCTGCCGGCGCGCACGTGATCAACGATGTTTCGGCGCTGCGCCACGATCCGCGCAGTCTCCAGTTCGCCGCCGCAAGCGGTGCGCCCGTGATCCTGATGCACGCGCCGGGCGAAGGCGAAGATCTCCATGCCGGCGGGATCTATGGCAATGTCGTGTTCGAGGTGTTCGACTGGCTTCGCGCCGCCCGCGATCGCGCGGTCGAAGGCGGCATCGAGCGGCAACGCATCATTCTCGATCCGGGCATCGGCTTCGGCAAGTCGATGGCCGACAATCTCGCACTGCTGAACGCGCTGCCACTGTTTCATGCGCTGGGCCAGCCGTTGCTGCTCGGCGCCAGCCGCAAGCGCATGGTAGGCGCGTTGAGCAACGAGGCGCCGGCGCACAAGCGGCTGGGCGGCAGCGTTGCGCTCGCACTCGCCGGGATGCAGGCTGGATATCAGCTTATCCGCGTCCATGACGTCTACGACACGGTCCAGGCGCGAAACGTCTGGCGAGGCTTGCGCGATGCGGCGCTCACCGATTTTGCCGGGCTCGGGGAAGCCTAGCCGCTCAGAGCGAGTAGCCGCCGTCGCTCACCATGACGCTTCCGGTGATGTTGCGTGCCATGTCCGACAAGAGGAAGCCGATCTGCCCGGCGATCTCGTCGGCAGCGGCATAGCGGGCGAGGGGTGTAGCCAAGCGCCCCATCGCCTGGATGGCGGCGTTGCGGCTCCCTTCTTCTTCTACCATTGCCTGGAAAAACGGCAGCTCGTCCCAAATCGGCGTATCGACGCCGCCGGGCGCTATGGCGTTCACGCGAATCTGCCGCGGCGCAGCCTCTTTCGCCGCGACTTTCGCGAGCTGGATCATCGCGGCCTTTGATGCGCCATAAGGCGCGGTATTCGGCTCTGCCTTCAGCCCCGAAACGGAGGCGGTGAGGACGGCCGAGCCGCCCTCGCGCATCAGTCGCAGGCTGGTGCGCAGAGCGAGAAAGGCGCCATCGAGATTCACCGAGAGGACGCGCCGCCAATCCTCGAGCGAAGTATCGGTGATGGCACCACCCGCGGCAATGCCGGCGTTCACCACCGAGTGGTCGATCCCGCGCAGTTCGGCTTCGAGGCGGTCCCACAACGCCGGATCGGTCACGTCGCCGACGAAGAGCCGCACCCCGCAGCCGAGCGCCAGCTTCGATAGGCCCTCTTCGTCGCGGTCGACGAGGACGAGCTCGGCTGCGCCTCTCTGCTCCAGCCAGCGCGCGCAAGCCGCACCGATGCCCGAAGCCGCTCCGGTGAGCAGGATGGTCCTGCCCGTAAAATTGAAATCCCCCGCCATCGCGTCTGCTTAAACGCGGAGGGCAAACTTGCCTAGGCGGCGCTTTCGATGCCGAGGTCGCTAAGCTTGCGATACAGCGTGGAGCGCCCGATTCCGAGCCGCCGCGCCACTTCGGTCATACGGCCGCGATAATGGCCAATCGCCAGGCGGATCACGTCGGCCTCGATCTCCTCGAGCGGACGCAGGTTGCCGTCGGCTGTGTAGAGGTCGATGCCGATGCCGTCCTGTGCCGGCAGCGACGCCATCTCCATTTCGCCTAGCATCTGGCTGAGCTGCGGGAAGTCTTCCTCGGTCAGCGCGTCGCCGTCGCAAAACACCGCTGCGCGAAATAGCACCGCCTGGAGCTGGCGCACGTTGCCGGGCCAGTCGAACGCCGACAGCAGTTGCAGCGCTGCATCGGTGATGCCAAGCGGGCGGAGACCGGGCTGCTCGCCGATGCGAGCCAAGAAGTGGCGGGTGAGCGCAGGAATATCACCCGCCCGCTCGCGCAGCGGCGGCAGCACGACTTTCGCACCGCCGAGCAGTTCGAGCAGTTCGGAACGGAAGTGGCCGGTGGCGACCAAATCGGCCAGCGGCAGGTTGCTCGCCGAGATCACCCGGACATCGACCTTGAAGCTGTGATGCGCGCCGATCGGGCGTACCGACTTGTTGGCTAGCGCTTCCGCCAGCCGGTCCTGCAGGGGCAGCGACAGCCGGTCGACCTCGTCGAGCACCAACGTGCCGCCGTCGCAATGTTGCAGAGCCCCGACTTGCCGGTCGAAGGCACCAGGAAACGCGCCCTTTTCGTGCCCGAACAGCACGGATTCGAGGCTACTCGCCGGCACGCTGCCGACATTGATCATCCGGTGGGGGGCTTTGGCACGTGGCGAAGCGGCGTGCATCGCCCGCACCAGCATTTCCTTGCCTGTGCCGGTCTCCCCTTCGATCAATACCGAGCTGTGGCCGCGCGCCGCTTTCGCGCCCTTGGCCAGTGCCGCGCGGAAAGGCGGAGCGGTGCCGACCATCGCGTCGAAATCGAGCTCGGCTTCCATCTTCTCGGTCAGCGGAGTGAGCTCGTCCTGCGGCGCCTCGCGCGTCGTAGTGTTGCGCAGAGCCTGCATCATCCGGTCAGGCGAGACCGGCTTGACCAGGTAGTCGGTCGCTCCGGCGCGCATTGCTTCGACAGCGAGCAGCGGCGAGGTGCTGGTGGTCAGCATCAGGATGGGCAGGGCCGGCCGGCGTTCGCGCAGCGCGCGGATCAACTCGCAGGCCTGGTCGCCTGGCACCCACTGGTCGAGGATGATCGCCGAGAGCTGCATGCCTTGACGCGTGCCGAGTGTCGCGATCGCGGTTTCGGAATCGCCGACCACGATCGTGCGCCACCCCTCACGAGCGGCGAGCGCTGTGATCAGCCGGCTCTGCGCCGGCTCGTCGTCGATCAGCATCAGAAGGCGCTGTTCGGCCTCGGCCATTCCATCCCTGTCCTTGGGTCGTTTACAGGTCCAGGATAGGGCGATGGGGTAAAGAGGCGATTAAGCGGGCTTGAGAGTGGCCACGGGCGGGGATAGAGCGGCTGGCAATCGAGGGTTCAGACAAGACAGGAGCGCCCAACGGATGGCATCCCCGAACGACACGAAGATGCACGAGAAGACTTACAACGGCTTCGTCAGCATGCTGAAATGGACGGTGCCGCTCACGGCTGCGATTGTCTTCATCGTCGTTCTGCTGATCGCTTGACCCAGGGGGGAGGGGGGATGCGGATCGCGGTCCTGCAAGAACGGGCCGCGGGCGAAAGCCGCGTTGCGGCCACGCCCGAAACCGTTCGCAAGTTCGTTGCGCTTGGCGCGAGCGTCGCCGTCGAGCAAGGGGCGGGTGAAGGCGCCAGAATTTCCGACGCTGCGTTCGAGGAAGCGGGAGCCGAACTCGGCCAGCCGCAGGACGTGGTCAAGGGCGCTGACATCGTGCTGGCGGTGCGGGCACCGGCCGCTGCCGCGCTGAACGGAGCCGCGCCCGGAGCGTGGGTCGTCGCCATGTTCGATCCGTTCCAGGAACGGCAGTGTGTCGCTGACTATGCCGCCGCCGGTTACGAAGCGCTGGCGATGGAATTCATGCCTCGGATCACCCGCGCACAGTCAATGGACGTGCTCTCCAGCCAGTCCAACCTCGCCGGCTACAAGGCGGTACTGGCAGCGGCCAACGAGTACGGGCGCGCCTTTCCAATGATGATGACGGCAGCGGGGACCATTTCCGCAGCCAAGGTCTTCGTCATGGGCGTCGGCGTTGCGGGCCTGCAAGCGATCGCTACCGCCCGCCGCCTTGGTGCCCAGGTATCCGCGACCGACGTGCGGAGCGCGACGAAGGAGCAGATCGTCTCGCTCGGCGCCAAGCCGGTCTTCGTCGAGAACGTTGCCGGGATCGAAGGGGAGGGCAGCGGCGGCTACGCGACGGAAATGAGCGAGGAATACCAGAAGGCGCAGGCCGAACTGGTCTCCGCTCACATCGCCAAGCAGGACATCGTGATCACGACCGCCTTGATTCCAGGGCGCGCTGCTCCCCGACTGATCACGGACGCGCAGATCGCCACCATGAAGCGCGGCAGCGTGATCTTCGATCTGGCCGTCGCCCAGGGTGGCAACGTCGAAGGCAGCGTTGCAGACGAAGTCGTGGAGCGCCATGGCGTCAGGATCATGGGGTACTCCAACACCCCGGCGCTCCTGTCCGCCGACGCCTCCGCGCTGTTCGCGCGTAACCTCTACAACTTCCTCTCGGCCTTTTGGGACAAAGAACAGGGGTGCCCGGTGCTAGACGAAGAGATCGGCAACGCGGTGCGCCTGACCAAGGGCGGTGAAATCGTCAACGAGAGGCTGAAGGGCTGACCATGGACTTCGTCACAATCCTCTCGATCTTCGTGCTGGCGTGCTTCGTCGGCTATTATGTGGTCTGGTCGGTCACGCCGGCGCTGCATACGCCGCTGATGGCGGTGACGAACGCCGTCTCTTCGGTGATTATCGTCGGTGCGCTGATCGCGGCCGCCGCCGCGGAGAGCCCTGCCGCCAAGTGGCTGGGGCTGCTTGGCGTGGTGCTGGCGAGCGTCAACATCTTCGGCGGGTTCGCCGTCACGGAGCGGATGCTCGCGATGTATAAGAAGAAGGAGCGCAAGTAAGTGGCGATCCTTCCTCCCGACACAACGACCGATCTCAGCATCGTGGCCGACGCCGCAACCGCGGTGAACCCATGGGTGGCGCTCGCCTACCTGGTCGCCGGCGTCTGCTTCATCCTGGCCCTGCGCGGGCTTTCTTCTCCTGAAAGCAGCCGCCGCGGCAACCGTTTCGGTATGGCGGGCATGCTGATTGCCGTGGTCACCACCTTGGTGACGCACGACATCGCCAGCCTCCCTGAGATAGTCGGCGCGATCGCCATCGGCGGTGTCATTGGCTTCGTGATTGCGCGCCGCATCGCCATGACGGCGATGCCGCAGCTCGTCGCGGCGTTCCACTCCCTGGTCGGCCTTGCCGCGGTGCTCGTGGCGGCGGCAGCGTTCTTTAATCCGGGTGCTTTCGGCATCCTCGGGCTCGACGGCAACATTCTGGTGGTGAGCCGGATCGAGATGGCGCTCGGCGCGGCGATCGGTGCGATCACGTTCTCGGGATCGGTGATCGCGTTCGCCAAGCTCAACGGCAACATGTCGGGCGCGCCGATCCTGCTGCCGGCGCGGCACGTGATCAATCTGGGCACGCTCGCCGCGATCATCGTCCTGACCGCTGTCTATGCGCTGTCCGGAAACGCCGGGCCGGGCGAGGGCGCGACCTTCTGGATCATCGTCGCGCTCGCCTTCGCGATCGGCTTCCTGCTGATCATCCCGATCGGCGGGGCGGACATGCCGGTCGTGGTCTCGATGCTCAACTCGTACTCGGGCTGGGCCGCGGCGGCGATGGGCTTCACGCTGCACAACACCGCGATGATCATCACCGGCGCGCTGGTCGGCAGCTCGGGCGCGATCCTCAGCTACATCATGTGCCGGGCGATGAACCGCAGCTTCATCTCGGTGATCGCCGGCGGCTTCGGGGCGGAGGCGAGCTCCGGCGGCGCGGCCAAGGTCGACCGGCCGTGGAAGCGCGGCAGCGCCGAAGACGCCGCGTTCATGCTCAAGCAGGCCGAGAACGTCATCATCATTCCCGGCTACGGCATGGCCGTGGCGCAGGCGCAGCACGCGCTGCGCGAGATGGCGGACCTGCTGAAGGAGGAAGGCGTCAACGTGAAGTACGCCATCCACCCCGTGGCGGGCCGCATGCCGGGGCACATGAACGTGCTGCTGGCCGAAGCCCAGGTGCCTTACGACGAAGTGTTCGAGTTGGAGGACATCAACAGCGAGTTCGCGCAGGCCGACGTCGCTTTCATCATCGGCGCCAACGACGTGGTCAATCCGGCCGCCAAGACCGACAAGTCCAGTCCGATCTACGGCATGCCCGTGTTCGACGT
>JAJUJV010000150.1 GCA_029265155.1 Altererythrobacter sp. | reverse complement strand
TCTTCACGCAGAAGGGCGAGCCCAAGTGGCTCAAGAGCCTCGAGAAGCTCGACATGAACTACGCCGGCATGGCGGAGCGGGTGCGCGCGTCGCTCGAGGCGATCCGCGAGCGCGCGGCTTTGTTGGCGCTTGTCGAGCTTTTGGCGCCGGCGCTCACCGTCGGCCGGCGTTTTGCGCTGGCGTGGGACGAGGCCAAGCAGCGCGAAGGATTGGTCGATTTCGATGATTTGATCCGCCGGGCCGCTGGGCTGCTGGCGGAGCCGGGACTTGGCGCGTGGATCCGCTACAAGCTCGACCGGCAGTTCGACCACATCCTGGTCGACGAAGCGCAGGACACCAACGCCGCGCAGTGGTCGATCATCGGCGCGCTGACCGACGATTTCTTCACCGGCGAAGGGCAGCGCGACGGTAAGCTGCGAACGATCTTCGTCGTCGGCGACTACAAGCAGGCGATCTTCCGCTTCCAGGGCACCAGCCCCGAGAACTTCGCCATCGCCAAGCAACGCTTTGCCGAAGCGATGGCGGAGCGGGCGGAGAACGCCCGCAAGCTACGACCGCCGATCGAAGCGCGGGCTCTGCAGGATCTGGGCCTCGGGCGCTCCTACCGCACTTCTCAGCCGGTACTCGAGTTCGTGGACCGGGCGATTGCTGCCATCGGGCCGGCCAATTTCGGGCTCGACCGGGCGCCCGAGCCGCATATCGGTTTCGAGCGGCCCGGGTTGGTAACGCTATGGCAGCCAGTCAATGCGCGGCCCGACGATGAAGAGGATCCGGAAGGGCCGGAGGCGTGGCTGTCCGAGCCGGAACGCCGCATGGCCAATAGGATTGCAGAGCAGGTCAAAGCCTGGCTTCACAACGGCTTTCCGCTCGTGAAGGGGCAGCCGCGCAATGCAGGGCCGGGCGATATCATGGTGCTGGTGCGCAAGCGCAAGGAGCTGGCTGGGCTGATCGTCGCCAGGCTCCACGCGGCCGGTGTTCCGGTAGCTGGCGTTGATCGACTGCGGCTCGGCGCGCCGCTCGCTGTCAAGGACCTGATGGCGGCGCTGCGTTTCGCCGCTCAGCCGATCGACGATCTCAGCCTCGCCAATCTCTTGGTTTCGCCGCTGGTCGGGTGGAGCCAGGAGCAGTTGCTCGAGCATGGCTGGCGCGAGAAAGACGTGCCGCTGTGGGATCACTTGCGGCGCTCGCGCCACGCGGACGTGGCAGCGCTGCGGACACAGCTCGATCCGCTGCTGGCCCGTGCCGACTTCGAGCCGCCGCAAGCATTGTTGCATTGGCTGCTGGTGGGGCCTTGGGACGGGCGGCGCAAGCTCGTGGCGCGGCTTGGGCGCGAGGCGAACGATCCCATCGATGAGCTGCTCAACGCAGCGCTTGCCTACTCGGCGTCCAACACCCCGAGCCTGCAGGGCTTCATCCGTTGGTTCGACGCTGGCGAGGGCGAGCTAAAGCGCGAACCGGGAGCGGCCGGCAATCTGGTGCGGGTGATGACCGTCCACGGCTCCAAAGGGCTGCAGGCGCCGATCGTCATCCTTGCCGACGCGGCGGGCAATCCCGACGCCTCTCCCGTGCGTGGACTGACGCTGAAGGATGGGTCGCGTGACGTGCCCATTCCCGATCTTGCAAAGAGCGAGACGGTCGGCCCCGTTGCAGAAGCCGAGGCCAAAGCGGCGCGCGAGGAGCGGCAGGAGCATTGGCGGTTGCTCTACGTGGCGATGACGCGCGCGGAAGAAGCGCTGTTCATCGGCGGCGCGCTGGGCAAGCGAGAGACCGAGCCGGCGGCGGACAGCTGGTACGCACGCCTCGCGCCATTGATGCCTGGAGAGCCGATCGCCGATCCAATCTGGGGCGGGCGGCGGGAGTGGGGCGGGCTTGCCGAACCTGTTCCCGCACGCGAGCAGGCCGAGCTGCCGATCCCGCCAGCACTGCCGGAATGGGCAACGCGTGCGATCGGTCCCGAGCCGCGCCCGCCGCGCCCGCTGGCACCCTCCGCCGCGGGCGAGGAGCTGGACGCCGATCCGCCGTTCCCCCCAGGGCAGGATGGAGGAGCAGCGCGCCGCGGTGTGCTGATCCACCGCTTGCTGGAGCGTTTGCCGGACGTTCCGGCGGCCGAGCGAGACGAACGCGGCCGCGCGTGGCTGGCTCGAAGCGGCCACGATCTATCAGAAGCGGAGCGAGAGGCTATGCTGACGCGGGCTCTGGCGGTCATCGCCGAGCCGCGCTGGGCCGAGCTGTTCACGCCGGCGGCTTTGGCCGAAGTGCCATTGGCCGCGACCGTGGGCGGACAAGTGGTTGCCGGCGTAGCGGACCGGCTGCTGGTAGAGCCCGACCGCGTCCTCGTTGCGGACTTCAAGACCGCGCGGCGGCCGCCGACTTCGCTGGAGGAGGTGCCCGTTTCGACGCTGCGGCAAATGGCGGCCTACGCCGCCGCGCTGAGTGCGATCTATCCGGGTCGGACTATCGAGGCCGCGGTGCTCTACCCACAGACGCCGCAGCTCATCGCCATTCCCGCGGAGCTGCTGGAGGTTCACAAACCCGCCTTGGCAGCATCGCAGGAAAGCTTCGTCGGGTGAGCCGTTGCCACCCGGACCGGCATGCCTAGATACTGCGAGATATAGAATAGGAGTATTTTCATGGCCACCAAGACCGTCACCGATGCCAGCTTTCAGGCTGATGTCCTCGATTCCGAGACGCCGGTTCTGGTCGACTTCTGGGCGGACTGGTGCGGCCCGTGTAAGATGATTGCCCCGGCCCTCGAGGAAATCAGCGACGAGCTGGCCGGCAAGGTCACCATCGCCAAGATGGACATCATGGAGAACCCGGAAGTGCCGGGCCGGATGGGCGTGCAGTCCATCCCGCTGATGGTGCTGTTCAAGGGCGGCCAGCCGGTTGCGCAGAAAGTCGGAGCCGCGCCGAAGAGCCAACTCAAGGGCTGGATCGAAAGCGCTCTCTGAGCGGCCTACCGCTTCAGGCGGGGAGGTTTGCCAGCCTCTCCGCCATGTCATCCCACAGCTTCGGGCTTGCTGCGCCGAGCAGGCCTTTTTGCTCCCACCGATCGACCCGGTACGACGAACCGTCGAGCCGGGCTGCCTTGCCGCCGGCCTCGTTGAGCCACAGCGCGCCGGCGGCGTGGTCCCACGGTAGCGTGCGTTCGAAGATCGACAGGTCGTTCACGCCGAGTGCGAGGCGTGGGTACTGCTCGGCCGCGCACCAGGGCACGTCCACCAAGCGATAATGATCGCCGATGCCGGCGAGCACGCCTTCGCGCTTGGTCAAGTCCATGAACAGCAGCGAGACCGCCGCGACGGGGAAGGTCTCTCCGGTGGTGCGCGCCTCGATCTTCTCGCCGTTAACGAACGCCCCTTTGCCTTTGTGCGCCACGCAGAAGCGGTCGCTGAGGCAATCGTAGATCCAGCCGGTGTGCGCTTCGCCGCCCGAAGCCATGGCGATGAGGATGCCGAACGGAGCGGCGCCGCGGGCGAAGTTGCGGGTACCGTCGAGCGGATCGACGATCCAGCAATCGCCGCCGAGCCGATTGAACACCGACGCATCGGCGAAAGCGGCTTCCTCGCCGACGATCGGAAGGTCGGCCAGCTTCGCCAGCCCTTCGCCGAGCATGTCTTCGGAGAGCTGGTCCGCTACGGTGACGACGTCGCCCGCTTCCTTGGGCGAGACCTGATCCTCGGCGAGCTTCTGGTAATAGGGGAGGATCGCGCGCTTCGAGACGTCGCGAAGCAGTTCAAGCATCGCGGCGTGAAGCGCAGTCGGGCCGGCTGATTCGTTCATAATCGCGCTTCTTTAACTGAACCAAGTTGACACTGTTGACGCAGTCCTGAGGTAAGAAATCAATCTTCCGGAAACGGCTCTACGAGGCTGGTAAGTCGGTGCGGCGGCATGCAGGCATACCGTCCCTTGGCACAAACAGGCCGTGTAGGACAGCGCGGCGGATCAGCTGCGATAGTCGGCGTTGATCGCGATGTACCCGTGGGTGAGATCGCAAGTCCACACGGTGGCTCTTCCGTCGCCGAGGCCGAGGTCGACTTCGATATCGATCTCCCGTCCCTTCAGGTGGGCGGCGACCGGAGCCTCGTCGTAGTCCACGAGCGGTAGGCCCTCGCGCGCCGCCCAGGTGCCGCCGAAGCCGATCGACAGCTTGTCGCGGTCCGCCGGCTCCCCGGCCTTGCCGACCGCCATGACCACGCGGCCCCAGTTGGCGTCCTCACCCGCAATAGCGGTCTTCACCAGCGGGGAGTTGGCGATGGCGAGGCCGATACGGCGGGCGCTATCGTCGCTGACCGCGCCGCTTACTCGCACCTCGATCAGCTTCTGCGCGCCTTCGCCGTCGCGGACCACGAGCAGCGCGAGTTGGCGGCAGACGTCGTGCAACGCGGCGGCAAAGGCGTCGGCTCCTGGATCGTCGAATGAGCCGAGCGGCGCGTTGCCGGCCTTGCCGGTCGCGAAGGCGAGGACGGTATCGCTGGTCGAGGTGTCGCTATCGACGGTGATGCAGGAGAAGGTGCTTTCGTTCGATGCGCTGAGGCATTGCTGCAGGAAAGCGGGGTCCACGGCGGCGTCGGTGAACACGTAGCCGAGCATCGTCGCCATGTCGGGCGCGATCATGCCCGAGCCCTTGATGATCCCCGCAATCGTCACGGTGCGCCCTTGGACGACGGCCGTGGCAACGGCGCCCTTAGGGAAAGTATCCGTAGTGCCGATAGTTACAGCGGCTTCTTGCCAAGAGCATGGAGGCGCTGCGAGCGCCGTCGCAACGCCTTCGCGCGCCTTGTCTTTGGGCAGCGGCACGCCGATCACCCCGGTCGAAGAGACGAAGACTTCGCTCGGCTCGCAGCCGAGATGGTGCGCGACCTGCGCCATGATCTGCTCGACCGCCTCGCGGCCGCGGTAGCCGGTGAAAGCGTTCGAGTTGCCGGCGTTGACAATCAGCGCCCGGGCCCGGCCGAGCAGGACTTGCTCGCGCCCCAGTTCGACCTCGCTCGAGCAGCAGACGTTTTTCGTGAACACGCCCGCGACGGTCGTGCCCTCTGCCAGTTCAGCATAGGTCAGATCGCAGCGATCCCATTCCTTGTATCGCGCCCGCGCCACGCGCAGCGTCACGCCGCCGATTGCCGGGATAGCGGGGAAGGGGAGAGCCAAAGGAGAGCGATCAAGGTCCATCCCGCCCCTGTAGTGTCGGGCCGGCGGTGCGTAAACGCATTGCTCGCTGGACGAATGCGGGCCCGATGATTATCTCCATGC
>JAJUJV010000135.1 GCA_029265155.1 Altererythrobacter sp. | reverse complement strand
GCTCTTCGGGATGTTCGCGTAAATCCCGCGGCCTTCGATCACTCCGGTCTCGAGCGCCGGTATCAGCGTCTCCAGCAGGTCGTTGTACATCTGCCGGCTCTGGTTCATGTCGATGCCGAGCCCGGCGAACTCGTGCTGCGCCAAGCCGCCGCCGAAGCCCAGAATCGCGCGGCCGTTCGACAGGATGTCGAGATTGACGATCCGCTCCGCCAGCCGCACCGGGTGGTGCCACGGCGCGATGATGCACTGGGTGCCGAGCTTCACGTGTTTGGTGCGCGCGGCGATGTAGGTGAGGAGCTGCACTGGATCGTTCGACATCGAATAGTCGGTGAAGTGGTGCTCGGTGATCCACACCGAATCGAACCCGAGCTCTTCGGCAAGCACGAGGTTCTCGATCTCCTCGCGCACGAAGCGCGCGTCGTCGTACGTCTTGCCGCGCTGGTGCGCGAATCCGGTGGCCAAGCCTACATGCATCGCAAGTCATCCTCTCTCGCGCGGGCGGGATCGTTTCCGTCTCCGGAGTCGCGACCTGGATGATGCCGCAGGCGCGGTCGTGCGGCAATTCCGCTCTCGCCAAGCTGCGCCCCATGTTCTAGGCGCCCGCCCAAACAAGAACCTGGAGGGGGTGCCCGTCCAGCAAACGGAAGCGAGCATCCATGCGAATCGAGAACATTCCCGTGGGCGATAACCCGCCGGAAAGCCTGAACGTCATCATCGAAGTGCCGACCGGCGGCGAACCCGTGAAGTACGAATTCGACAAGGCGAGCGGTGCGCTGTTCGTCGACCGGATCCTGCACACGCCGATGCGCTATCCGGCCAATTACGGCTTCGTGCCGCACACCCTGTCACCGGATGGCGATCCGCTCGACGCGCTGGTGATTGCCCGCAGCCCGTTCATTCCCGGCTGTGTCGTTCGCGCCCGGCCGATCGGCGTGCTCCACCTGGAAGACGAGCACGGCGGCGACGAGAAGCTGATCTGCGTGCCGATCGACACGACCTTCCCGTACTACTCAGACGTGGCCGAGCGGCAGGACCTGCCGTCGATCATCTTCCAGCAGATCGAGCACTTCTTCACCCACTACAAGGATCTCGAAACCGAAAAGTGGGTGCGCGTCGGCGAATGGGGCGATGCAGCTGAAGCACGCCGTATCACGATCGAAGCGATCGAGCGGGCCAAGGCGAGCAAGGCCGCCTGAAGATTGGTTGCCGCGGCCCGTTGCTTGGCGACGGGCCGCTGCGATGCGTTAGAACAGGGCCGCTATCGCCAGGTAGATGCCGGTCAGCGCGATCGGCAGGCCGATCGCCGATGCCCAAAGCAGCACCAGGTCGCGCCGGAAACGGTCGCGGAATTCGGGGTTGGCGGCTTCGCTGTCGCTCAGCGAATCCCACCGCCGTTCGAACATGCGGCAACCCGGAATGATCGCCGCCACCAGCACGATCAGCGCCAGGTACGGCAGGATCGATCCCGTCCCGCTCTTCAGCGTCGTCATCGTCACGAAAATCTGCAGGCCGGTATAGACCAGCAGCGCATAGGCGACGTTGTCGCTCATCTTGCGCCGCCAATCGAGCTTGCGTTTAGCGCCCTTCCGCGTCTCGGCGGTCTCCCAAAGCGCCTTATCCATGCGCCTCCTCCTTTGCTCTCCCGAGTCGAACTATCTCACTCGGCATGGCAGGGTTCAAGTATAGAACCCTCGAGCCGGCACGACTGTTCCGACCGTCTCATGCACGAAGCTTGCCAAATGGGGTTCAAAGCGCCCGAAGCCGTGCTAAATCGCTGCGGATGAGCACGCTCGAAGACAACACCGTCGATACCGAAGCGCTGGCTTCGGCCATGGCGGAAGCCCCGGCCAATGCCGCCCCGCCCATTCCGCAAGGCGGCCTCGAAGTCGTCTCGATCGCCAAGAGCTATGACAAGCGCGCGGTGCTGACCGACATTTCGCTGACCGTGGGGAAGGGAGAGGTGCTCGGCCTGCTCGGCCCCAACGGCGCCGGCAAGACCACCTGCTTCTACTCGATCATGGGTCTGGTGAGGCCCGACAGCGGCCGCATCCTGATGGACGGTGTCGATGTCACAAATCTTCCGATGTACCGGCGGGCGATCCTCGGCCTCGGCTACCTGCCCCAGGAAACCAGCATCTTCCGCGGCATGACGGTCGAGCAGAACATCATGTGCGTGCTCGAGATGGTCGAGCCGGACAAGGAAACCCGCCGCGCCGAGCTCGACCGGCTACTCGACGAATTCCACCTCACCCGCCTGCGCGAAAGCCCGGCCATGGCACTGTCGGGCGGCGAGCGGCGCCGCTGCGAGATAGCCCGGGCGCTGGCCGCCAAGCCGTCGATCATGCTGCTCGACGAGCCGTTCGCCGGCATCGATCCTTTGTCGATCAGCGACATTCGCGAGTTGGTGAGGGACCTGAAGCGGCGCGGCATCGGCGTGCTGATCACCGACCACAACGTGCGTGAGACGCTCGATATCGTCGACCGCGCCTGCATCATCTACGGCGGCCAGGTGCTGTTTGCCGGCAGCCCCGAGGACCTGGTGGCCGACGAGAACGTCCGCCGGCTCTATCTCGGCGAGAGCTTCACCCTCTAATGGGGACGCAAGTGGTTCGACAGGCTCACCACGAACGGAGATCGGCTACAGCCACATTCTCATTTCGGTTCGTCCTGAGCGTGTCGAAGGACGTGCGCGCGCACTGACCGGGCATGGCACTCGGCCCCCGCCTTGACCTGCGGCAGTCGCAATCGCTGACGATGACGCCGCAGCTCCAGCAAGCGATCAAGCTGCTGGCGCTGTCGAACCTAGAGATCGAGGCGTTCATTGGGGAAGCTCTCGAAACCAACCCGCTGCTCGAAGCCGGCGAACTGGCGCACGTCCAGCCTGCCGCCGCTGCGGCCAGCCCTGACGAACCGCCGCCGGACCCGACCGCCGACGAACTGATCCTGCGCGGCCACGGTGAGGCCGACGCCCCGCTCGACATCGATCCGGGTGCGCTCGACCGCGACCGCGACACCGGCGATTGGGCGGCCGCCGGCGGTACGGGGGGCAGCGAGGAGGGACCGGCCATCGACGAGCGCGGCGACGACGAGCCGACGCTGGCCGAACATCTCGAAGCGCAAGTCGGCGCTGCCACGGCCGATCCCGAGCTGCTGTTCGTGGCCCGGCACCTGATCGGCCTGCTCGACGAAGCCGGTTACCTGACCTCCTCGTTGCGCGACGTCGCGACCGATCTCGCTCTTCCGCTGGCCCGGGCGGAGGAAGCCCTGGCGCTGGTGCAGTCGCTCGATCCGACCGGCGTCGGCGCACGCACGCTGTCCGAGTGTCTGGCGCTGCAGGCGAAAGAGCTCGACCGCTACGACCCATGCATGGCGCGGCTCATCGACAATCTCGATCTCGTCGCCCGGGGGGAGTTCGCCCGGCTGAAGCGCATGTGCAACGTCGATGACGAAGACTTCGCCGACATGCTGAACGAGCTGCGCGGCTACGATCCCAAACCCGGCCTCAGGTTCGGCGGCACCGCGCGCGAGCCGGTCGTGCCCGACATCCTCGTCAACCCGGCGGCTAACGGCTGGGACATCTCGCTCAACCAGGCGACGCTGCCGCGGCTGATCGTCAACCGCTCGTATTATGTCGAGCTGCGCGGCGGCTGCACCGATCGCCAATCGAAGTCGTGGCTGAACGAGAAGCTGGCCGACGCCAAGTGGCTGATCAAGGCGCTCGACCAGCGGCAGCGTACGATCCTCAAAGTCGCTGCCGAGATCGTCAAGCAGCAGGAAGGCTTCTTCCGCCGCGGTGTCGCGCACCTCAAGCCGCTGACGCTACGCACGGTCGCCGAGGCCGTCTCCGTGCATGAAAGCACGGTCAGCCGCGTTACTTCGAACAAGTACCTGCACTGCCCGCGCGGCACGTTCGAACTGAAGTACTTCTTCAGCAGCGGCGTCGCCTCGGCCGACGGTGAAGGCTCGGTCTCTGCCGAAGCGGTCAAAGCGCAGATCCGCGCGCTGTGCGACGCGGAGGACCCGAACGATATTCTCTCCGACGACAAGTTGGTCGACCTGCTGCGCGAGAAAGGCTTCGATCTCGCGCGCCGCACGGTGGCGAAATACCGCGAGGCGATCGGCATCGGCAGCTCGGTTCAGCGCCGCCGGCAGAAGAAGCTCGCGCGGGTGGCGTGAGAGCCGCGGCCCATGTGGCCGAAAGGACTCTACCGCGCACTGGCAACGCTTTACCGTTAATTAACCTTTTTCGTTGAGACACGGCGTGGTTAATGCCGGTCAACACCTGTTAGCAGGTTGTAACCACGGGGCTTCAGGGGGGTTACCCAATGCGCGTGCTGCTGATTGAGGACGAGCCGACCACCGCCAAGGCGATCGAGCTCATGCTCACGACCGAAGGCTTCAACGTCTACTCGACCGATCTCGGCGAGGAGGGCCTCGATCTCGGCAAGCTGTATGATTACGACATCATCCTGCTCGACCTGAACCTGCCCGACATGCACGGCTATGACGTGCTCAAGAAGCTTCGGGTTGCCAAAGTGCAGACCCCGGTGCTGATCCTGTCCGGCATTTCGGAAATGGATTCCAAGATCCGCTCGTTCGGCTTCGGCGCCGACGACTACGTGACCAAGCCGTTCCATCGCGACGAGCTGATCGCCCGCATTCACGCGGTGGTGCGCCGCTCGAAGGGCCATTCGCAGTCGGTGATCCGCACCGGCAAGCTGTCGGTCAACCTCGACGCCAAGACCGTGGAAGTCGACGGCGCCCGCGTGCACTTGACCGGCAAGGAATACGCGATGCTGGAGCTGCTCTCGCTCCGCAAGGGCACCACGCTGACCAAGGAAATGTTCCTCAACCATCTCTACGGCGGGATGGACGAGCCTGAACTCAAGATCATCGACGTGTTCATCTGCAAGCTGCGCAAGAAGCTCTCGAGCGCTTGCGGCGGCGAGAACTACATCGAAACCGTCTGGGGCCGCGGCTACGTGCTGCGCGATCCGGGCGAAGAGGTCGAAGCGGCCTAACCACGCGTTCTTCCCTCCTGGAGAAATCTCAGCCGTCCCGGGGTTTGCTCCGGGGCGGACCTTTTTGTTACTGATTGGGGCGCTGAGTCTGCTAGAATTGGTGAATGTCGGTGGAACGGCCTATCTTTTCCGAAGATGATCCGGAAGCGGAAGCAGCTTCCTTGGCCAGGGCCGAGCGGGATATCGCGGCAGGCAAGGTCGTGCCTCACGAAGAGGTGGCCAAATGGCTTCAGGCTTGGGCTGACGGCGAACGCAAACCAATGCCCCGAGAATGGCTCAAGTAGTTTGGTCGCGCGAGGCGCTCTTCCATCTCGATCTCATCGCGGCCTACATCGATCAGTTCAATCCAGAGGCAGGGCAGCGGTTCGCTCGTCGCCTGTTCGAAGCTGGGGAGAGCTTGCAGCAGTTCCCTCATCGGGGCCATCCCGACGGCGGCGGGGGACGTGTGTTGGCGATCGTCCGGCCTTATTTGATCCGATATAGGATTGCGGATGACACAGTGTTGATACTCGACATCCGGCACGGCCGGCGCGGAGCTCCATGAGCGCACACAAGCCGGGCGATCCGACCACCCTCAACCGCCTCTATGGACGATCCAAAGGCAAACCGCTGCGCGCAGGCCAGCAAGCTCTGGTCGACGAGTTGCTGCCGCAAATCGCCGTGCCGGCCGATGGACCGATCACGGCCGAACGGTTGTTCGGCCATGAACGCCCGCTCCATTTCGAGATTGGCTTCGGCGGCGGCGAGCACATGGCGCAG
>JAJUJV010000050.1 GCA_029265155.1 Altererythrobacter sp. | reverse complement strand
TCCTCAAGGAACGAGGCGCGTGGCTCCTGTTCCTGCCGCCCTACTCGCCCGACCTCAACCCGATCGAAATGGCCTTCGCCCAGCTCAAGGCTCACCTGCGGCGCATCGGAGACAGACCCATCGACGCCCTCTGGCGAGCAATCGGCAACATCTGCGACCTCTACTCCCCCGAGGAATGCTGGAACTATCTCAAAGCAGCTGGATATGCGCCAGATTAAACGCACGATGCTCTAAGTCAAAGAGAACGCTGGATTGGCAAGTCGCTCTGCACCCATGCGCATCTCGGCAAGAGGTGCGGACGCATGAAAAAAGCGCGGGCTGGCTGTAGCCACCCGCGCTTCCTTTCCATTCAGCCGCTGGAGCGATCAGGCCGCCGGCAGAGCTGCCTTGGCTTGCTGGATGATGGCACCGAATGCGGCGCCTTCGTTCATCGCCAGGTCGGCCATGATCTTCCGATCGAGTTCGATCCCGGCGAGCTTAGCGCCGTGGATGAACTGCGAGTAGGTCAGGCCCTCGGCACGCACCGCCGCGTTGATCCGCTGGATCCACAGCGCGCGGAAGTTGCGCTTCTTAACCTTGCGGTCGCGATAGGCGTACTGACCGGCCTTTTCGACGGCCTGACGGGCAACACGGATCGTGTTCTTGCGGCGGCCGCGGTAGCCCTTGGCCTGTTCGAGAATCCGCTTGTGCTTCTGGCGAGTGGTTACGCCGCGCTTGATACGGGACATGCTCTAGTACCTCCTCAATCGAGCCCGTAGGGCGCCCACTTCTTCACCGTGCGCGCGTCGGCGTCGGCGAGGACGGTGGTCCCGCGGTTCTGGCGGATGTACTTGGCATTGTGGCTGATCAGGCGGTGGCGCTTACCGGCCACGCCGTGCTTGACCTTGCCAGTCGCGGTGAGCTTGAAGCGCTTCTTCACACCGCTCTTGGTCTTCAGCTTGGGCATTTTCGTCTCCTTGGTCAGGGACACGTCCAACCAGCCCTGGCAGCCCTTGTGGCCAGACCGGCAGATGAATCACGTGTCTGTGAAGCAGGCGCCCTTAGGCCGGGAGGCCCGGAAAGGCAAGCGCCGCCGGCGCGCGCTTCATGACGAGCCGAACAATTCCTCGTGGCGGGCGGCGATTGCCCCCCACTTCTCCGCTACTTCCGGCACATCGAGGCCGAACTCGTTGCGCAGCAATTCAATCAGCTCGCTCGCGTCGTCGATGAGGCGCCGTGAAGCGCCAGTAGGAGAGAAGACGGTAAGAACCCGTCCCCGCAGCACCCAGTGCTCGCGGCCGCGGCGGCGCTGGGCAACCAAGTTCCCCACGAAGTTCGAAGCCGCATCGGATTCCTGCCACGTGTTCCAACACGCGAGCCGGTTGGGATCAGCGGGCTCGGCGCGGAATTCGTAGAAGAACGGCTTACCGCCGGGGTCCTCGGTATAGCGCCACCAGCCATCCCGCCGAGCAAGCGTGATCGCGAACGGTTCATGCCGCCCTTCGTAGGGCTCTAGGAGCACGGGCGCCGCCTGGCTGCCGCCGAAGCCGACGTCGACCAGGTGCTCCCTTCCGTCAATAGGCACGAGCAGCGCGAGGTGTCCGCCCGGTTCGCCTTCCACTTTGTTCACGCGCGCGGCGACGCGGATCACCTCAAAGCCCATCTGCTCGAGCGCCCAGCCAAGAAGGCCATTCTGCTCATAGCACCAGCCCCCGCGGCGGCGCGCCGCCAGCTTCTCGTGAATTGCCGCAATTCCGCGAGCGCTTTGCCGCCCGAGGAAGACATCGATGTTCTCGAACGGAATGGCGCTCAAGTGCGCCGTCATGAGCTGCTCCAGCCCCTGAAGGTTGACCGCGACGGGAGCATCGAGGCCGATGCGCCGCAGGTAGGCTTCAAGCATCAACCGCCGCCAAGCGCCTCGAGCACGTCCTCAAGCCTCGCCGGATCGCCGATCGCGAGAACGTGCCCGTCGGAACCCGCATGGAGCGGCTCTCCGTTCCAGTCGCACATGGTTCCTCCGGCCCCCTCGACGATGGGAACCAGCGCGGCAAAATCGTGCAGCTTGAGGCCGCTTTCACAAACCACATCGACGAACCCGCTCGCCAACATGGCGTAGTTGTAGCAGTCGCCGCCCATGATCATGCGCTTGTGGTCGGTCTTCTGCGCGAGTGCCATGAACCGGTCACCCTCGCTCTGAGTGAAATACTGCGGTCCCGTGGTGGCGATCGTCGCATCGGCCAAGTCGCGGCACGTACGCGTGCTGATGGGCTGTCCGTTCAAGACGGTCGGCTGCCCCGCAACGCCGAGCCACCGTTCGCCGAGAATCGGCTGGTCGATAACGCCCAGGACCGGGAACCCCTCGACCACCAGCGCGATCAGCGTGCCGAAAGTGGCGCGCCCCGCCAGGAAAGCGCATGTACCGTCCACCGGGTCGAGCACCCATTGGCGGCCTGAGCGCCCCTCGGTGACACCGAACTCTTCGCCATGGACGCCATCTTGCGGTACTTCGGCAGTCAGGATTCGGCGCATCGCCTGTTCGGCGTTGCGATCAGCAACGGTGACGGGAGACTGATCGCCCTTCCGTTCCGCCGATACGGGCTGGCGGTAATGCGGACGGATTGCCTCACGCGCGGCATCCGCGAGACGGTGAGCAAGCGCGATTTCGACGGAAAGGTTCATGGCGTACCTGCAGGAATGCTGAGCAGGTCGCCCGCGTCATGCACTCGCATGACGATCGCTCGGATACCGCTGGGCCCGGCGCGCGGGGTATGGACCGTACGGGCCGGTATCGTCGCGACTTCGCCGGCGTTGAGCGTCTGCGTTTCGAAGCCTTCGACATCAAGAACGGCACTGCCGCCCAGCACGTAGAGATATTCCTCCCAAGGGTGAGAATGCGGCTCCCCGATCGCGTCGGGGCCCAGCACCAGATCGGCAACGATAAGCTCGTGCCCCGGCGCAGCAGACAACGTCTCGCGCAAGATCTCGTTGGAGCCTATCGCCGGCTGAACGATCTCGAGTTGATCCGCTCGGCGCTCGCCCTCACCGGCAGGCTCCTCGCACCCCGCGGTCGCCAATGCCAAAAGAACTGCGACGCCACTCAACCGGCGCATGGCCACCTCCTTCGACCGGCAGGCGGTCAATCGAACAGCGAACTGACGCTGCTCTCGTCGGCAATGCGCCTTACTGCTTCGCCGATAAGCTCTGCCGCCGTGAGGAAGCGGATGCGGCTCGAATCCCGCGCCGCGTCGGTCGGCATGATGGTATCGGTGATCACCAGCTCGGTCAGCGCCGATTTGTCCACCCGGGCGACTGCGCCGCCGGTGAGAACGCCGTGGGTGATGTAAGCGGCAACACTCTTCGCTCCGGCGTCCATCAGCGCCTGCGCCGCGTTGCACAAGGTGCCGCCTGAATCGATGATGTCATCGGCCAGGATGCAGCTCCGGCCACGCACGTCGCCAATGATGTTCATGACCTCGGATTCACCCGGGCGCTCACGCCGTTTGTCGACGATTGCAAGCGGTGCATTGTCGAGCCGCTTGGCGAGCGCACGGGCGCGCACCACACCCCCGACGTCGGGCGAAACGACCATCAGGTCCGCGCCGTTGTACCGCGCCTTGATGTCCGCAGCCATCAGCGGCGCGGCATAGAGGTTGTCGGTCGGAATATCGAAGAAACCCTGGATCTGCCCGGCATGAAGGTCGACCGACAGAACACGATCGGCACCTGCCTCGGTGATCAGGTTGGCGACCAGCTTTGCGGAAATCGGAGTGCGCGGACCGGGCTTCCGGTCCTGCCGCGCGTACCCGAAGTACGGGACCACCGCCGTGATGCGCTTAGCGGAGGCGCGGCGGCAGGCGTCGATCCCGATCAGCAGCTCCATCAGGTGATCGTTGGCGGGATAGCTGGTCGATTGCAGCAGGAAGAGGTCTTCGCCGCGGATGTTTTCATGAATCTCGATGAAGATCTCTTCGTCGGCAAACCGCCTAACGCTGGCGTCGGTCAACGGGATGTCCAGGTACTCGGCGATCGCGCGGGCGAGCGGCAGGTTGGAATTGCCGGCCATCAGTTTCATTATGGAAGGGCCCTCGTATGCGCGTGCAGATTCGGCTGCCCGAGGCTCTAGGGCGGAGCATCATCGAATTGCAACCGGCGTTCGGGTTTATCCCGTTTCTTGGCCAGTTTTGAGCTGGTTCAGCCGACCCGATGCTCGGTGCGCACCCAGCGCACGGTGCCGGTGCTGGCGCGCATCACCACGCTTTCAGTGGTCATCGTGCCGCCGCGACGGCGTTTGACCCCTTCGAGGAGCGAGCCGTCGGTGACACCCGTCGCAGCGAAGATACAGTCGCCCTTGGCTAAGTCTTCGAGACGATAGATTCGATCGAGCTCTTCGATCCCCCATTTGCGGGCGCGGCTCCGCTCGTTATCGTTGCGGAACAGCAGCCGCCCGTTGAACTGCCCGCCGACGCAGCGCAGCGCCGCGGCCGCCAGAACCCCTTCCGGAGCGCCGCCTGAACCCATGTAAAGGTCGATCGTGGTATCCTCGTCTGTCGTGGCGATCACGCCGGCAACGTCGCCGTCAGGAATGAGCTGGATGCCGCAGCCAATTGCCCGCAATTCGCCGATCAGCTCGGCGTGACGGGGGCGGTCGAGCACGCAGACGATGATCTCATGCGGTGCCACGCCCTTTGCTCTGGCAACAGCCTCGACGTTCTCGCGCACGCTCTTGTCCAGACTGATGACATCAGGCGGATAGCCGGGACCGACCGCAAGCTTTTCCATGTAAACATCGGGTGCGTTGAGCAGGCAGCCTTCCTCCGCGGCGGCGAGCACGGCCAAGGCGTTGGGCCCAGCTTTGGCAGTAATCGTAGTCCCTTCGAGCGGGTCGAGGGCGATATCGATCCTCGGACCCGTGCCCGGAGCCCCGCCGACCTTCTCGCCGATGTAGAGCATCGGCGCCTCGTCGCGCTCGCCCTCACCGATCACCACCGTGCCATCGATCGTAAGGATATCGAACGCCCGCCGCATCGCCTCCACCGCGGCAGCATCCGCGGCCTTCTCGTCGCCGCGACCGATCAGCCCTGAAGCGGCAATAGCCGCAGCTTCGGTGACGCGCACCATCTCGAGAACCAGCACGCGGTCGAGAACATGGCTGGCTGCGGCGTCGTTTCGATCCTGCATGAATCGAAGACGTAAGCTGGCAATGTTGCAAAGTCGAGCAACGGCTGTTCATTGGCTATTCAATCGCTCGGGCGCTCACCCTCCGACCGCTAGAGTGGGGGACTCGATGCGCAGGCAAGCCATGGCGATGTCACTCAGCTTATTGGTCGCGCCCGGCATGGTTCGGGCCCAAAGTGAGAACGCGGCCGAGGAACCCCGAACCGCAGAGCAGTTCATCGAAACAGCGCATGAGGCATATTCCGTTCGTTCGCCGCGCGCGAGCCCCGCACCCGCCCCAACCGGTAACGAGATCGTTGTTCAGGCTCGGCGGGACGTTTCGGAAAGCCAGCGCCTCTCATCTCCCACCGAGCGGGCTTATGCCGCAGGCCAGCGGCCGCCTGACCGGATTCCTGATGCTCCTTATGTCTTCGGACTGCCCGAGTGTGGTGTGGAGGTGACGTGCCATCGGATCGGACGAGCTCCGCCGCCGATCTACCTCATCGACTTCGCCCAGCTTCCGGAGCCGCTTACGCCCGAGGAAGCCGTACGCGTGCGCCGCGCAGAAGATGCGCCGCTCGCGTTTCCTACCCCAGCAGAGGCATCACCAGCGGCGGTTCCGTGATGCTCGGCGACCCTTCGAGCAACTCGAGCGCACGGGAGACCCCGCTTTCCGGCCCTTCATGGGTGACCATCGCCACCAGAACTTCACCGCCCTCTTCGGGGCGGCCTTGCTGGATCAGGCTCTCGATCGAAACGCCAGCGTCGCGCATCGCGGCCGTGATCTCCGCGAGCACGCCGGGCCGGTCGGTGACCGTGAAGCGCAAGTAAGCGCGAGCACGACGGCGGCCGGCGTCTGCCGGCTGCAGCGTCTCGAGGTCGTTTACCGGTACCGAGAACGGCGCCGCCGATTGACCGCGGGCAATGTCGACGAGATCGGCAACTACCGCGCTGGCCGTCGGCCCATCCCCCGCGCCAGCGCCTTGGAAGAGCAGCCGCCCCGAGAAGTTGCCTTCCACCACGACGGCGTTGGTCGGTCCGTCCACCGCAGCCAGCGGGTGCGTCAAAGGCACCAGGCACGGCTGGACGCGCTGGAACAATCCGCCGCCCTCTGCCTCACACTCTGCCAGGCCGATCAGCCGGATCACATAGCCGAGCTCGGCCGCCTGGGCGATGTCAGCCGCTCGGATGCGGGTAATGCCGGCAATCTCCAGAGCGCCGAAATCGATGCGGCCGCCGAACGCGATCGCGGCAAGGATCGCCAGCTTGTGCGCCGCGTCGATACCTTCGATGTCGAAGGTCGGATCGGCTTCCGCATAGCCGAGCTCCTGCGCTTCCTTGAGCACGTCGGCGAAGTCGCGTCCCGTCGCCTCCATGGTCGAGAGGATGTAGTTACAGGTGCCGTTGAGGATTCCGTAGACGCGGGCGATTCGGTTGGCCGATGCCCCTTCGCGCAGGCCCTTTATGATCGGGATGCCGCCTGCGACGGCCGCTTCGAACTGGAGCGGAGCCTGGCCGCGCTCGGCGGCTTCGGCCAGTTCCAGGCCATGGTGTGCGATCATCGCCTTGTTGGCGGTGACGAGTCCCTTGCCGGCTGCAAGTGTCCGGCGCGCCAGTGCGAGCGCCGACCCATCGGCACCGCCGACCAACTCCACGACCACGTCGACATCATCTCGTCCGGCCAGCAGCGTCATGTCGTCCTCCCACTGATAGCGGGATAGATCGACACCGCGATCCTTGGTCCGATCGCGCGCGCAGACTGCGACGATCTCAATCGGCCGGCCGGCGCGGCGCGCGATCAGGGCGCCGTTCGCCTCGATCAGGCGGATGACACCGCCACCCACGGTTCCAAGGCCAGCCAATGCGATTCGAAGCGGTTGCGTCATGAGTCCCCCGGATTGCTGCGGGGGCGGGTTAGTCCGCCTCCGCCCACTTGGCTAGGGGGGCTCAGGTGCGAATGCGCGGGCAGCCGCCGAGCTGTTCGAGGATGTAGGCGTAGTCGGCTTCGGCACGTAGCCGCGAGGCGCGGTCGTCCTGCAGGAACGCCTCGGCGGGAACTTGGGCCGGGAGGAAGCAGGCGAGCCGATACCACTCGACCGTCTGCGGCTGGGGAGGTGCCGCAGACTGATCGACGATCTCGCTCCACGAGACACCCCAGGTCGGCTCCATGCCCGGGCGGCGTACTACGGTGAGCGACACCGGCTGCCCGCTCGCCGTTTCGAGGAACAGCTGGGTCTCCGATTCGCCCACGAGGTTGCCGGCCACCGACATGATATCGCGAATACCGGTGATCGACGGTGGCGCGTCCGCCGAAGCGAGCTCGGCAATCACCGTGCGCGCCAATTGCTCGGTCTCGGGCGTGGCGGGGAGTTGTGCGCCCGGATCCACCAGCGTCAGGGTCCCTGGGCGGCCGGGTACGGGATCGGCGAAGACGATGAAGCGCTGCTTGCGAAGTCGCGGCGCCTTGCCCCTAGCGTCGAAAGGCACGTCCGCCAGGTAGTTGAGCGACTCGCCGAGCGGCGAAGAACCGGCGAGCAGCGCCTGGGTCCTCGCTTCGAGGTAGAGGCGGGCGTGTCCTGGTGCGAGGCCGGGCGCTCGCTCAGGCTTTACCACCGCTTGATCACGCACCTCGACGATCGCGACTAGCCGGGCTTTCTCGGCGTAAGTCGCAAAGTCTGCAAAGGTAGCGAGAGGCGGCGCGGGTTGCCCGGTGATCGCCGTTTCCGGCGCCTGCTGGGCCCAAGCAAGCGCGGGAACCGCCGCCGCGCCTGCCGCGGCCAGCAGCGCCCCCAGCGCAGCGCGCTTGGCGCGGGAAAGGTTCAATCGGGATACGAACATCGGCAACTCTCCAATCGTGCCGGACATATCGGAAGGCGTCTCCGGACGGGCAAGCTTTGTTGCAGACTGCGACAGGTGAATCATCGGTTAACCGACAAAGCGTTTGCCGAAGGGCGCCCGTCCGGTTAAGGCTCCCGCCAATCGGGGTCTGCGACAAAACAATACAAGCGCGGTCCCCGGCAGGCTCTCCCGGAGATCTTCCGGATCGGTTCGTCGCAACCGGCGGGGGTCTTCATGGAGGGTGTAGCTTTTACGTGAGCTGCGCGGATTTCGGAATCCGGCAGCCTGTGTTGATGCCGGGCCCAGTGCCCGATGAACGTAGAACGGAGTGAAGGGACTGGATGGCTTACGCTGACCAACAGATGAGCGGTAGCAAGATTATCGCGATCATCATCGTTGCCCTGATCCACGTTGCTATCGGCTATGCGCTGATTACCGGTCTTGCTTACTCGGCGGTCAAAACCGCCATCGAGCGTGTGACCACCGTGGACATTACAGAGCCGGAGCCGGAGCCGGAGGATGAACCGCCGCCGCCGCCGCCGGACGAAATCGTGCCGCCGCCGCCTGTTGCGCCGCCACCGCCTATCAACATCGCCCCGGCCCCGCCGCCAATTCAGACTGTGACGACCCCGCCGCCGCCGGCGCCGGTGTTCGTGCAGCCTTCGCAGCCGCCGGCACCACCGCCACCGCCACCTGCGCCTCCGCCACCGCCTTCACAGGCTCGTGGCGCCACCCCGGACGGTCTGTCCCGCTGGTCAGCTCGAATCCAGGAACAGTATCCGCCTCGCGCGGTGCGTGACGAAATCGAGGGACGCGTTGGCGTTCGCGTCGGGATCGGACCGGATGGTCGCGTCTCGTCGTGCTCGGTCACGTCTTCGAGCGGTTCGTCGATCCTCGACGAGGCGGCTTGCTCCGGCATGACCCGTTATGCCCGGTTCAATCCGGCACTCGATGACGCCGGAAACCCGACCTCGGGCAGCTATTCGACGACCATCGTCTACAACCTGAACTAACCACGACATTCAGACTTTCCGAAGAGAGGAATACCCGCATGCTTATTGAACTTCTGGCCGCCGCGGGCGGCGAAGCGGCCCCCCAGACGCAGTTCGGCTTCTGGGAGGCGATGGAACAGGGTGGCGTGATCGCTTGGTCGATCCTCGGCATCCTCGTCATCATGTCCGTCGGATCATTCTACATTCTGTTCACCAAGCTGATGGAGCAGAACAAGATCATGCGGCAGTACAAGTCTGTCCGCACAACCTTCTGGCGCGCCAACACGCTCCAGGAAGGTGCTTCGAAGCTTGAGAAGAACAGCGCCTGGCGCCAGCTGGTCGACGATGGTCTTGCGGCCGAAGGGCAGCACACCAAAATGACCGACTCGCTCGAAGCGCACGACTGGCTGCATGGATCGCTCGCGCGTTCGGAAGCGTCGATCAACTCGAAGCTGGCCAGCGGCCTGCCGTTTCTCGCGACCGTCGGTGCGACCGCGCCGTTCGTCGGTCTGCTCGGCACTGTGATCGGTATTTACCGCGCTCTGATCGCCATCGGCATCGCCGGCTCGGCCTCGATCGATAAGGTCGCGGGCCCCGTCGGTGAAGCCCTGATCATGACCGCGATCGGTCTGCTCGTCGCCGTTCCGGCCGTGTTCGCTTACAACTGGCTGCAGAACCGCAACCGCCGCATCGCCGAGATGCTCGCAGCGTTCTCGACCGATCTGCTCGCCAACATCACCTCGCGCGGCGCCGTGAAGCCCGCCTCGTTGACTGCGGCTTCCACCCAGCAGGCCGGCAAGGCTGCCGCCACGGCTCCTGCCAAGCCTGCCGCGGCTCCGGCCGCCAAGGCCTAAGTAGGTCGCGAGAACCAGAGAAGGGCGGGAAACCGGCATGCGGGCCCGCCCTTCCAGCCAGCATTGAGATAGGACAACTGAGATGGCAATTTCCGTAGGCGGCGACGGCAACGAAGCGCCGATGTCGGACATCAACACGACGCCGCTCGTCGACGTCATGCTGGTGATGCTGATCATCTTCATCATTGCGGTGCCGGTAACACTGCAAACGGTGGAAGAGCTCGAGATCCCGATTTTCGAATCGGTCGAGTCTGAAGACAAAGTCGAGAACTTGCTGCTTACGGTTACGACCACCGACGAGGCCGGGCGTACGCCCTCCACCGTCAATACGGCGTACACCGGGGCCACGCGCGACGGCGAGTGCCGGGTGTTCTTCAACAACATCACGCCGGTGAGCTCGGAAGAACTCTACGATCAGGCCTTCAGGCGCCTCGACAGCATCGTGCAGCGTGCCGGCGGCATCGAAGCACTCATCGCCGACCCGGAAGCGATCCCGCAGGTTCACATCCGCGCCGACGTGAACACTCCGTGGCGCTGCGTCGCGGGGGCGATCTACAACATCCAGGCGGCCGGCTATCCGACCGTCGGCTTCATCTCCAACCCCGTCGACCCGAACGCCTGACGCTCAGGTTGGACACGAAGATTTTCTAAGGAGTAATTTGCCATGGCGATGTCAGGCGGCAAGGACGATGGCAGCCCGATGATGGAAATGAACATGACGCCGTTGATCGACGTCCTGCTCGTGCTCCTCATCGTGTTCATCATGTCCATTCCCGTGGCGACCCACTCGGTCGATATCGACCTGCCGGTGCCGAGCGAATCGGATACCCCACCGCCCGTGGACCCGATCAAGAACAAGATCGTGCTCACCCCGAGCAACGAGATCCTGTGGAACGGCACTCCAATCAACCAGGGCGAGCTGGTGGCCAACCTACAAACGTCGCTGAGCTACTCCGTTGAGCCGGAACTGCAGTTCGAGCCGGAAGCAAACGCCAGCTACGATCTGTCGGCCAAGGTGCTGAACATCATCAAGGCTTCGGGCGTGACCAAGTTCGGCTTCGTGGGTAACGAGAAGTACCGCGTCTTCGGGACGGCCTAAGCGGCCGCTCATTTGGACGGGAGCTTTAGGGGGCGGAGCGATCCGCCCCTTTTTATTTGCAACATTCCGCTCCAAGCCCCCGGGCAGCTATTCGTCGCTGAAGGACTCGCTGCCGCCCATGGCGGTGCCGGCAAGGCTTTCCGCCTCGAGCAGCAGCTCATCGTCCACAGCGCCTTGCGGCAGGCTCTCGCGCCCGATCATGACCATCACGGGGACGGCAAGCGGGCTAACCCGGTCCAGCTTAACATGGACGAGCCGATCAGCGGCCGTGTCGAGCAAATTGCCGAGACGGCCGACGTCGGTCATCCGAACGCGTGCATCGGCCCAGGCGGCCTCGATCAGCAGGTGATCGGGCTCGTACTTGCGCAACACATCATAGATGAGGTCGGTCGAAAATGTGACCTGTTTGCCGCTCTTGCGCTTGCCGGGATGCTGCCGCTCAACCAGACCGGCAATGACGGCGACTTCGCGAAAGGCTCGCCGCAGCAGGTGCGAATCGTTCACCCATTCGATGAACTCGTGCGTCAGGATGTCGGGCGAGAGCAGCGGCACCGGATCGTCCACCGGTTTGAGTCCCCAGACGGCAAGCGAATAGTCGTTGGCGACGAAGCCGCCGGGTAGCAGCCCGCGCTCTTCCATCCGGTTGGTGATCAGCATGCCGAGCGATTGGTTCGCGTTCCATCCGGTGAACGTGTAGTAGACGGTGTAATGCCGCTTGGCGTGGGGGAAGCTCTCGACCAGCAGGTTGTTCGGCCCCGGCAACTGTGAGCGCCAGTCCTGCACCTCGAGCCACTCGCGCACATCGTCAGGGAAGCGGGCCCATCCGGCACGGTCCACCAGCAACTCGCGCACCCGGTCGGCGAGATGCGTCGTCAGCGGCAGCCGCAGCCCCATGTAGCTGGGGATCGTCGCCGACCTTTTTGCAGCGCGAACGATCAGTTCCAGGTCGCGCAAGGCTTCAACTTCAAGATCCATGCCGGCGAAGCGGAACGTATCTCCATTGCGAAGCGAGGCTGCGAACTGCTCCTCGACCTTGCCGAGCGAGCGGCCATTGCGAAAGCGGATCTCGATCATCTCTGCATCGACGATAATCCCGGCGTTCATCCGGTGCCGCTGCGCGTGTTCGGGGTGCGACAGGCGCCATGTGCCGTCGGCATCACGCACGATGCGCTTGAACTTGTCGTAAGCCCGCAATGCATAGCCGCCGGTTGCGACGAAAGTCAGCACGCGTTGCCACACGGTTTTATCGACCCAGGCATAGGCCAGCGAAGACCGCACCTCGGCGAGCAGCGCTTCTCCGCGGAACGGTGCGGCACAGGCGCAAGCCATGACGTGCTGGGCCAGCACGTCGAGGCCACCGGGCCGAAAATCCTCCCCATCCCGCTTGCCCTGATCGACGGCATCCTTGGCAGCCTGGGCTTCGAGGAACTCGAAACGGTTGCCGGGAACGAGGATTGCGCGGCTCGGTTGATCGAGCCGATGATTAGCGCGCCCGATGCGCTGCAGCAGGCGCGAGGAGCCCTTGGGCGCGCCCATCTGCACCACGCAATCGATGTCGCCCCAGTCGACGCCGAGATCGAGGCTGGCCGTCGCCACGAGAGCCCGAAGCTCTCCGCGTGCCATGGCCCCTTCCACTTTGCGGCGCGCTTCTTTGCTCAGCGAGCCGTGGTGGATGGCTATCGGCAGGTTGTCTTCGTTGGCGTCCCACAGTTCCTGGAAGATGTACTCCGCCAGGAAGCGGGTGTTGGTGAACACCAGAGTGGTGCGGTTGCGCTTAATGGTGCGGTAAAGCTGCGGGATCGCCCAGATCGCCGCATGCCCACCCCACGGAACGATGGCGTCTTCCGGCAGGAGGATCTCAACCTCCGGCGGCGCTCCCCGCTCCCCCTCGACCAAAGCCACGCTGTCGATCTCGCCCCACGGTGCCAGCCATTCGCGGAACGCCTCGGGATCGGCCACAGTGGCGGAGAGGGCCGCCCGCCGCAGGTTGGGAGCGATCGCCTGTAGGCGCGACATGGAGAGCGCCAGCAAGTCGCCGCGCTTGCCTGTTGCGAAGGCATGGACTTCATCGACGATGACGCGCTCGAGACCGGCGAACAGTTCGAAGCTGTCCGGATAACTGAGCAGGAGCGAGAGCGACTCCGGAGTGGTCAGCAGGACGTGCGGTGGGCGGCTGCGCTGGCGTTTGCGCCTGTCCGAGGGCGTGTCGCCGCTCCGCGTCTCGATCCGCAACGGCAGGCCCATTTCCTCGACCGGAGTAACCAGATTGCGCTGCACGTCATGCGCCAAAGCCTTGAGCGGCGAAATGTAGAGGGTGTGGAGGCCGTCCTGCGGGACGTTGTTCCGGCTCGGGCAAAACGCCGCGAGTGTCGGCAGGAAGCCGGCCAAGGTCTTGCCGGCCCCGGTGTCCGCGACGAGCAAAGCGTGGTGTCCTGCGTCGTCGGCCGCAAGCATCTCGAGCTGGTGACGCCGGACGCGCCAACCGCGGCCGGCGAACCAGCTGGCGATCTCAGGGGGAAGCTTGGGGTCGATCACGTTTGAGGAAAACCAGCACGAGCCCTGCTGGGTCCGGCGATCGAACTTGCCCTCATCAGCACGCGCAGGCCTGTCGTTCGCTCAGCCGCCACCTGAGCGCGCCGATCGGCGCAACTTCCTTCGTCCCTCTTCGTTGCTTCCACGTACCATCGCGACCAACGCGAGACGGTGTCGCGTGCCGGGCTGCCGGGCTGCCGGGCGCGTGAAACCGGACGAGAACGGCAGCTTCGGAAGTTGAGAGGACGATCATGGCAGATCCGAATTATGGCCGCGGGATGCGCGACCGCTATGACCGGGAACGCAGTTTCACCCACCAACAAGAGCAGTTCGATACAGGGCATCGCAAGTGGTCTGACGACGAAGCTCGTTTCGGCCAAATGGGCGACGATTGGCGAGCCGGCGGCTACGGGTACGACGGCGACTACGGCTATGCGCAAGAGGACCGTGGCCATCAGCGCCACGGCGGTTGGGGTCATAATCGAGGTCCTTCCCGTGCGGAGGAAGAGGGCGTGCCGCGCTCATACTGGCG
>JAJUJV010000201.1 GCA_029265155.1 Altererythrobacter sp. | reverse complement strand
TGCCGAGAGGAAACGCGCAGGAAGCGGCGCCATTCCAGCCTTGGGCTTGAGTGGATTGCCCGGAGAAACGAGCCACCATGCCTCGTCCAGACCCAATGCTTCCACGGCGAAGAGCGTGATCGCGCGGTGCCCCCCATGCGCAGGATTGAAACTGCCGCCGAGCAGGCCGGTGGGCTTCACGAGGTGCGGAAGCCTAAAATGCCGACGAGGGCGGTTAAGCCCGCGCCTCCCCGCGGCCGCGGACTTGCCACTTGTAGGTGGTGAGGCCTTCGAGCGCGACGGGGCCGCGAGCGTGGAGCCGTCCGGTGGCGATGCCGATCTCGGCACCCAAACCGAACTCACCGCCGTCGGCGAACTGGGTCGATGCGTTGACCATCACGATGGCGCTGTCGACCTCGTCGAGGAAACGCTCGGCCACCGGATTGTCGTGCGTGACGATGGCATCGGTATGGCCGGAGGAATGGCGTGCAATATGCGCCAGCGCGGCGTCGAGACCGTCCACCACGGCAACTGAGAGCACCGCGTCGAGGTACTCCGTATCCCAATCGTTGGCGCTGGCCGGCTTGATCCGCGGATCGAGCGCCTGCGCTCGCGCGTCGCCGCGCAGCTCACAGCCGCTGTCGAGCAACGCCCGCACCACGTCAATGCAGCCGGGGAAAGCGGCATCGAGCAGCAACGTCTCCATCGCGCCGCAGATGCCCGTGCGGCGCATCTTGGCATTGAGCGCGAGCTTGACGGCCATCTCGGGATCGGCCGCGGAATGGATGTAAGTGTGGCAGATGCCATCGAGGTGCGCGAGCACTGGCACCCGGGCATCGTTCTGTACTCGCTCGACCAGTCCTTTGCCGCCGCGCGGAATGATCATGTCGATCAGCCCCGACGCGCGCAGCATGGCCCCTACCGCCTCGCGGTCCTGTGTCGGCAGGAGCTGAATGGCTTCGGCCGGCACGCCGCTCTCGGCAAGACCGCGAGCGAAAGCGCGGTGAATAGCGCGGTTCGAATGCACCGCCTCGCTGCCCCCCCTCAGCAGCACGGCGTTGCCGCTGCGCAGGCAAAGCGCCGCTGCGTCGGCCGTCACATTGGGCCGGCTTTCGTAGATGATGCCGATCAGCCCGATCGGGATGCGAACCCGCGAAAGCTCCATGCCGGCAGGTGCGGTGCGGCGGTCGATCACGTCGCCAACCGGGTCACGCAAAGCTGCCACCGTCTCGACGGCCGAAGCGACGCCCTCCAGTCGCGCCTCGTCGAGCTTCAGCCGGTCGAGCATCGCCGGCGACAAGCCATTGGCTTCGCCTGCCGCAAGGTCCTGCGCATTCGCGTCGAGAATTTCGGCAGCGCCAGAGCGCAGTGCGGCGGCGGCAGCGCGCAGGGCCGCAGCCTTGGCGGCATCGTCCATACGGGCGAGCGTCCGCTGCGCCGAACGACCGGCCAGCGCGAGATCGCGGACGAGCTGATCGGCATCGAAAGAAGGCTGAGGCTGGCTTGACATGGCCGCGCCTTATCATCCTCGTTGACGGTTGTCAGGCGTTTCGCCGCGAGTCGTTCTTCGCGCGGACGGGGAACCAAGTTGAACCGCGTCCGTATTGTTATGATCCACAACTCATCGCGTTTCGATTTCGACTCGGCTTGAAGACAGGGCTCGAAATTCGACTCGTCGCGGCCCCTACCGCTAGCCCGCTGCCAAACCTTGGGTCGGGACAGTCGGGGTCTAGTGAAAACAATCGCCGTTGGCGGGCTGCGTAACCGCCTGCGGAGCTGGTTTCCCGAGCGTGAGTTCTTCATGCGCTCGCAGGGCCAGGTCCGTTTCATCACCATAAGCTCGCGTATGCAGATCGTTGCGGCCGGATTGGTCGTGGCCGTGATCGGCGGCTGGGGCCTTTCGATGGGCGTCATGGCTGTCAGCCAGTACCGAGCCGAATCGGCCCGCCTGTCGCTTCTCGAACGCGAGGTCGAAGTGGCCAGTGCCGAGAGCCGCGTCGCTGCCTATCGCCAGGACATCGACCAGGTCGCTGACGAAGTCGCGCGCCGAATGGAGTTCCTCGAAGAAGCCACGGCCATGCTGCCCGACGACGTCGTGGCCGAGGAAGCGGCCTCGGAGAGCACCAGCGAGGCAACGAAGGCGGTGACCGAGATCAGCGCCGTCATGCCCGAAGCGGCCGGCTTGGCGCGGCTCGAAGCCCGCCAGCTTGCTTTCGCCGAGCGCCTGACGCGCTTTGCCGACCGCCGAGCGGCGCGTGCGGAAAAGGCACTGCGGGAGCTCGGCCTCAACCCACGCAGCATCCTGTCCTCGGCAGGCAATGCACAGGGCGGTCCGTTCGAGAAGCTGTCTACCGGGCGCGACGGGTCGCTGGATCCACGGTTCGAACGGCTCGCGCTCAGCCTCGCTCGCATGGATGCGCTGGAACGCGGCCTGAGCAGCGTTCCCCAGGTCATGCCCGCCGACATGCGCATGATCTCGTCGGGCTTCGGCTATCGCAGCGATCCATTTCATGGTGGCGCCGCGATGC
>JAJUJV010000176.1 GCA_029265155.1 Altererythrobacter sp. | reverse complement strand
GCGGCGAAGCTTGTTCCATCGATCGCATCATCCTCATTGTGCCGGCGCCACCGGAGCGGCTGCGGCGGAGGCATCGGTTTCCTGGCGCATCTCGGTAAGGGTCTGATCCACGTCCTCCACGGCATCGACGCCGAGCAGGCCCGCCATCTGCCGCGTGCGCGAACGCAGCGATTGCGGCGCGGTCTCGTCCTTCGCGATGGCTGCGAACAAGGGGCCGGCAAGATCCGGCTTGTTCTGCTTGAGGTAGGCCATTGCAACCAACTCGCCGGCGCTTCCGAACCACGCGTTGCCAGGGGCAGCGAGCGGCTTCAGCCTGTCGATGACCTGCTGCGGCTCGATCTCGTCGAACTGCGCGGCGACCGATCGTACGGTGGCGAAATCGCGATAGGGCTGCGGCGCGCCTGAATCCGCTGCGATCTCATCGAACAGGGCAACGGCCTCCTGACGGCGGTTGTCGCGCAGCGCAATCGCGGCGCGCGTGACCTTGGCGGCGGCGGCCGTGGCGCCGGTGGCATCCTCGCTCAGCGCGGCGAGATCCTCCGCAGCTGCCTCGATCTGGCCTGCCTCGAGTTGATCGAGCGAGGTGACCAATCGCTCCGACCGCTCCTCCAGGGTTCCTTCGCGCTGGTCCTGCCAGAACAGGTAGCCGCCAAACGCCGCAAGAGCCAGCACCAGCCCCCCCGCGATCAGCAGACCATAACGCTTCGCTATGGTGCCGAGCTGGTCCTGCCGAACCGCTTCGTCCACCTCGCGCCTGAACACTTCCTCCTCAGCCGCGCGGCGGGAAGACAACGGGTCGGCGGGGAGCTTGTCTGAATCGGGTGGGAGAGCCACTATAGCTTTCTGGTGCTGTTAACCGTTGGGCGCTGTTTAGCGCAAGGGCGCGCCTTTTCAATTGCGGAAAGGGAACCTGTCCTCAGCGCCGTGAATGGCCGATGAAGCCCGACCCCAACTTATTTTCGGCCCATCAAGCTCCAGTAGAGCGCCCGGTACCGTTCGATCATCTTGCTCTCGTCGTACTCGGCCGCTGCCTTGGCGCGATTGGCTTTGCCGATCCGGTCGCGCAGCGCTGCGTCCGCGACGAGGCTGGCGATAGCGGTGGCGAGCTCCGCTACGCCGCCCGGAGCGCAGAGGAACGGCCCGTTCTCGCTTGCCACCATCGCCGCCACGTCTCCTACTCGCGGCGCGGCTACCGGAAGACCGGCGGCCATCGCTTCGACCAGCGAAATCGGGAACTGCTCGGAATGCGATGACAGAGCGAACACGTCGAACAGGCCCATGACCTTGGCGGGCTCGGCGATGAACCCGGGCAGATGAACGCGGTGCTCGATGCCCAAAGCTTCGGCCTCGGCTAGGATCGCGTCACGCTCAGGTCCTTCGCCGACGATCACCAGCTGCCAATCGTCCGGCAAAGCCGCGCAAGCACGGACCAACGCCGGCAGGTTTTTGACCTTGCGCAGCCCGGCCAAGGTTCCGATCCAGAACTCACCCCTCTGCTTGACGAGCCGCGGCAGGGCGTCGCGCTTGGGCGGCCTCGCAAAGCCGCGCAAGTCGATACCGTTGGGGATCAGGCGCACACGGGTGCGGGGCTGCATCCATGTCTCCAGCGCGACCCGCTCCAGCGTACGCGAGGGCACGACCAACGCGGCCGTTCGACCAAGAGCGATGCGGCGGTAGAAATTGCGCCCCCGCTTCAGCCCCTCCGCTTCGTCTTCGTTGAAGCCATCCTCGTGGTGGACCAACGGCGGCAGCTTGTAGACGTCGGCAAACAGCGTGTGCGCCATCACCGCGTCCATCGCCCCCCAGTTGTAGGTGCAGATGAGATCGTAACCCGCCATTGCCTCAGCGAGGCGCTTGAGGCGGCCTGGCAGCGGCTTGCCCACCAGTGAAGGAAAGGCCGGCCAAGTGACGTTGACGCCTTTGGCCAACAACGCCGCGGCCGAGCGGTGTGCCGGATCGCCGACGACGATGGCGTGCTCCGCGTCGCGCCCGAAGGCGTTGATCAGGCGGGCGCAGCGAACTTCCTTGCCGCCCGCATCGAACGTCGAGTGCACATGCAGGATGCGCGGAGTTGTTCGCTTGTTGCTCATGCCGCTCTTGCCAATAGCCGCTCGATCGCCAAGCGCGCAGCCGGCTCCTCGAGCGTCGGGGTATGGCCGGTCCGTGGAACCGTGACCGCCTCCACGTCCGGAATCTCGCGCGCCATTCGTGCCATCGTATTGTCCGAGAGGATGTCGGACATTTCGCCGCGCAACACCAGGACAGGCCGACCGGTCAGCGCCCGGTAGGCGAGCCACAAGTCGGCCTGCGGGACAGCGCCCGCCGGTTCATGGAAGGGCTCGGCAATCTTCATGTCGTAGTCGAAAGCAATGCGCCCGCCGGGTCCGATGGCCATCATCCGCTTGGCCATGCGCAGCCAGTCAGACAGCTCGAAATCCGGGTAGGAGGCACCGGCCTGCGCCTTCAACCCCCGGGCAGCGTGCATCCAGGTTGGATAGCTGCGGCCGAGGCCGACGTACTCACGAATCCGCGCCAGCCCCCTTGCTTCTATTTCCGGCCCCACGTCGTTGAGCACCGCCGCGGCGATGCGTTCCGGCGCCATGGTGGCGAGCAGCATGATGACGATCCCCCCAAGCGATGTGCCGATCATCACCGCCCGCTCGATACCAAGGTTATCGAGCAGCCCGGCTATGTCCTCGGCATACCGCTGCGGGTGATAAGTGCCCGTGTCCTTCGCGTAGTCGCTGCGCCCTCGTCCCCTGAGATCGGGGCAGATGAAGCGCCTCTCGCCCGGGAACGCCTCGATGAGCGGCTCGAAGTCGCGGCTGTTGCGAGTGAGCCCGGGAATGCAGAGCACGGGCAGGCGATCAGCCGGACCGGAAAAGTCCCTGTACCGCAACGTCAGCCCGTCGGCGCTGGTCCACTCGCCCTGAGTATAGGCGGGCGCGCTTTTTGACATCGTCGGCTTGTTCCCCCGGTGCAGCGACCCCACTAATGAAAGGATGCGCGCCGAACCGCAAGCCGCCCCCTATCGTCCCGACCTCCCGATCCTCGAACTCGCGGAATGGTTGGCCGATCCGGTGAGGGCCGCCGATTTTCCCGAGACGACGCTCCGCTTCCGCAATGACAGATGGGCCGGTGCGGTAGGGTTGGACCAACTCTCGGACACCGACTGGACGCGGCACTTCGGCCGGTTCGTCCCGCTGCCGGACAATCTGCCGCAACCGCTCGCATTGCGATACCACGGCCATCAGTTTCGGGTTTACAACCCCGAAATCGGTGACGGCCGCGGGTTCACCTTTGCGCAACTGCGCGACAGCGCCGGCCGTCTGCTCGATTTAGGCACCAAAGGCAGCGGCCGTACGCCCTATAGCCGCACCGCAGATGGCCGGCTGACGCTCAAGGGGGCGGTCCGCGAAATCCTCGCCACGGAGATGCTCGAGGCCCTAGGCGTCTATACCTCCAAGACCTTCTCCGTGATCGAAACCGGCGAAGAACTCGTGCGCGGGGACGAGCCTTCGCCTACGCGGTCGGCGGTGCTGGTGCGGCTCAGCCATTCGCATATCCGCATCGGCACCTTCCAACGGCTCGCGGTGTTCGAGGAAGACGAGCACATGTCAGCGCTGGTCGATTATTGTCTGAAGCAGTTTCCCGGCCCGCTTCCGCCTGAAGAAGCGCCCGGCCGGGATGAGCCCGCGGTCGTGCTGATGCACCAGGCGGTCGAGCGGCTCGCTGACCTCGCCGCATCGTACATGGTCGCCGGCTTCGTTCATGGGGTGCTGAACTCCGACAACATGAACATAACCGGCGAGAGCTTCGATTACGGGCCGTGGCGCTGGCTCCCGGCGTGGGATCCTAGCTTTACGGCTGCTTATTTCGATCACGCTGGGCTCTATGCATTCGGACGCCAGCCG
>JAJUJV010000210.1 GCA_029265155.1 Altererythrobacter sp. | reverse complement strand
GGAGCCGCAGGTGAAGGAGACCAAGGTCAGCCGCACCGATCCGGAGGCGGGCTACATGGTGCGCGAGGGCAAGCCGAAGGGCTTCTTCTATCTCGACCACCGCACGGTGGACGGGCGCCATGCGATCATCACCGACACGTTTGTGACGCCGGCCAACGTGCACGACTCGATCGTCTATCTGGAGCGGCTTGACCGGCAGCGGGCGCGCTTTGGCTTTGATGTGCGGGCGGTGGGACTGGACGCGGGCTACGCCACGGCGGGCATTGCCCATGGGCTCGAGGAGCGGCAGATCTTTGGTGTCACTGGCTACCGCAACCCGACGCCGCCCAAAGAGGGCATGATGCGCAAGTCGAAGTTCGTCTACGAGAAGGAACTCGACGGCTACCGCTGCCCTCAGGGGCAGCTGCTCGGCTATGCCACCACCGACCGCAACGGCTACCGGCACTACCGGTCCGACCCGGCAGTGTGCCGCGACTGTCCGCTGCTTGCCTCCTGCACGTCCAATGCAAAAGCGGTCCGCACCATCACCCGGCATGTGTGGGCGGACGCCCGCGAACGGACGGACAGTTACCGCAAGACGGCGTGGGGCAAGGCGATCTACAAGCGACGCAAGGAGACGGTGGAGCGCTCGTTTGCCGACGCCAAACAGCTGCACGGGCACCGTTATGCGCGCTTCCGGGGACTGATGAAGGTGAGCTGGCAATGTCTGCTGGCCGCGGCCAGCCAGAACATAAAGAAGATCGCGCTGGCGCTCACCCGCTGACCTGCCACTGAACTGTCATCCAGCGGCGATTAGAGCCTCGGCCGTTTCTGTTACGCCGTAGGGCGCGGGTTGAGCAACCGGTGGAGACGCGAAGCCCTTATCGAGCGAAGCGTCGGAGCCGGTTGCGGTGAGAGTTTCGGCAAAGGCTGCCGGGGTTTGGTATCCGAGCGAGGAATGCGGTCGCGCGGTGTTGAAGTCCTGCCTCCATTCAGCGATGGCGCTGCGCGCATGGTCGATGCCGAAGAACAGGCTCTCGTTCAGCAGCTCGTCCCGCATCCGACCGTTGAAGCTCTCCACATAGCCATTCTGCATGGGTTTGCCTGGCGCGATGTAATGCCACTCGACTCGATGATCTTTCGACCAGGCAAGGATGGCGTTCGACGTGAACTCGGTGCCGTGATCCGAAACGATCATGTCCGGCTTGCCGCGACGGCTGATCAGATCGGTAAGCTCGCGGGCGACACGACGACCGGAGATCGACGTGTCAGGGATCGCAGCAAGGCATTCGCGCGTCACGTCATCGACGATGTTTAGCACCCGAAAGCGCCGACCGCAGGCGAACTGGTCGTGCACGAAGTCCAGTGACCAGCGTGCGTTCGGTCTCGCCTCGACCAGGATCGGCGCTCGCGTACCCACCGCCCGTCGCCTTGCCCGGCGCTTGCGAACCGTCAACCCTTCTTCTCGGTAGAGCCGGTAGATACGGTTGATGCCAGACGGCTCACCCTCCCGTCGCAGCAGGATGAACAGGCGTCGATAGCCGAAACGCCGGCGTTCATTGGCAAGGTCGCGCAGCCGGCCGCGCAGTTCGGTCTCCGGCGGACGGCAGGACTGGTAGCGGACCATCTTGCGATCGGCACCGACGAAGGAACAGGCCCGACGCTCCGACAGGCCCATGGCGGCCTGCAGATGCGCGACGGCTTCGCGCTTGGCGGCGGGCCCTACCATTTTTTTGACAGAAGCTCGCGAAGTGCCGATGCTTCCAGCATCTGGTCGGCGAGCAGCTTCTTCAGCTTCGTATTCTCCTCTTCCAGAGACCTCAGGCGCTTGGCGTCGGACACCTCCATCCCCCCATACTTCGCCTTCCAGTTATACAGGGTCGCTTCGCTCACCCCGTGCTTGCGGGCCAGATCGGCCGCCTTCGCACCCGACTCGTGCTCGCGCAGAACCCCGATGATCTGCTCTTCCGAAAACCGCTTCCGCTTCATCTGTCCGTCCTTCAATCAAGGCCGGACTCTAACTCCAGGTGGAGGAAAAACTCAGTGGCAGGTCAGATGCGATGTGCCATCAGCCCGGGAGGGTCGCGATTGTGCTCGATCACGCCGCCTGATACTTCTTTCCTAGTCTGGGTGGACGTCGGAACAGCCGAGAATTCTCATCTGTTTGCT
>JAJUJV010000104.1 GCA_029265155.1 Altererythrobacter sp. | reverse complement strand
CTATGTCGCCGAACGCTGGACGACGCAGACGCTGGCGGACGTGCGCGACGAGGCGGCGCGGCGGGTCGCGGCCTGGCGTGCCGCCAACGAAGGCGCGGAGGCGCACCTCTCGCTGTTCCTGCCGCACGGGCCCGGGTTCGATATCCTGTTTCGCGAGCTCTCGGCCCATCTCAACAGTGTCGGAATTCGCCTGGAGCGGGTGGCGGTCTCCGATGACGCGGACCTGGTGCTGATCGACCGTGTCGCCCGCTATGCTGACGCGCGCTGGTACCTCAACCAATTCCACTGTTCGCTGAAGGCGGGCCTCTGCTCCAGCGAAGCCGATGCGCTGGTGCGCGATTCGATCGTGCAGACCGATCCGGCGGCCAAGGCCAGCCTGCTCGCCCAGGCGGAAATCGAACTGACTCGGGCCAACGTGTTCGTTCCGATCGGCACTCCGGTGCGCTTCTCGCTGGTGCGCGGGCAAGTGGCCGGTTTCGTCGGCAATGCCTGGGCGTTCCACCCCTTGCCGCCGCTCGCCGTCATACCCAGGTAAGACACCTGAAGAGGAGACGCGATGGATTACCCGCAAAGACCGCGCCGGATGGGACTTCCTTATGGCCGCGACCCGCTGGCCGTGCGGCAGCGAATTGAAGCGATGGAAGCCGTCCTGGAACGAGCTTTCGTGGTGCCCGGCCTCAACCGCCGCGTCGGCCTCGATGCCGTCGCCGGGCTGGTGCCGGTCGTCGGGGACCTCGTGACCGCCGCGATGGGGGCCTACATCGTCTGGGAAGCGCGCAATCTCGGCATGCCGAAGTGGAAGCTGTGGCGCATGGCGGGCAACGTCGCGTTCGACAGTGCGGTCGGCGCCATCCCCGTCGCGGGTGACCTGTTCGACTTCATGTTCCGCTCCAACACCCGCAACCTCAGGATCGTGCGCCGCCATCTCGACAAGCATTTCCCGCTGATCGAGCAGTAGGCGCGCGCTATCCGCAGCTTATCCCGCCCCAGGCGATGACTCGGCCGCAGCCCATCCGCTAATCGGCTGGGCCGATGGCCGACGCTCCCGCACCGACGCCGATGATGGCCCAATACCTCGCGCTGAAGCGCGAGGCCGGGGACTGCCTGCTGTTCTACCGGATGGGCGACTTCTTCGAGCTGTTCTTCGATGACGCGAAGGCGGCCAGCGCCACGCTCGACATCGCGCTGACCACCCGCGGCGAGCACCACGGCGCGCCGGTGCCGATGTGCGGCGTCCCGGTCCATTCGGCCGAAAGCTATCTCGCCCGTCTGATCAAGGCCGGGCACCGCGTCGCCATTGCCGAGCAGGTCGAAACGCCGGAGGAAGCGAAGAAACGTGGGGGTTCGAAGGCGCTGGTGGCGCGCGACATCGTCCGTTTCGTCACCGCCGGCACGCTGACCGAGGAAGCGCTGCTCGAGCCGCGCCGCGCCAACATCCTCGCCGCGGTCTGCGAAGTGCGCGGCACGTGCGGCATTGCCGCCTGCGACATCTCGACCGGACGGATGGAACTGGAGGAGTGCGAGCCACAGGCACTGAGCGCGGCTCTGGCACGCCTCGGAGCGAGCGAGCTCGTGGCGCCCGAGGAATGGCCGGAGGTTCCGCCAGAGGCCATCGCACGGCCACGAATGAGCTTTTCCAGCGACGAGGGCGAGGCGCGGCTCAAAGCGATCCACTCTGTCGCCACGCTCGACGGGTTCGGGCAGTTCACCCGGTCTATGCTCGCCGCCGCAGGCGGGCTGATCGCCTATCTCGAGCACGTCGGGCGCGGCAACCTGCCGCTGCTGCTCCCGCCGGTCGTGCGGGCTGCGGGGACCACGCTGGCGATGGACGCCGCGACGCGGGCTAGCCTCGAAATTCTCGAAGCTCAGTCCGGCGGGCGCAGCGGCAGTCTGCTCGCCGCCATCGACCGCTGCGTCACCGGCGCCGGAGCGCGCCTGCTCGCCGAGGATCTTGCCGCGCCGCTGGCTGTGGCGGGCGAGATCGAAGCACGGCTCAACCTGGTGCAATGGCTGCACGCCGATCCGCTGCTGCGCGCCGACTTGCGCGAGGCGCTGCGGGCTCTGCCCGACATCGGCCGTGCGCTCGGCCGGGTGGTCGCCGGACGCGGCTCGCCGCGCGATCTCGGACAGATCCGCGATGGCCTGCTCGCCGCCCGCCGCATCCACGATTTCCTCGGCGCCAAGCCCGACCGGCCGGCACTGCTTCAGGCGCTGCTGCCGGCACTCGCCGGGCACGGCGCGCTGACCGACCACTTGTCGCGCGCGCTGGTTCCTTCGCCGCCGACCGAGCGGGGGCAGGGCGGGTTCATTGCCGAAGGCTACGACGCGGCGCTCGACGAGTTGCGGCAGGTCTCGGGCAGCGCCCGCCGCGCGATTGCCGCGCTCGAGGCGCGCTACCGCGAAGAGACCGGCATCGCCGCGCTCAAGATCCGCCACAACGGCGTGCTCGGCTATTTCGTCGAAGTGCCGAGCCGCCACGCCGACGCGTTGATGGCGGCCGAGAGCGGCTTCACGCACCGCCAGACCATGGCTGGCGCGGTGCGGTTCAACTCGCTGCAGCTGCACGAGGAGGCGAGCCGCATTGCCGAAGCCGGCGGCCGCGCGCTCGCCGCCGAGGACGCGCACTTCGAAGCGCTGGTGGAAGAGGTGGCGGCGGCGAAGGAGCCGATCGCCACGACAGCGGCGGCTCTTGCCCGCATCGATGTCGCGGCCGGGCAGGCGGAGCGGGCAGCGGAAGGCGGCTGGTGCCGGCCGGCGCTGGTCGAAACCCCCTGCCTTGAAGTCGAAGGCGGCCGGCATCCGGTCGTGGAAGCCGCGCTGGCCCGCAGCGGCGAGCGGTTCGTCGCCAACGACTGCCGCCTCGGGCCCGACAACCGGTTATGGCTGCTCGGCGGGCCGAACATGGGCGGCAAGTCGACCTTCCTGCGCCAGAACGCGCTGATCGTGCTGCTGGCGCAAGCCGGCGGCTTCGTTCCCGCTGCCCGGGTCACGCTGGGCCTGGTCGACCGGCTGTTCAGCCGCGTCGGCGCTTCCGACAATCTCGCCCGCGGCCGCTCCACGTTCATGGTCGAGATGGTCGAGACCGCCGCGATTCTCGCGCAGGCGACCGAGCGCAGCTTCGTTATCCTCGACGAAGTCGGCCGCGGCACCTCGACGTACGACGGCCTCGCGCTGGCATGGGCCGTGGCCGAGGCGATCCACGAAACCAACCGCTGCCGCTGCCTGTTCGCCACGCATTATCACGAGCTCACCCGCCTTGCCAACACCTGCCCGGCGCTCTCGCTCCACCACGTCCGCGCCAAGGAGTGGAAAGGCGACCTCGTGCTGCTCCACGAAGTGGCGGAAGGCGCGGCGGACCGCAGCTATGGCCTCGCCGTCGCCAAGCTCGCCGGCGTTCCCCGCGAGGTCATCGCCCGCGCGCGTTCGGTGCTCGACAAGCTGGAGAAAGGCCGCGCCGAAACCGGCGGGCTTGCCGCGGGCCTCGGCGAATTGCCGCTGTTTGCCGCGGCGGCTCAGGCCGAAGAAGCGCAGTGCGATGCGCTGCGCGATCGGCTGCAGGCGCTCGACATCGACGCGCTCACGCCGCGCGACGCCCTCGATCTTCTGTACGACCTGAAACGCGAGGCGTCCGAAGGGGTTTGATCCCCATGACCGAGGAAACGCGCGACAGCAGCGACGACATCGACCGCGACGATCTGGCGCAAGAACGCACGCACATGGCCGAGGATCGCACGATCATGGCGATGGAGCGGACGTTCGCCGGATGGATGCGCACCGCCTTCGGCGCGATCGGTATCGGTCTCGGCTTTCACGTGCTGTTCGACGAGATGGAGCCGCGCGGGCTGGCGCGGGCCATTGCCTCGCTGTTCATCTTGGCTGGCGGGATCCTCGCGGTACTGGCGGAGCGCCGCGCCTGCGCGACGCTCGCGCGGCTGAAGCCGCATCAAATCGAACCGGCGGAGAACCCGATGTTCCGGTGGTTCGGCTGGGCGGTTGCGGTCGGCGCCGTGGTGCTGGTGTTCGGCTTGTGGTTCCTCACCGAGAATGCGCCCGGCGAGGACCTGCTGCGCTAATGCCCCTCCCGCCGCAGCAGGAGGGGCATCCGGTTCATTCGTTGTCGCGCAGCGGATTGCGGGTGGACGACCCGTCGCCCGGCAGGTCGTCGAGCTTAGCCTCGTCGCCGAACCAGTCGGCGTTGTCGTCGTGGTTCGGCTCGCCGTTGAACGCGGACATGTCGACGCGGCCGGACTGCTCCATGTCGCGCATGTGATCGATCAGGTCCTGCGTCGAATCGTCCATGATTCCGCTGTCGCTATCGTCCTTGGTGCTGTCGAGCGGGCTGGCGCGCTGGCCTTCGCCGCGCAGCGCGTCCTCGGCGACGGTATGGGTCTGCCACTGCTCGTCGTCCTGTTCGGAGTTGTGCAGCTCGGGCGCCTGATCGTCGTCGGTTCGTTCCGAGCTTTGCCGGGGTCGGTCGGTCATCGGGGTATCTCCTTCGCCGTGACAACCCTCCGCTCGGCAGCGGCGTTCCCGGCTAGCGATGGACTCCCGGCTGCCACAGCGGATCGCGCCCGCCGTTGGCCACGCGCGCCAGCACGAACAGGTAATCGGACAGGCGGTTGATGTACGCCAGCGCTGCCGGATTGACCGGCTCGGCTTCGGCCAGCGCCGTCATCGCGCGCTCGGCCCGGCGGACGGCAGCCCGCGCGATATGCAGCCGCGCCGCCGCTTCGCTGCCGCCCGGCAGGATGAAGCTACGCAGCGGTTCGAGCCGCTCGTTGGCCGCGTCGATGCGCCGCTCCAGCCACTCCGACTGTGCCATGACGATGCGCAGCGTCATCTCCGAGGGCGTGAAATCCTCGCCCGGCGTGGCGAGGTCGGCGCCGAGGTCAAACAGGTCGTTCTGCACGCGGGTCAGGTCGGCAACGTCGTCCACCGCCAGGGCCGCCCAGCCGAGCAGGGTGTTGGCTTCGTCGACCGCGCCGACCGCCTCGAGCCGGGCGTCGTGCTTCGACCGGCGCGACCCGTCGACGAGTCCCGTGGTGCCGTCGTCGCCGGTCCGGGTGTAGATTTTGTTGAGGCGAACCACCTTGCCGCTGCGCGTGCGCTAGCGGTTGAACATCAGCAGCACCGCGACCGCGACGATGGCCAGCGCCTGGTACTTGATGCGGGCGAACATCATCTTGTTTTGCTTGAGCTGCATCTCGACCGATCGGTCGCCCTCGCTTTCGAGGTCGAGCTTGGTGCTCTGCATGAAGGCCACGATGCCGCGGACGAGCGATATCACAGTCATGATCGCCAGGATCACGATCAGGATGACGAGAAGCGTGTTCATGGCGGGCAATGTAAGCGGTCACCCCGGCTGACACCAGCGGGCAGGACGCCGCGGCGCAAAGAATCTGCGAGGGCCCGCCCGTCCTCGCCGGCGCGGCGGCGGTCGCCCAGCGACGGGGACCCGCGCCGCTTGGCGAGCTTGCGGCCCTCCGCATCGAGCAGCAGCGGATGGTGGTGCCAGGTCGGGACGGGCAGGTCGAGCAGCGCCTGCAGCAGGCGGTGGACGTGGCTGGCGGCGAACAGGTCCATGCCCCGGGTGACCAGCGTCACTCCGTCGGCCGCATCGTCGAGCGTGGCAGCGAGGTGGTAGCTCGCCGGCGTGGTCCGGTCCTTGCGCACCAGAACCACGTCGCCGGCAAGATCGGGGCGGGCCGGCTGCTCGCCCCGGCGCTCGTCGAGCCAGGCGAGCGGCCCGGTGCGGCGCAGCGCCTCGGCCACGTCGAGCCGCCAAGCAACCTCGCCTTGCGGCTCGACCTCCCGGCCGCGGCACGTGCCCGGATAGACCGGACCGTCCGGACCCTTGGCCGTTGCGGCCGCGACGATCTCGCTGCGGGTGCAGCGACACGGATAGAGCAGCCCCGTCTCCCTCAAGCGTTCCGCGGCCGCGGCATAGCCGGCGAGACGCGAGGATTGCGGCGCGACGTCTTCCCACTCGAGCCCCAGCCAGGCGAGATCGGCACGGAGCTCCTCGGCGAGGTCCGGACGGGAGCGAGCGCCATCGATGTCCTCGATCCTGAGCAGGAACCGCCCGCCGCGCGCCTGGGCGAGATCGTGTGCGGTTATGGCCGAAAAGGCATGCCCCAGATGCAGCGAGCCGTTCGGACTGGGCGCAAAGCGGGTGACGATCATCCTCCCACCTAACCCGTTCGCCCCGAACTTGTCGAAGGGCGGTTCCGTCTGCCCCGGCGTGCTCGTCCTGCGCTGCGGCGGGAGGGGCGAGCGCGCTGTGGAACAATCGAAAACGCGCCGCTGTCACAGGGTTGACGCATGGGGCTGCAAATGCTCCCTCTCCGACAGCAGAGAGAGGGCGCGCCATGTACAAGGCCGATCTCATCGAACGGGCGGCGCGCTTTCGCAGCGCCGAGGACGATCCGGACCGCCAACTGGCGAGTTGCCCGGCGCTGGTGCTCAACGCCGACTACACGCCGTTGTCCTATTACCCGCTCAGCCTGTGGCCGTGGCAGACGGCGATCAAGGCGATTTTCCTTGAGCGGGTGGACGTGGTCGCGACTTACGAGCGCGAAGTGCACTCGCCTTCGCTCGACATGAAGATCCCGTCGGTCATCGCGCTGCGGCAATACGTCAAGCCGAGCGAGTTTCCCGCCTTTACGCGCTTCAACGTGTTCCTACGCGACCGCTTCATCTGCCAGTATTGCGGCAGCCCCGAGCAGCTCACTTTCGACCACGTCGTGCCGCGCCGGCTCGGCGGCAAGACCACTTGGGAAAACATCCTCACCGCCTGCGCGCCGTGCAACATGAAGAAGGGCGGCCGTACGCCGGCGCAGGCGCACATGCAGCCGCTGATCGAGCCGATCCGCCCGACCAGCTGGCAGCTGATCCAGCACGGCAAGCGCTTCCCGCCGAACTACCTGCACGAAACCTGGCGCGACTGGCTCTACTGGGACATCGAGCTCGAAGCGTAGCCGACCGGGGCGTGGTCAGGCGACGGCGGCCGCCGCATCGCAGCGGTCGCGCACTTCCTCGGTGCCGCCATCGACTTGCGTAATGACCAGGAAGCCGGCGACCACCAGCAGCACGAAAGCGGTGCTGACCAGCGTCAGGTACTTGTCGATGAAGCGCTTGATCGGCGCCCCGAGCAGGCGGAACAGCACGCCGACCGTCATGAAGATCAGCGCCCGCCCGGCCAGGCTGGCGAGCACGAACGGGACCAACGCCATCTCGATGAAGCCGGCGGTGATCGTCAGCAGCTTGAACGGCACCGGGGTTGCACCGGCGATCAGGATCACCTCGACGTCGTATTCGCGCAGCAGGCAGGCGGCGCGCGGGAAGCTGGCGGTGAGGCCGAGCATGGCCAGGATCGCCTCGCCGATCGCCTCGTAGAGGAAATAGCCGATCGCATAACCGAACAGCCCGCCGAGGACCGAGGCGAGCGTGCAGATCACCGCGAAGCGGATCGCCCGCTGCGGCTCGGCCAGGCACATCAGCCCGAGCAGCGGATGCGGCGGGATCGGAAAGAAGCTCGATTCGATGAAGCTGATGAAGGCCAGCCACCACTCGGCGTGCGGGTGCGAGGCCTTGGCCATCGTCCAGTCGTACAGGCGGCGCAGCATAAAACCCTCCCTCAGCCGGCCGCCGCTAGGGGAGCCGCGCGCTGCCGGCAAGGCACTCCGCCGCGGCTGAGCCTGCAATCCGCCACATCCCTCTTGACATAATGAACCGAATAGGTTATCGATAGCCCCGCCCTGCAACCTCACAGGGCACTGGAACCGGAAGGGCGGCTCGGCCGGCTGGTCTTCCCTCCTCGTCCTGCGAAGCGCGCGTCAGCGGGCGAAGCAGTGACATCGCGGCCGGCGCTTCGGGCGCCGGGGGCGGTCTGCTCATGACAGGCCGGTCCCACGCGGGTGCTTGCCACCCGTAAGCCGAGAGACCGGATGCTTGCGATCCAACCCGCCCGCTGATCATGCCCAAAGGAGGCATGCTCTCTATGCGAGGCCGTACACGGGTCGCCGCTGGCGCGGCATGAGCAGCCGCGGGGCCTGAGCGGGGCATG
>JAJUJV010000146.1 GCA_029265155.1 Altererythrobacter sp. | reverse complement strand
GTATTGAGCGCGCGGACGATGTGGAAAAGCTGGCGCGCCGTCATCTTGTCCCAACCGGAACCTTGCATGCCAAGCCCGGTCAGAAGCGCCACGAGCGTCGGATTGCCTAGTTCAGAGGCGCGATCGATCTGGCGGCTCCAAGGACTTTCGCGTTCCAGTGTTACACCCAGGCGTTCCGCAAGGCCGCTTGCCGTGCCCATGTCGAGGCGACCAAGGCCGGCGAGGCCCGCGACCAGGAAGCGCGACTTGCGCTGATCGGCGCTGCTGTCTTCGCCGATGAATGCCTGCACGGCACTGCCGCTGACCTGTGTGCTGCGCTCTGGCTGGGCCAGTGCGAGCAGCGCCCAGGCTTCGCTGCCTTCCGGGACGGCGGATCCCCAACGCAGCGCGTTGCGGTCGAGCCCCGCAGCCAGCATCGAAGCGATAATCCGCGGCGCATCGTCCAGCAGATCCTCGCTGACCGGCAGCCGCGCCGCAGCATAGGCGGTGAGCACCATCCGGCCATATTCACCGCCGCTCCACAGCTCGCGCAACGCGGCGAGGCGAACCGAGAGATCGCGGGCAGCATAAGCTTGGCGCAAGGTAACGGCGCGTTCGCGTTCGCTGCCTTCAATCTCCTCGCTCCACACCTGGGAGTAGAGGCCGATCATGGCGTCGGACGAGATGACGCCGCGCGTCGCCGCCTGTTCGGCCGAGGCGATCCGCTGTGCGAGCGGCACCGCCGGTATAAGCGTGTCGGCGATGTCGTAACGTGAGCCCGCATCGTCGCGCAGTTCGTCGGGGATCTCGACCCCGAGCGCCCGCGACAGAGCAAAACGCCAGGGATTGAGTTCCTCGACCTGGTTCCACTCGATATTGACCGCGCGGCGCCCCTCGCCCGCTGCGCCGGCGAACCGCTGCGCCAACAGCGCATCGATGCGGGGAGCCTCGCCATAGTAGAGGATGCGCTGCAACTCGCGCTCGGCCTGGCGGGCATCGCCGGAATAGGCCGAGCAGATCGCCCGCGCCATTTTCCACTCGCCGTCGTCGAGCAGCGTGCTCTTGAGCTGCGCGACCGGGCAGATGCCGAGGACATCGCCGGTGGCCAAGTAGGCGTCGAAAGCGGCTCGGCCGAGCGCGGTGTTGTAGTTCGCCGTATCGACGTCTTGCACCAGCGCCCGGGCGGCCATGCTTTCGCCGAGACGGTTGAGCAGCCCGGCGCGCAAAGCCGCGAAATCCACCGGATCCATGTCGCGCGGGGCATCGAGCCGGCTCGCCAGCGCGCGGCGCAACAGGATGTGCCCCCAGCGGGAGACCAGCGTACCGCGATTGGCCGCCAATACTGCATGAATGAGCTGCGCCGGTTGGTCGTCGATCGAGCCCACCGGGAAGCCGCCCTCCTCCGGTCCGATCACCCCAACTTCGCGTACCGCGCGCCGCGCGGCAGGCGGGATGTCGAATTTGGGCTTCAGGCCGAACAGCTCGTCGATCTCGTCGGGGCTCATCCGCTCGATCTCGGCTAGGCTTGGGAAATCGGGCGGCAGGGTGACTTGCGGTATCGGCGCCAAAGGTTGCGGCAGTTGCGGAAGCGGCTGGATGACCGGGACCGACGTGCCCGGTGGCGGCGGAGAGGCTACACCCGGCGCCGGAGCCGGTGCGGGCGCGGCGGTCGGCCGCGGTGCGGGAGCCGGCGCCGGAGGCGGATCGCCGAACGTATCGGGCAGCAGCGATTCCGGCGCTGCCGTCGCCAGTGTGGAAGTCAGCGCCAGAGCAATACCGGCAAGCAGCAGGCCGCGCCTCATCGCAGAGTCTCCGGCAGCTCGACCGGCTGTTCAATCAACCGTTGCGGCTCCCGGCCACCATCGTACCAGGCAATTGCCAGAAACACGATCAAGAGCGCCAGCAACGCCATCTGGACCTTCGTGAGGCGCATCGCCACGAACCGCAACCCTCCGTAAACTTGCACGCGCGGTTAGCGCATCTATAGCGCATGCGGCAATGACCATCGGCACTTCCAGCCTCACCGACAGCGAGATCCGCGGCCTTGTCTCACGGCTCGATCGTCCGGTCGTGCTGGTGGGGATGATGGGCGTGGGCAAGTCCACTATCGGCCGCAAGCTGGCGCAACTGTTCCACCTCCCGTTCGCCGATGCCGACGACGAGATCGAGCGGGCCGCACAGATGAGCATCCCCGAGATCTTCGAGCGTTTCGGCGAGGACTACTTCCGCGACGGCGAGCGCCGCGTAATCGCGCGCCTGCTGGAAAGCGGCCCGATGGTGGTGGCCACCGGCGGCGGCGCCTTCGTGCAGCCTTCGACGCGCGAGCTGATCCTCGGTCGCGGCTTGGCCATATGGCTGGACAGCGACGTTGCTACTCTGGTCTCTCGGGTCACTCGCAACGACAACCGCCCGCTGCTGCGCGGCGGAGATCCGGTCGAGATCGTTACCCGCCTGAAGACAGAGCGCGAAAGCGCCTATGCCGAGGCACCGATCAAGGTCATGAGCAATTCCGGTCCCCACTCGGAGACCGTCAACCGAATCCTGCAGGAGCTGGCCGAATGGCTGTCATCCCGGTCGAGCTAGCCGGCCGTTCATACGAAGTACGTGTCGGCAGCGAGCTGCTCGCCGATCTGGCCGCGCAATGTGGGCCGTTGCTGCGCAAGAAGCGCGTGCCGATCGTGACGGACAACAACGTCGAGCGCCACTGGCGCGAGACCGTCGACGGCTCGCTCGCAGCGGCCGGGTTCGAGCCGCGCTGGATGATTCTGGAGTCCGGCGAAGGCGCCAAGAGCTGGACCGTTCTCGAGCGGCTGATGGACTGGCTGCTGGCCGAGGAAGTAGAGCGCGGCGATCACGTGCTGGCGCTAGGCGGCGGCGTGATCGGGGATCTCACCGGCTTTGCCGCCGCGATTCTCAAGCGCGGCTGCGGGTTCATTCAGTTGCCCACCACCCTGCTGGCGCAAGTCGATTCGAGCGTGGGCGGAAAAACCGCGATCAACACGTCCGCTGGCAAGAACCTGGTTGGAGCCTTCCACCAACCGAGTCTCGTGCTGGCGGACCTCGATGCGTTAACGACGCTGCCGGCGCGGGAAATGGGTGCCGGCTACGCTGAAGTCATCAAGTATGGCATCCTCGGCGATCGCGCCTTCTTCGACTGGTGCGAGGCGAACGGCGGCGCTGTGCTCGCCGGCGACCGCGCGGCTCAGGAATATGCCGTCACCGAAAGCGTGAAAGCCAAAGCACGGATCGTCGCCGAGGACGAACGGGAGACGACCGGCGCGCGAGCGCTGCTCAACCTCGGCCATACGTTTGGCCATGCGCTGGAGGCGCAGACCGGCTTCTCCGATCGGTTGCTGCACGGCGAAGCGGTGGCTCTCGGCATGGTGCTGGCGGCCCGCTATTCGGCGCGGCGCGGCTATATCTCCGAGGCGGACGCGCAGCGCGTCGCCATGGCCATCGGCAGCGCCGGCCTCCCCAGCGAAGTTGCCACCCTGGGTCTCAACTGCAACGGCCAAGCGCTCGCCGCGCACATGCTGCACGACAAGAAGATGGACGCCGGCACCCTGCCCTTCGTGCTGTTGCACGGTATCGGCGAGGCGTTCCTCGACAAGCAGGTCGTACTCGCGGACGTAGCGGAGTTCCTCGATCGCGAGCTGGAGCGCCGCTAGCTGCCCTTGCGAGCGGGGCCTTTGACCGATCGGAGGGCACTGCGGCTCCCCTCGGCCGACTTCGCGATGACGCTCAGTTCCCCGTCCGTCTCCAGCACCACGGCGGCGATGTCCTCGACAGCACCGAGGCCCTTCTTGCGTATTTCGGCTTCGACGTCGCTGCGCGTCAGCCGCTCTCCGCGCATAGCCTGCTCGAGGAACTCACCGTCGCGCATCACCAGCCGCGGCTCGGAGCGGATGAGTTTGCCGAACCATTCGGCACGCACCGAAACCCAGGAGACCAGCCACTGCAAAGCGGCCAACATTACGAAAGCCAACGCGCCTTCGCTGAAGGACACGTCGCTGGTCAGCAGCACCGTCGCCAGCGTCGAACCCAGCGCGATGGTCACGACGAAATCAAAGATGTTGAGCTTGGCGAGCGAACGGTTGCCCGACACGCGCAGGATCACCACCAGCGCGCCGTAGGAGAGCACCGAAACCGCCGCTACGCGCGCGAGGTCGTACCAAGTGTCGAACAGCATGCCATGGCTACGCTCAGGCGCTTGGATGGTTCACTCGACAAGTCCATAGGGAGTGTCGCACGCTGCACCGCAGTCTATTGGAAGCCGCATGACCACCGCTGAAGCCACGCCCGAGCTGAACATCGAAACCCGCGCCGACCGCGCCTTCCTCGGCCATCCCAAGGGCTTGGCTTATCTCGCCTTCACCGAAGCGTGGGAACGGTTCTCGTTCTACGGCATGCAGACGTTGCTGGTGCTCTACATGGTGAACTTCCTGCTGCTTCCGGGCGAAGTGGAAGAGGTGGCAGGCATCGAGCAACTCCGCGCGCTCTATGGCGGCATCGACGGGCAGCCATTCGCCAGTGCGATCTTCGGCACCTATGCGGCAAGCGTCTATCTGACACCGATCCTGGGCGGGTGGCTCGCCGACCGGGTCCTGGGTAAGCGGCGCACCGTCTTGCTGGGCGCGATCGTCATGGCGCTTGGTCACTTCCTTATGGCGTTCAACGTCACGTTCCTGGTCGCGCTGCTGTGCCTGATCCTCGGCTCCGGCATGTTCAAGGGCAACATCGCCAGCCAGGTGGGCAGCCTCTACAAGCCTGACGATCTGCGCCGGGCGGACGCCTTCCAGATCTTCTATCTTGCCATCAACGCCGGAGTAATCGCCAGCCCCTTGATCGTCGGCACGTTGGGCGAGACGGTCGGCTGGCACTGGGGCTTCGGTGCCGCGGGCGTCGGCATGCTGATAGGCCTGGTGATCTATGTCGCCGGCCAGAAGCACCTGCCGAAGGAACACTTCGATGTTCCGACAAGGACCGCCGAGCCGCGCGCTCCGATGACCCGCACCGACTGGATGGCGACGCTCGCGCTGTTGCTGCTGATCCCGGTGATGGCCATTGCGATCGTTCCCAACAACCAGATCTTCAACGCCTACTTGGTCTGGGGCGACCGCGACTTTGACTTGAACTTCTTCGGCACGGAGCTGCCCACGACTTGGCTGGTGACGCTCGATGCCGTTGTTTCGGTGAGCTTTCTCGCCGGCGTAGCGCTGTTCTACCGCTGGTTCGGCAGGCACTGGCGCGAGCCGGACGAGCTGACCAAGATCATCATCGGCTCGGGCTTCTCGATCCTGGCAATGGGCTGCCTCTACTTGGCCGCGGCGACGACGCCGGCAGGCGGCAAGATCGGCCTGTTCTGGCCGGTCATGTTCCACGTCCTCAACTCGATCGGGTTCGCGCACATGCT
>JAJUJV010000115.1 GCA_029265155.1 Altererythrobacter sp. | reverse complement strand
CGGACCAGCTCCATCGCCGCCTCAGCTCACGCCGGCGGCGGACTGGATGCCGGCGACGATCGACGCGGCTCCGAACAGGATGAAGCAGCCGATGATGACGGTCGCGCCGAAGCGCCAGTTGAGCCGGCCGGTGAGCATCATGAAGCCGACAGCGGCGACGGCCATGACCGCGACCGCCGTCGCGACATTGCCGAGCAGCGTGCCTTGCAGCCAGCCGAGCGCAGAGACGATCGGGCCGGAACCCGCGGGATCGGCGGCCTGGGCCTGGGCCGAGACCGGGAGCATCAGGGCCGCGAGCGCGGCGATACGGGACAGCAGGCGCATCTATTCGTAACTCCGGGAGTGGTGGGAGAGCCGCCCCATGACGGCGGCGACGTAGTGTTGCGTTTCGCGAATAGCAGGAATGCCGTTCGCCGCCCTGACCCGGCCGGGCCCCGCGTTGTACGCGGCGAGCGCCTTCTCGACGTCGCCGTCGAAGCGGTCGAGCTGCTGGCGCAAATAGCGGGCGCCGCCTTCGAGGTTGGCGAAAGGATCGTCGGGGTTCACGCCGAGCTCGCGCGCGGTGCCGGGCATCAGCTGGGCAAGTCCCCGGGCACCGGCCGGCGAAACCGCGCGTTCGCGCCACCGGCTCTCCTGCCAGACCAGCGCCTCGATCAGCGCCGGGCTGAGATCAAACCGCTCGGCGAGTTCATGGACCTTAGCGGCGTAAGCACCTGGGATGAGGCGGGCGGCGAGGTCTGTGCGGCTGGCGAGGTGTTCGGCGCCAGGCGCGATGTCCGCCGACATGTCCGCAGGCGCGCTTTCAGCGTGCGCGGCGGGCCCGGCGACCCAGCGCGCCAGGCCGGCCTCGCCGATTTCCAGGACGTCAGCGCGGGCCGGCACCGCCGCCAACGAGAGCGCCGCCAAAGCCATCGCCGTTGTTGCGGAACGCAGCATCTGGCCCTCCTCGCTGGCGAGCCCCTAGCCGCGCTCGATCGCGGCGAGCTGGTGAGCGGGGCCGAAGTCCCCGCCAATTGCGGCGCGCAGCGGTCCGTCGAGCTGGAGCTGGCGATAGGGGTGGGGCGCTGCCTTGCGCGGCGCGGTTGGGACAGGCGCTTGTTCCGCCGGACCGAAGTCGCGCAGGAACGGCAGCTCGACGCGGCGCGAGTGACTCGCGCGGACGTCATCGGTTCCACTGCTGTCCTCGACCCGGGATGCTTCGGCCGCGTTCGGGCTCGTCTCAGGCGCGCGTGTTTCAGCCGCCCAGGCAGGAGCGGCGAGACCGCAAAGCGCACACAGGGTCGCGAGCTTGAATGTCGAGAGAATCATCATGCCTCCGCCGCCGGAAATGCGGCAGGGACATGACACTTCGATGACAGCGACTGTGATTATTCGGCTCGCGGACGATCATCCCGCGAATGACACATGCTGAGGGCGGCCGGTGCCGCCGCAGTCCTACCGTGAAGCGAACGCTGTCCGGTCGAGTGAATCGAGGGCCATGCGGGCGACGCGGCGGGAGTCTTCCCACGAACCGTCGGCCAGCTGGACGCGATAGCGATCTTCCGCTTCCATCGCGCTACGAAAGGCCTCGCGCGCCTCGTCGAACCGGCCTTCTCGGGAATAGGCGGTGCCGAGGTTGATGAGCAGGGCGGGATCTCCGGGTGTCCGCTCCAGCGCGGCTTCGAGCTGAGCGATGGCGTTCCCGTTCGCTCCGGTGGTGAGTTCCTCGAAAGCGGCCTCCCGCTGCTCATAGACCCCTTCGGAGGTGATGCCCGGTGCCGATTGGGCGAGGAAAACGGCGGCAACGGTCATGAAAGCGGACATGGCAGTCTCTCCCAGCAATAGCTTGTCTAAAGAAGAAGATGCCCGTCAGCGAGGAGGGAAACAACAAAAATCCAGGAATGTCATCATAGTGCAATAAAGCGAAGGTAAACGATCCTGTCACAGATGTCATACATCAGACATATGTCTGTAACCCCCGCTCAAAATGACGGCTGCAAAAAAAGTGTCACCTGACTGTCCTACTGGCGATTCGCGATCATCAAAAATCGCCAATCACTTTTCCTTCATGAGGGGCCGTCAGTCGTGATTAACCTAACCCGCTCACTCGTCCTTGGTTGCAGTGTCGTCGCACTCGCGGCCTGCGGACCCGACGATATCGCTTCGCCCGGCACGGGCGGTAACATCGACGTCGACATCAACAACCCGCCGCCGAGCGGTGGAGATGATGGCGGCAACGGAGACGGGGGCGTCACTCCGGCTTCGGGCTGTCCGACCGTGGGCGTGGATGCGCTGACCGACAACGGCACCATCAGCGGACCTACGGGAACCTGGCGCGTGTGCGCGCTGCCGCAGGTCTTCACCGACGATGCGACGCTGCCGCAGGTTGCCGGCGTCCTTTACTCGCTGCCGGGCCGCGTCGATGTTGGCGTGGACGATGGCCCGCTTCCCGATGCGAGCGACGGCGTGACCGGTACGCCCGTCACCCTGACCATCCAGCCCGGTGTGACCATCTTTGCTGCCACCGGTCGTGCGTGGCTTGCCGTCAACCGCGGCAGCAAACTAGTCGCCAACGGAACGGCGACGCGGCCGATCGTGTTCACCAGCCGCGACAACGTGCAGGGGCTGAACACGGTGAACTCGTCCGGCCAGTGGGGCGGCGTCGTGCTGATGGGCCGCGCTCCGGTTTCCGACTGTGACACCGGCACCCCCACCACCGACAAGACCCAGTGCGAAATGGGCGTCGAAGGTGCCCTGACCCCGGCCCAGTTTGGCGGCCCGGACCCGGCTGACAGCTCGGGCGAGATGTCCTACGTCCAGATCCGCTATTCGGGCTTCGTGCTTTCGGAAGGCAAGGAGCTGCAGGCTCTGACGACGGGCGGCGTCGGCAGCGGCACGAAGTTCAGCAACATCATGTCGTACAACAGCTCCGACGACGGCATGGAAGCGTTCGGCGGCGTCAACCACATGACCAACTTCATCGTGGTCGGTGCCGAGGACGATTCGTTCGATGTCGACAGCGGCGCGCAGTTCACGCTGCAGAACGCAATCGCGATCCAGCGAGCGTCGGCAGGCGACAACCTGTTCGAGATCGACTCGCCGGACGACGACTACGACTTCAACGCCACCCCGCAGACCAACGTAAGCGTGACCAACTTCGTCGGCCAGCTTCAGAGCTCGGGGGCGGCGCAAGCCATCCGCGTCCGCGGCCAGGCCAACTACTGGCTGAGCAACGCGGTCGTTGTCGGCGACGGCAAGAGCTGCGCTCGGATCGACGAAGAGAGCGCAGCCAACGCTCCGAAGTTCGATTCGGTGCTGTTCCAGTGCACGGTTGCCGGCGGATCAGACGTGGCGAGCTACCTCGCCGCAGGCACGAACAACAACGCCAGCTACACCAACACGCTGAACACGCTGTTCGTGAACGGTTCGAACGAGACCGGCGCGATTGCCTTCGATCCGACCGCGATGTCGACCTTGTTCACCAATCGCAACGTGGTGGGTGTGGCGACGAGCTCCGACGACTGGTTCCGGGGCTGGGCCTGCGATTCCGCCACCGCGAACTTCGCCAGCACGACCGGAAGCTGTCTCTCGCTGCCGGTCTACGACTGAGCGAAACGGCAAGAGGAGGGGCCTCGCACCGCGGGCCCCTCCCGTTCGCCATCGGGCGCTCGCCCGCACCAACGTTCTTCAGACCTTTAGCATGAGGGGGTCGCTTACCATGTCCACTAGCAAGCAGCTGGCGGGGCTGCTCTTGCTCTCCACGGCACTGACTTATCCCGGCGCCGCGCTTGCCCAGACCAGTGCCCCCACCGAGGCAGCGAGCAGCGAGGTTGCGGCCGAGCAATCCGACGAGGGCGGCGAAGCCCAGGCACCGGATATTTCGGTGCCCGGCGGCGAGATCATCGTGACGGGCCGCATCAACCGCGATCCGACACGCAGCTCCGGCCAGGTCATCTCGGTGCTGTCGAGCGAAGAGATCGCGCGCACCGGCGAAGGCGATATTGCCGGCGCCCTGGGGCGGGTCACCGGCTTGTCGGTGGTCGGCAACGGCCTTGTCTATGTTCGCGGTCTCGGCGACCGCTATTCGCTCGCGATGCTCAACGGCCTGCCACTGCCGAGCCCCGAGCCGCTGAGCCGCGTCGTTCCGCTCGACATCTTCCCCACCGACGTGGTCGCTTCGAGCCTCGTGCAGAAGACCTATTCGGCGAACTTCCCGGGCGAGTTCGGCGGCGGCGTGATCAACCTGACGACGCTGTCGGTGCCCGACGAGACCTTCGTCAAGATCAGCGCGGGCATCAGCGGCGACGCCAAGACGACCGGTGCCGACGGCCTTTCCTATTACGGCTCTAGCTGGGACTGGACGGGGTTCGACAGCGGCGTGCGCGATTATTCGCCCGAACTGGAGGCGTACCTGCGGGATTCACTCGCCGCCGGCGTGCGGCTGGACGATCCGGACTTCGACGTCGAAGCGCTCGCCCAGACGCTCACGCCCGGCCAGTTCCCGGTCCTGCAGCGGATCGGCCGACTGCCGGTCAACTTCTCGGCCAACCTGACCGCCGGAACCGCGACCGACGTCGGCGAGGGGCGCCTCGGCGTGCTGCTGACCGGCGGCATCAGCAACAAGTGGCGCAACCGTTCGATCAGGTCGCAGTTCGCCAACGTCGACCTGTCGGAAGTGGCCGAGGATTTCACCGACTTCGTCACCGACAACAACATCCTCGTGAACGGGATGCTGACGGTCGGCTACGAGTTCGGCGACCATACGATCCGCTGGACCAACCTCTACATTCGCGACACCGTTAAGCAGGCGCGGCTGTCGACCGGCACCGATACCGAGAAGCCGACGTTCGAGTTCGCCAACCAGAACACCGCTTGGTACGAGCGCCAGCTCATCGACACCCAATTGGTCGGGGAGTTCGAGTTCGGCCCGCTGAGCCTCGATCTGCGCGGCGGCTTCGCGCAGACGGACCGCGAAGCGCCCTACAATCTCTCGTACTCCTATGCGAAGACCAACCTCGAGACCGATCCGTTCGGCGCCTACTACCGCTTGTCGCTCGACCGCGACGAGCAGGTCGGGGACGGTATCAGCGTTGCGTTCTCGGACCTGACCGAGCAGTTGTGGTTCGGCGGGATCGACCTCGGCTACGAGGTAATGCCAAACCTGCTTGCGACAGTCGGCTATGCCTTCAGCGACACCGACCGGCATTCGCAGCGCCGGGAATTCCTGTTCGACGTGTCGCAGGAGAACATCAATCCCGACCCGGACGGGCCGCCGATCCTGCTGCCGTTCGAGGTGCTGCAGGCGATCGGGCTGCGCCAGCCGGGGCAAGTGCTGAACGCCGCGACTTATAACGGTTTCCGGGTCTCGCTGATCGACACGGCCGAGGGCGATCCCGCGTTTGATGCCGCGCTGCGCGTTCACGCGGGATATGGCCAGTTCCAGTGGCGGCCGATCGACGCGCTGTCCGTCCAGGCGGGCGTTCGCTACGAAGACGCGGTGCAGAGCGTAACCCCGCTGGGCGCGCTCAACACGGCGACGGCGGTGAGCAAGTCGAACGAATATTGGCTGCCGGGCGCGACGGTGACCTGGGAAGCCAGCGACGACCTCCAGCTACGCCTCAGCGGTTCGCTGACGATCGCCCGGCCGCAGTTTCGCGAGCTGGTCCAGCAGCGCTACTTCGATCCGGAAACGAACCGCTCCTATCGCGGCAACCCGTTCCTGACCGACAGCGAGCTGACCAACTTCGAAGCGCGCGCCGAGTACTACCTCGGCGGTGGCAGCCGGGCTTCGCTCGCCGGGTTCTACAAGGACATCGAGCGTCCGATCGAAGCTTATATCGCTCCCGAGCAGGGCTCGCTGGTGACCGGCTTCGCCAATGCGCCGAAGGCGACGCTCTACGGCGGCGAGGCGGAAGTGCAGTACAATCAGGATCTCGCCGATCTGGGCGGGTGGTTCTCGAACAAGGAATTGGTCCTTGTCGGCAACTACACCTACACGAAATCGGACATCTCTGTGGCGGACGATGACACGACGATCGACCGCTTCGGCATCGAGCGCCCGGCTGCGCTGTACTTCGTCGACGGTTCCCCGCTGGTCGGGCAGTCCGACCACGTCGCCAACCTTCAGCTCAGCTTGCAGAACCTCGACGTGCTGCAACAGCTCACGGTGATGGTGAACTACGCGAGCGAGCGGGTCTCGATCCGCGGCGCCAACGGGCGGCCCGACGTGGTCGAGGATCCCGGATTCACCGTCGACATCGTCGCGCGGCAGGGCTTCGACCTGTTCGGCCAGGAAGCCGAACTCAAGGCCGAGGCGCGCAACATCTTCGGCCGCGGCCACTACGAATTCCAGGCGAACGACGCGAACCGGATCGAGATCAACACCTACGACATCGACCCGACTTTGGCGCTGTCGCTTTCGGTGAGGTTCTAGGCCGCCATAGAGCCGGCGGCTGAAACTCGTGGGCCGCTCCGTCCGGTTCCGGCGGGGCGGCCTCTTTTTCGTTTTTTCGGCGCTCAGGGCTCGTCGAGGACGTAGCCTTTGCCTTTGACGGTGCGGAGCAGGTGGCCGGCGCCCGCTTCCTTGAGCCCGGTGCGCAGCCGCTTCACCCATACGTCGACGGTGCGCAGGTAATCCGGATCGCCACCCTTGCCGAGCGCTTCGACGATCTCGCGGCGGCCGATCACCCGGTTCGGGTTCTCGACGAGATAGCGCAACAGGCGAAAGCCTTTCTCGCTGAGCGGGATCAGGCGCCGGCCCCAGCGCGCCTGGACCGCCCCAACATCGAGCGTGAGAGCGCCGAATTCGATGACGCGTTGCGGGTCGCGAGAAATCCCCTCGCCATGCAGGACGAGCACGCGGTCGAGGATCGCGCG
>JAJUJV010000060.1 GCA_029265155.1 Altererythrobacter sp. | reverse complement strand
GAGCGGCTGTCCGTTAGCGCTGAGCAGCACGGTTCCGCGATTGAGGCCCTTGCGTGCCGCGTCCGCATTCTGATCGACTGCGGAGACCACCAGGCCCGAGACTTCGCCGCGCAAGCCGAGCTGAGCGGCGATCTGCGGCGTCAGCGGAATGACCTGGAGGCCGAGCGACTGCTCGATCAGCCCGCCAATGGCCGAGCGCGGGCCTTCGAGCGAAGGCTCCTCATCCGGATTGAAGGTCTGCGCGGCGAGTTCATCCTCGCTCGGGCGGCGGCCGACCGTCACCGGAAGCGTGCGGCGCTGGCCGTTGCGCACAATGTCGAGATCGATCCGCGTGCCGGGCGCGATGTTCGCGACGATCCATGACAGTGTCTGGTCGGGTGTCACTTCCTTGCCGTCTACCCGGAGCACGACGTCGCCGGCCTGAAGTCCGGCTTGCTCCGCGGGTTCGCCGGGCTGGACCGACTGGACGAACTCGCCGCGATTGGCTTGGAGGCCGGTTGCCGCGGCAAGGTCTTCGTTCATCGGCTGGATCCGCACGCCCAGATAGCCGCGGAGGATCTCTTCTCCGGCAATCAGCTTGCGCACGATCGGCTCGGCGGTCTCAGCCGGAATGGCAAAACCGATGCCGACGCTGCCGCCCGAAGGCGAGAAGATCGCGTTGTTGATGCCGATGACGTTGCCGTTCATGTCGAATAACGGGCCGCCCGAGTTGCCGCGGTTGATGCTGGCGTCGGTCTGGATGTAGCGGTCGTAAGCGCCGCCGCCGGTAGAGCGCAGCACTGCCGAAATGATACCCGAGGTGACGGTGCCGCCCAGGCCAAACGGGTTGCCGATAGCGACGACCCAATCGCCGGCACGTGCCTGGCTGGATTCGCCGAAGTGGACGAACGGGAACGGCTGCGAGCGGCTGATCTTCAGCACCGCGAGATCGGATTGCGGGTCGCGCCCGACCACTTCCGCCTCGTACTCGGTGCCGTCGGCCAAGGTGACCGTCACCGATTCCAGTGTCGCGCGGCCATCGGGCTGGATCACGTGGTTGTTGGTCACCACGTAGCCATCGGCCGAGATGATGAAGCCGGAGCCGAGCGACTGCGCCTCGCGCGTGGTCGGCTGACCGCCCTGGCTGCCGAACAGGTCGGCAAACGGGGTTCCGGCGAACGGGTTGGTGTTTACCGTGATCCGCTGCCGGGTGGAGATGTTGACGACCGCCGGCTGGAGCTGCTCCGTCAGATCAGCGAAGCTTTCCGGTGCGCCGGCGCGCGGGACGACGCGGCTGATCTGCTGATCGTCGTTCTGGGCGACTTGGGCTCCGGCCGGGAAGCCGGTGATGAGCGAGATGGCAGCCCCGCCAGCCAGCAGGGCCGTGGTAATGCCGTAGGAATAGCGCACGGGCTTCACGTCCTTTTGATCCTCTTCTCTATCAGGCGCCAGGACGACGCCGCTTGCTACAGTCCCGCCACGGATTCAGCCCTCGCGGGCTGAACACCGTTTGAACGTCTCAGCGGTTCCCGCCGCGGAACTGACGCAAGTATTCGTTATCGGGCGAAAGGATGATCGAGCTTTCGGCGTCTCCGTTTTCGAAGGTCCGGCGATAGCTCTCCATGGCCCGGTAGAAGTCGTAGAATTCGGGGTCCTTGCCGTATGCGGTCGCATAGATGCGCGCGGCCTCTGCTTCCGCCTCGGCGCGGACGATCTGAGCGTCGCGCAGGCCGCCGGCGCGGATCGTGCCGGCTTCCTGCTGACGATCGGTCTCCATTCGTTTGAATGCGGCTTCGAGCGGCGTACCTTCCGGAAGGTCGGCGCGCTTGATGCGCACGTCGATCACTTGGGCGCCGTACTGCCGCGCCTGGCGGTCAAGCGTGTTGCGGATGTTGGTCATTGCCGCACCGCGTTCGGCCGTCAGCATCGCCGCGAAGCTGCGGCGACCAAGCTCTTGCCGCAGCACCGACGCGAGGATCGGCTGCAACTGCATTGCCACGTTCTCTTCGGTGCCGGCGTTCTCGACCATGGTCACTGGGTCGATGATCCGGAAACGCGCATAGGCATCGACTTGCAGACGCTGTTGGTCGTTGGAGAGGACTTCCTGCCGCTCCATGTCGAGATCGAGCACACGCTTGTCGATCAGCTGGACGCGCTCAAGGAACGGGATGCGCATCACCATGCCCGCGCCCGTCTGGCCGAACGGCTCGTTCGGCTTGAAGCGGTTGATCACGCGTACCGGCTCACCGGTTCGGATCACGACGCCTTGCTGAGTCTCGGGCACGATGATCACGCTCGACAACAGAGCGACCAGCACCACAGCCATGGCGATGATCGTCAGCTTATGGTTCTCCCAGATGCGTTCCATCGTCACTGCCCTCCCGCCGCGGGGGGAGCAGACTGCCGGGCCCGGCTGCCGATCTCAGGCAGCGGCAGGTACGGTGTCACGCCGTTCGATTCCACGATCGTCTTGTTGGTACTGCCGAGCACGCTTTCCATCGTTTCGTAATAGAGCCGGCGGCGCGTGACTTCGGGCGCCATCCGGTACTCTTCATAGATCTTGTCGAACGCCGCCGCGTCACCCTGCGCCTTGGCGAGCAACTGCTGCTCGTACGTGCGGGCGCGGTTCATTTCGGCATTCGCGTCCTGCTGAGCGGCCGAAACGTCCTTGAACGCTTCGACGACGCGCTCGGGCGGGTCGGTCTTCTGGATTTCAATACCCTGCACGATGATGCCGGAGCGATAGGCGTCGAGCACCGACTGCATGCGATTCCGCACGCTCTGTTCGATGTCGGCGCGGCCTGCGCCCGACAGCACGCGATCGAGCTCATGTTCGGCGACCGAGGCGCGCATCGCGGCTTCACCGACTTCACGCAGCGTCTCGACCGGTTCGGCGAGCTGGAACTTGTACTGCTTGAGGTCCTTGATGCTCCAGCGGATCAGATAACTGAGATCGACCAGGTTCTGGTCGCCGGTCAGAATCAACTTTTCCGCGGTTCCATCGGGAATCCGCTCGGAGCGAATTTCGCTGACGTTCTCGACATCGACGTTCTGGATCGGCCACGGCAGCGTCAGGTGCAGGCCAGGATCGAGCGTGTGCGAATACTTGCCCAGGGTGGTGACCACCGCCTGCTCGCGCGGTGCCACCTGGTGCAGCGCGCTGAAGCCGAGCCAGACCAGGGCGACGCCGCCGAGCGCGTAGGGAAACAGCGAGCGTCCGCCCGGTCCCTTGGGCATGCGGAAGTTCGGCCCGCCAGGACCGCCTATCCGCCGCTTTGGGCCTTCCGGTCCGCGATGCTTGAACAGGTCTTCGATGTTGGAGCCGCGCCGCCCGCGCTCTTCAGAGCCGCCGCCGGGCAGCCACGGATTGCGCGGTCCGCGCGGCTTCTCCTCGCCGGTCGGCGGAACCGCATCGGGCTCACCCGAAGCGCCGGAGCCTGCCCCGTCTTCACCTTTGTCACCCGGGGGCTTGCCCCAGGGGCTTCGCTTACCGGCCATCGCCAGTGCGATCCTTTCGTATAACCCGCCCAAACGTTCCATGAGCCGTGTTATAAGGAGGATGAGCGCAAAAAACAGGGGAGCGGGGACATTTTCGCTGCACCCGCGCGCCATACGCGCTAGCAGGCCAGGCATGACCACGGCAGCTGAAATAGAACAACGACTTCCCGCCAAGCTGGCGACTTTCGTCCGCTCCGTCCGCTTTGCCGACGGAGTGGCCACCCTGGTGGCGGACGCCTCCGGCCTCGGCCGCGCCGCGGCGACGGAACTCGAGCGTGAGCTGAAGGCGGCCGTTTCCTCGATCGAAGGCGTCGCAGACGTGCGCGTCGCCCTGATGGCCGACAAGGTGCAGCGCAGGATCATCGCGGTCGGCTCGGGGAAGGGCGGCGTCGGCAAATCTACGCTGACCGCCAACTTGGCCGTCGCGCTCGCGCGATCCGGCCGCAAAGTCGGCGTGGTCGATGCCGACATCTACGGACCGTCGCAGCCGATGCTGCTCGACGCCTCGAACAGCAAGCCGACGGCCGAAGGGCAGACGCTGATCCCGGTAGAAAGCGAGTTCGGCGTGAAGCTGCTGTCGATGGGCCAGCTGGTCGAGCCTGGCAAGGCCATCGCCTGGCGCGGACCGATGACCGGTAGCGCGCTTGGCCAGATGATGGACGCGCAGTGGGGCGACGTCGAGGTCCTGCTGGTCGATCTGCCGCCAGGTACCGGGGACGTGCAGTTGACCATGCTGCAAAAGTTCAAACCGGCTGGGGCCATCGTCGTTTCGACCCCGCAGGACCTGGCGCTGATCGATGCCACGCGCGCTCTCGACCTGTTCCGCCAGGCGAACGTGCCCGTGATCGGCTTGGTCGAAAATATGGCCGGGTACCTTTGCCCGCACTGCGGCAAGGGCAGCGATCCATTCGGTTCGGGCGGGGCCGAGGCGGCCGCTCGCGCGCTGGGGGAGGATTTCCTCGGCCGCATCCCGCTCGCGATGGGCATTCGCGTCGCCAGCGACACCGGACAGCCGCCGGCGGCGAACGACGGGGAGTTGGGCGAACCGTTCGCGCGAGTTGCCGATCGCCTCGGCGACTGGCTCGACCGGGCATGAAGCGGGGTCCGAGGGGGCAGCGCTGAAGCCGCTCGAGGTTTCCCGGCGCGGCCTGCTGGCCGGCGCGGCGGTCGGCGGCGGCCTGCTGGTCGCCTGGATGCTGCTGCCGCGCAGCTATGAATCACCGCTGACGCCGGGCCGCGGCGAGACGGCGTTCGGAGCCTGGCTCAAGATCGGCAGCGACGGCGTCGTCACCGTTGCGGTGCCGCAGCTCGAAATGGGGCAGGGCGTTACCACTCTGTTGCCGCAAGTAGTGGCGATGGAGCTCGGCGCGGACTGGCGGCAGATCGCGGTTGAGCCGACGCCGGCGAGCGGAGCCTTCACCAACCTGCCGCTTGCCGCCCGCTGGGCGCCCTTGTGGAGGCCGACCTTCCCGGCGCTGAACGACGATCCCGACGATTACCTGCTGCGCCGCTGGGCGGAGGCGCGGCGGTTCGGCGCGACAGCCGAAGGCACCTCGCTTGCGGCCTTCGAACTGCCCTGCCGAGAGGCTGCCGCATCGGCGCGCGCCATGCTGGCCATGGCGGCGGCGGAACGGTGGGACGTGCCATGGGAAGACTGCGAGGCCCGCTCCGGCTTCATCGTATATGGCCGCGACCGGTTGAGCTTTGCCGAACTGGCGGCCGAGGCGTCGAACTATTCTCCGCCCGATCCGCCGCCGCTGCTCGCCGAACCGCCCGCCGATGTGGTCTCCGCGCCCGGAGGTGCTGAACTCGACATCGCGTGGCCGCGGCTCGACCTTCCGTCGAAGGTCGACGGCAGCTTCCAGTTTGCCGGCGACGTGCGGCTGCCGGGCATGGTCCACGCCGCGATCCGCCACGGTCCGCTCGACCAGGCCGAGTTGTCGAGCTTCGAGCGGGAAGCGGCCGCCGGCACGCGCGGCCTCGTTGGAATTGTGCGCGGCAAGCGCTGGCTCGCCGCCGCGGCAGAGACCTGGTGGGCGGCCGAGCAGGCGCTCGACGCCATGGCGCCCCGCTTCCGGGTGAACTCGCCCGTCACCTCGGCGCGGCTCGACGAACTGCTCGACGGCAATGTGAGGCGCGGCGAGACGGAGCGGATCGTCGAGCGCGGTAACGGTGACGAAGGGCTGGAGCAGCCGACCCTGGCCCTGCGCTATGACGTGATGCCGGCCGCGCACGGCACGATCGAAACCGCAAGTGCGACGGCGCGGCTCAGTGATGGCCGGCTCGAACTGTGGATTGCCAGCCAGGCGCCGGAGAGCGCCCGGGAGGCCGCCGCGCGCGCGCTCGGCATGGCTCTCGCCGACGTCGTGCTCTACCCGATGCCCGCTGGCGGCAGCTTCGACCGGCGGCTGGAACACGATCATGCGATCGAAGCAGCGTTGATCGCGCGCGAGATTGGCCGACCGGTCCAGCTCACCTGGTCGCGTTGGCAGGAGCACATGACGCTCCGGCCTCGCCCCCCGGTCGCGGCTGTGTTGGCGGCGAAGGTCGGCGCGGATGGGCGTATCGACACGTTGCGCTCGCGCGTGGCCGCACCGCCATCCGCGCGCGAGTTCGGTCGCCGCCTGTTCGACAACAGGACGAGCTGGGGAGCCATTGCCGCGGTGGAAGGGGAGGCGGATGCCTTCGTCACCGAGGGGCTGCTGCCGCCCTATGCAATCCCTAACGTCGCCGTGGATCACGTGCCCGTGCGGCTGCCGCTGCCGACCGGCCGGCTTCGCGGCAATGCCCATGGCTATACCTGCTTCTTCATCGAAAGCTTCATCGACGAAGTTGCGCAGCGCAATGGTCAGGAGCCGCTGAGCTTCCGGATCGGAATGCTCGGCGACGACATCCGTCTGGCGCAGTGCCTGCAGCGCGCGGCGCGGCTTGGGGAATGGGGAGGCGGCGCGCAAGGCACGAGCCAGGGCCTCGCCTGCCACCGCATGGGCACGGCGGACAGGAGCGGGCGCATTGCCCTGGTCGCGACGGCTGCGGCAGGCGAAGGCGGTGTGCGGGTCGAGAAGCTGGCGGCCGCGGTCGACATCGGTCGTGTGGTCAATCGCGACATCGCCTTGCAGCAAATCGAAGGCGGCCTCATCTATGGCCTCGGCCTCGCACTCGGTTCTGCAATGGAATACGAACGGGGGCTGCCCGCCCAGAGCCGCTTGGCAGCGCTCGACGTTCCGACGCTCGCTGACAGTCCGGAGATTGCGGTGGATCTGATCGAAAGCGATGCGGAGCCGTTCGATCCGGGCGAGCTGGCAGTGGCGCCGGTGGCTCCGGCCATTGCCAATGCCCTGTTTTCCGCGACCGGACTGCGTTTGCGCCGGTTGCCTTTGCTTTCCGGTGGATTGTGAACCTCCCTCCCGATCATCCCACAGTACGCGCCGGCGGCGTCGGCGTGCTGCTTGTCAACCTTGGCACGCCTGACGAGGCGACGCCCGGCGCGGTACGGCGGTATTTAGCCGAATTCCTGTCGGATCGGCGGGTGGTCGAAATACCGCCGATCGCCTGGCAGCCGATCCTGCGGGGCATCGTGCTTCGAACCCGCCCCCGCAAGTCTGCGCACGCCTATTCGCAAGTCTGGACGGAACGCGGTTCGCCGCTGGCCGCTATCACCGCAGCGCAAGCCGAGCAGCTTCAGGCGCGGCTGGGTGAGGCGGTGCGCGTGTCCTACGCGATGCGCTACGGCCGCCCGAGCATCGCCGATGAGCTTCGCGCGATGATGGCGGCAGGCTGCGACCGGGTGCTGTTCGCGCCGCTCTACCCGCAGTATTGCGCTGCCACCACGGCGACAGCCATCGACCGTGCAGGGGACACACTGCGAGCGATGCGCTGGCAGCCGACGCTGCGCACGCTGCCGCCCTACTACGACGATCCGGTTTATATTTCGGCCTTGGTCGAGGATCTCGGCGCGCAGCTCGACGCACTCGACTTCGAGCCCGAGACGCTGGTGCTGAGCTTCCACGGTATGCCGGAGCGGACGCTGCACCTCGGCGACCCCTACCACTGCCACTGCCGCAAGACGGCGCGTCTTCTCGAGGCGGCGCTGAACCGGCCGGGAATACGCGTCGTCGTCGGTTTCCAGTCACGGTTCGGGTCGGCCAAGTGGCTCGAGCCTTCCACCGAACAGGTCTTCGCCGACGAAGCAGCGGGCGGCACCAAGCGGCTTGCCGTCGCTGCCCCGGGATTTTCCGCGGACTGCCTGGAGACGCTTGAAGAGCTGGCGATCCGCGGCCGCGAGCAGTTCTTGACGGCAGGGGGTGAGCGGTTCGCCTCGCTTTCCTGCCTCAATGCCGGCGAGCCCGGCATGAACATGCTCGAAACCCTTATCCGGCGCGAGTTGGCCGGCTGGCTCTGACTTCGCTTCTGCCGTGACCGAGTACCTGATCCTGTTCGCGATCGTGTTGGGCGTCAACTTGATGCCGGCCTTCGGACCGCCGACCTGGTCGATCATCGTGCTCTACGGCTTCAACTCGGACCTGGACGTGCCGGTAATCGTGATCGTCAGCGCAACCGCGGCTGCGCTCGGGCGCTTCAGCCTTGCCTTGGGCACGCGTCTGTTGCGGCGCTGGGTGTCGGACAAGACCCGCAGTAACCTTGAAGCGGCGCGCGAGGCACTGGAACGAAACAAGCGCGGGGGTTTCGTGGCGCTCGGCTTGTTCGCGCTCTCGCCGGTGCCATCGGCACAACTGTTCGAAGCGGCAGGGCTGACCGGAGTGCGGCTGCTGCCGTTCACGCTGGCGTTCTTCGCGGGACGCTTAGTCTCCTATTCAATCTATGCCGGCGGCGCGGCCGCCATTGAGGATCTTACTATCGGCGATGCGTTCCGCGACGCGCTGACCAGCCCCACCGGCATTGCCGTGCAGGTGGTGATGCTGGTCGGCTTAGTGGCGCTGGCGAAGGTCGATTGGGCAAAAATGCTCGCCCGCAAATAGCGACTACTTGCGGGCGAACTGAACCAGATAATCCGCGAGCGTCTCGATCTCTTCGTCGCTCATCTGTCCGGCGAACGACGGCATGGCGCCGCTACCGTGGGTGATCACGTCAATTGCCAGCGACCGGGTCATCCGGGCGTTGCGGTCGAGCGAAGGACCAATCGAGCCGCCGGCGTTGGCGTCGGCGAAAATATGGCAGGTGCCGCAGGAGAAGTTGTTGAACAGCTCGCGTCCGGCGGTGCGCAGTGCGTCGTTGGATGCAGCTGCGGGTGCCGGGGCAGGAGCTTCCGGCTGCGCGGCTTCGGGCCGAACGACGTCCGAGGCAGGCGTTGAAGGGCTGGGGCTCCCCGCCGGCTGACGGTTGGCGACGGCGGCGAGCGGCGGTGCCGGCGGGTCGGCGGCCGGCGGCGGGCCCTCGGCCACGAAGGCTGGGGCCGGAGCCTGCTTTACCCAAGCGCTTGCGCCGGTCGCTGCCACCGGCCCAACGCGCGGGGTGTACTGCTCGGCCATCGAAGCGAGGCTTTCGCCGGTTCGAACAATACCGCCCGGTGCCGGCAGGGGGGCCGTAGCGACCGAAGCAGACACACCCGAACCGCGCTCAGATGCAACGGGCTTGGCCTGGTCCACGGCACACGCCGACAGCGCCAGCGCTGCGCTCAAAGTGGCCAGTGCCGCTGCTGTCCTAACGTGGGGTAGCCTGCGCATTCGGTTCTCCTTTCGGCTCGGGGCAGCCCTATCGAAGGTTGCAACCGGCCGCGCAAGAGCGCGTTCCGAAACGGCTTAGAAGTCGACGGCAATGCCGTTGCGGACCCAATCGCCGTAGCGGGTCGGGCTCAGTTCCTCAGGCTGCTCGACTTCGCGCGGCATCGGCGGCGGTGCGTCGCTCCAATGCGCCGGCTTGCGGAAATCCTTCGGACGTTGCGTGGCTCGTGCAGTCATCAGATCGACATGGGGCGGCTGGCGGCCGGCGGCAACTGCTTCTAGGGCAGGAACCGTGAACAGGCCAAGAGACGTACAGGGTATCGGCGCGCGCCGCGCGGCATTGAAGTTGCTCGATGCAGTGCTGAGGCGAGGCGAAACGCTGGATCAAGCCGCTGCCACGGCGACCGCCGGCTTGCCGACGACCTCGGATATTGCGCTTGCCCGGGCGATCGCAAGTGAAGCCTTGCGCTGGCTCACCGATCTCGATGTGTTGATCGATTCCGCCACGCGCCAGCGGCTTGCCGACGATGCCAAGGCTCGTACGGTCCTGAGGATCATGGTGGCGCAATGGCTGCGGCTCGGCACTCCGCCGCATGCCGTAGTGGCGACGGCGTTGCCGCTGCTGGCTGGAGGGCCACGGCGCCTCGCGCACGGGGTGTTCGGCGCTCTGGTCCGTCGCCCCGCCGCTCTTCCGCCGACGCCCACTTTGCCTGCTGCCGTGGCAGATCGCTGGGGCGAACGCGCCGAAGCGATTGCGGCAGGTCTGGCCGAGCCGCCAGCACTCGATCTGACTCTCCGCGATCCAACCGAGACCGACGCCTGGGCCGAGCGGCTCGGTGGAACGAGCCTTGCAGCCGGCCACCTTCGACTTGCGCGGGGGACGGCCATCTCAGACCTGCCGGGCTATGCCGACGGTGCGTGGTGGGTGCAGGATCTCGCCGCCTCCCTCCCGGCTCGACTGCTCGGTGCAGGAGAAGGCCGGCGCGTACTCGACCTCTGCGCGGCGCCCGGCGGGAAGGCGCTGCAGCTTGCTGCGGCCGGCTGGCAAGTAACCGCAGTCGACACCAGCAATCGTCGGCTCGACCGACTGCGGGAGAACCTCACCCGCACCGGCCTTACCGCCGAAATTGTCGTGGCCGATGTGCTGGAGTGGGAGCCGGGGAACACCTTTGATGCGATCCTGCTCGACGCGCCCTGCACCGCGACCGGGACGGCGCGCCGCCACCCCGACGTCCTCCACCGCATCGGACCGCGGCAGATCGCAGAGATGGCCGATCTCCAGGCGCGCTTGCTGCACCGCGCGTCGGCTTGGCTGAATCCGCACGGGCGGCTGGTCTACGCGGTGTGCTCGATCGAACGCGGAGAAGGCGAGGAACAGGTTGCGCAGGTTCCGCTTTCCCTCGATCCGATCCGCACGGAGGAACTGCCGGCGGGTCTTTCTCCCGCGCCCAAAGGGTGGCTGCGGACCGATCCTGGCATGCTGCGGGATCAGGGCGGTCTGGATGGGTTCTTCATCGCCCGCTTCCGCCAAATCTGACCGGATTCCTGCCGTTCATCCGAGGTAAGGTTCGGTTCCCTAGCCCCGCGTAGCGGGCCGCCCATCAGGCGCGGACAGTCGGCGGTCCCGAAGAAGAACCGCGCCCTGTCCGAAGAACAATGAGGAACCAGAATGAAATCTTTAGCCATCGCTGCCGCAGCTGCCGTGCTTCTCACCGCCGCGCCCGCTGCGGCCCAAGTCGCACTGGAGGCCAACGTGGCCAAGTCAGAGGGTGATTGGGGGGCGGAGCTTGGTGCCGGCGTGTCGGTTATCTCGATTGGCGGCTTTCGCATTACGCCCGGCGGCGGCGTTTTCCTGGCGGATCGGGATGACGACCGCTATTTCCTAGACAGCAGCGCCACCCCGGCCGGCTGTCGTGATACGGAGACCGGGAACATCGTCTCCGACAAGCGCTGCGATCCTGATTCTACGCGGCTTTACGCCCGCGCCGAAGCCACATTCGACGTGCCTCTCGCCGGCATTTCGGTCGGTACTGGCGCTCGGTTCATGAGCGGCAACTTGCGCCCTTACGGCACGATCTCAGCCGCCGTTCTGCCGCTCGTCAACGTCAAAGCCAACGCAGGACCGAAGTACGTGGCTGCGGGTCTTCAGGCTCGTTTCTAAGTCCATCCGGGAGTTCCGCCGCCCGGCGCTTGTCGCGGGGGCAGCGGAGCTTCAGGCTTTGACGCGGTTGGCGAAGCTCTTCCTCAGCTTCATCAGCTTGGGCGGGATCGTCGCCAGGCAGTAGGGGTTCCGCTGGCCTTCGCCTTCCCAGTACTCCTGGTGGTAGTCTTCGGCCGGATACCACTCGGCCGGACCCTCGATCGTGGTGACTGCCTGCTGTCCTTCATGTTCGGCATTCCAGCGGGCGATGGCCGCTTCGGCCTCGGCGCGTTGCGCGTCGCTCAGCGGGAAGATGGCGCTGCGGTATTGCGTGCCGACATCGTTGCCCTGCCGGTTGAGCTGGGTGGGATCATGAGTGCCAAGGAAGACATCGAGCACTTCGGCATAAGAGATCACGCAGGGATCGTAGGTCACGCGGATCGCCTCGGCATGGCCAGTCGTGCCGCTGCACACCTGCTTGTAGGTGGGGTTCGGCACCGATCCGCCGATGTAGCCGCTTTCGACTTCGCTCACTCCGATCACGTCGCGAAATACTGCCTCAGTGCACCAGAAGCACCCGCCGGCGAGGATTGCCGTCTCTTCGGCCATTGCCCGTTCTCCTTCGCCGGCACAGATGGGGAAGGGGAAGGCGCTTGTCATCCCGAACGCGGCGGGTAGTTTCCGCGGACAAGATCAATGGGAGAGCTACGATGCGTATCGCGTTCCTCGCCGCCGCCCTCGTGAGCGCGCCCCTGGCTCTTTCCCCAAGCGCGCCCGCTTCGGCGCAGCAGCAAGCCGCGGATCCGGCACTCGCCGAAGTGCTCTCTCACGCGCGCCGCGATCAGGATCGGGCTCGAGACGTGCACCGCCATCCGGCCGAGACGCTGGCCTTCTTCCAGGTTCGGCCGGGAATGACGGTGGTCGACTACATGCCCGCGGGCGGCTGGTATTCGCGGGTGCTGATCCCGTACCTCGGCGAGAACGGCACGTACGTCGCGCTCAATCCCGAGCTTCACCCCGAGCTCACCGGATACTGGGACATGTATCGCGGCACGGCGGAGCGGTTTCCGGGAGAAGCGCGGGGCTGGGTCGGCGACGAGGGGGCACGAGTGATCGGTGCCAACACCGACGACGTGCCGGAGGAGCTTGCCGGCACCGCGGACCGGTTCCTCATCTTCCGCGAGATTCACAACATGCGCCGGTTCGGCTGGCTGCACGACACGCTCGTCACCGCCCGCAAGCTGCTCAAGGACGACGGGCTACTCGGGATCGTCCAGCACCGAGCGAAGGCCGATGCGCCCGCGAGCTACACCCTCGGCGACAACGGCTACCAGCGCGAGAAGGACGTGATCGCGCTGAT
>JAJUJV010000130.1 GCA_029265155.1 Altererythrobacter sp. | reverse complement strand
TGTTCAGCACCTCCGCAGTGGGCCGTCCGCCGGTCAGCGAATCCGAGCTGCTCAAGCTCGATGCGGATAACCTGACGGTATTGGCTCGGGCCGTGCCGCCCGACGCGCCCGCCCCGCAGCGTCCGGCGAATGCCGGCGGCAGCGGCCAGCCGCAGGCGCCCGGCGTCTACGCCGTCTACGGTATCGGCCTGGACGATAGCAAAGGAACCGTGTGGACCACGAACACGCGCCAGAACACCGTGGCCGTCTACAACCAGTCGGACCTGTCCCTCGTGAAGCAGTTTCCGGTCGGCACCGTCCAGCACGCGCGCGACGTTGCGGTCGATGAAGTGCTCGGCAAGGCCTACGCCACCGCCGCGACGACACCCGAGATCGTAGTGTTCGACACGACCACCCTTGAACCGGTGAAGAAGATCGAAGTCCGCTCGCTGCAACGCGGGGAAGACGCCTCGGTGTTCGCCCTGTCGCTCGATCAGGAAGCCCACCGGCTCTACACGGTAAGCATGTCCACCAACGAAGTGGCGATCATCGATACCCGGACCGACACAGTGGAGAAGGTGCTTCCGGTCCCCGGAGCGCGGAGCGCGATAGGCGTTTCGCACGACCCGCAAACCGGACGCATTTTCGTCGCCGCGCAGGGCAGCGACAACCTGATCGTGCTCGACGGTGAAAGCGGCGAAGTCATTGCCGATACGCCGGTGGGCGCCGGAGCGCTGAATGTCGTGTTCGATCCGGTCAAGCGCCGGGCCTATGTTGCCAATCGCGGTGCTGGGACCGTCACGGTGACCGATCCCGATGGCAAGATCCTCGCCAACCTCGGTCCGGCGCCGCTCGTCAACCATGTCTCACTGGGCAAAGACGGCGTGATCTACGCGGTCGACAAGTCCGCTGGCGTGCGTGACGCCGAAGCCGACGTGATCATGCGCATCGAACCGAAGTAGCACACGATCGCTCCGGGAGCCGGTACGCTCCGGCTCGCGGCCGCCGCACCTCAGAGCGGCAGCGTATCCTCGATGTCGATATGCAGCCCAGCAGGCTGCGAATGGACCCGTGCGGTCACCTTGTAGACTTTGGCCAGCACCTCGGGCGTGATGGCCGCGGCCGGCGGCCCGTCGGCAGCCACGGTGCCGCCAGACAGCACCACGACCCGGTCCGACCAGCGGGCCGCGATGGCGAGGTCGTGAAGCACCATGACAATGATCATGCCGCGCTCTCGGGAGAGAGCGCGGACCAGCTTCATCACCTTCAACTGATAATGCAGATCGAGCGCGCTGATCGGCTCGTCGAGCAGCAGCACGCGCGGCGTCCGCACCAGCGCTTGTGCGAGGGAGGCGAGCTGGCGTTGCCCTCCCGAGAGATGGTCGAGCCCGGCCATCGCCAGGTGAGCAATGCCGACCCGCTCGATCACGTCCATCGCCCGGCCGACTATCGCGTCGCGGGTCGCCTCGGTGCGATCGACGGCCGATGCCCGCTCCGCGCCGATGACCGCCTCCAGCACAGTCAGGGCGACGCGCTGCGGCAAGCTCTGCGGCATGTAGGTGACGAGCCGCGCTCGGCTCTCCAGCGACACTCCCATCAGCTCGCGCTCGCCCAGCCGGACCGACCCTTCCGCCGGAAGGAGCCCGGCGAGCGCCCGAAGCAGCGTGGTCTTGCCCGCCGCATTCGGGCCGATCAGCGACACGACCTCACCCGGAGCGAAAGGCGGAAGCGTCAGGCCGTCGATGATCCGCCGGTCGCGATAGCCGGTGGATACACCCTCGATCGTCAGGCTTTCGGCGTAGCGCTCGGTCATACCCGCTCCGGTCGGCGAAGGATCAGCAGCAGGAACACCGGCACGCCAATCATCGACGTGACGATGCCGACCGGGAGCAGAGCGCCGGGCACCAGCACTTTGCTCACCACCGAAGCGAGCGACATCACCAGCGCCCCCGTCAGCATCGAGGCCGGCAGCAGGAAGCGGTGATCCTCGCCCAGCATCAGCCGGGCGATGTGCGGGCCGACGAGGCCGATGAAGCCGATCGTGCCCACGAAAGCCACGGCTGTGGCGGCCAGCGCGCTGATCCGCAGCAACGACAGGAAGCGCAGCCGGGCGATGTCGATGCCGAAGCTGCGCGCCCGGTCCTCGCCCAGTCGCAGCGCCGTCATCGCGTGAGCCGAGCGAAGCGAGAACGGCACCACGGCGAGGAGCACGACCGCGAGGACCGTCAGATTGCTCCAGGTGGCGCGCGTCAGGGAGCCCATTCCCCAGAACACCAGTTGCGACAACGCTTCCTGCGAAGCGACGAACTGCAGCAATGCAACGAGAGCGTTGAAAGTGAAGACCAGCGCGATGCCGAACAGCACCACACCCTCCACGCCCGCCGCTCGACTGCGGGCCAGCGCCTCGAGCAGCAGCACCGATGCAAAGGCGGCGATGAACGCGTTGAGCGGCACCATCCAGTCGGGCGGAATGAACGGCAGGCTCAGACCCAGCACAATCGCCAGCGCCGCACCGAACGAGGCGGCGGAGGATACGCCGAGCGTGAACGGGCTTGCCAGCGGGTTGTTGAGGATCGTCTGCATCTCGGCGCCCGCCAGCGACAGCGCCGCACCGACGAGGATCGCCATCAGCGCGTAAGGCAGCCGAACATCGCGGATGATCGTCACTTGCGGCGGGGTCAGCGCATCAGGGTTGAACAGCCCCGCCCAGACATCGCGCAGCGGCAAAGCCGAAGGACCTGTCGAAATGTCGAGCGCGAAGGCGACCAGACAGAGCACGCCCAGCCCTACGACGATCGCCGTACGGCGGCGGAGTGCCTCGCCATAGGCAAGCACCGCTGCTTCGCGCGTCACTGTCGTCGCTGCAGGGCTGTCTGTCACGCTGCGTCAATCCCCGTTGGAGCCCGAGTGCTCGCGCCGCCCATAGGCGGGCTGGCTTGGACTTGGAACCGCCCTTGTCTTATGGCCACGGCATCTGCCGCCCGCGCGGCTTTGCGAAAGATCCCCTGGTGAAGACTGTTCCCGCAATCGAAGCGCTCCATCCCGAAATGACCGAATGGCGGCGCGACTTCCACCGGCACCCCGAGTTGTCCTTCGAGGAAACGCGTACTGCCGGGCTGGTGGCGCAGCGATTGCGGGACTTCGGGCTCGATCCGGTCGAAGGGATTGGCAAGACCGGCGTGGCCGCCGTGATCGACAGCGGCAAACCGGGGCCATCGCTCGCGCTGCGGGCGGACATGGATGCGCTGCCGATGGACGACCGGGGCGGCAAGGACTGGCACTCGCACACCGCAGGCGTCGCCCATACCTGTGGGCACGACGGGCACACGGCGGCGCTGCTGGGCGTCGCGCGGCACCTCGCTGCGCACCCGCCGGCGTCGGGCCGTGTCGTGCTGATCTTCCAGCCGGCCGAGGAGAACGGCCTCGGTGCCCGTGCGATGATCGACGACGGCCTGCTCGACCGCTTCCCGTTCGATGAAGTCTATGCCTTCCACAACATGCCGCTGCTGGCGCCGGGCCAGGCGGGCGTGCGCACCGGTCCCACGCTCAACGGTTACATCGTCTGGGAAATCGCGGTGGAGGGCGTCGGCGGACATGGCGCGGCGTTCTTCAAGGCCACCGATCCGCTCCAGGCCGCGGCAAGGCTGGCGGCGGAGATCTCCTCGATCGTCGGGCGCTATCTCGATCCGGCCGAATCGGGCCTGATCACCGTCTGCTCGCTGCAGGCGGGACATTCGCACAACGTCATTCCCGCGCATGCGACGCTCAGCGGCACGATGCGGGCACTCAAGCCAGAGGTGATGGAGCTGCTGTATCAGCGGCTCGAAACCGCCTGCCGCGGTGTCGCGGAGTTGACCGGTTGCACGATCGCCTGCAAGCGGCTCGCCGAAGTTCCCCCTTGCGTCAATGCGCCCGAAGGCGCGGATCGCGCGGCCGCGGCTTGTGCGGAAGTGCTGGGCGAGGGGGCGGTGATCCGCGATCATCCGCCTTTCCCGTTCACCGACGACTTCGCCCTGTTTCTTGAGGCGGCGCCGGGTGCTTACCTGTTCCTCGGCCAGGAAAGCGCGATGTGCCACAACCCGGCATACGACTTCGACGATGCGCTGCTTCCGGTCGCCGCCAGCATTTTCACGACGCTCGTCCGGCAGCGGCTTGGCTATGCAGGAACTCACGCACGAAGCGTAGCGCCGCCGTCGACGTAAAGATCGGCCATGGTGATATGACCGGCCCGGTCCGACAGCAGGAACACCACCGCTTCGGCGATGTCTTCGGGCGTCGCCAGCTTCCTCAACGGGATGCCGGCTTTGAACGCCTCCGGCTGCCCAGCAATCACCCGGTCTGCACCCTTGTCGTCGGCCCACATGCCGGTCTGCATCGGGGTCAGCGTGGAGCCCGGCGCGACGATGTTGCAGCGGATGCCGAGCGGGCCGAGTTCGAGGCCGAGGCAGCGCGTAAACATATGCGCAGCCGCTTTCGAAGCGGCATAAGCGGCCATGTTCTGGCGCGGCACCCCCGCCGCGTTCGAACCGACGGTCACGAAGCTGCCGCGCTTGCGCAGGGCCATGTGTCGCGCCAGCGCGCGGCCGAGATGGAACACCCCGTGGGTGTTGACGTCAAACACCTGCCGCCACGTGGCGTCGCTGGTTTCGATTACGGCGTTCGTCGCAAGAATACCGGCGACGGCCACTCCGCAATCGATCGGGCCCCATTCGCGCTCCACGCGATCGACTAGCGCATCGACGGCCGCCGCATCGGCAACATCGAGCGAGGCGGACCAGACCTCGTCGCCTGAAAGCGGAGGCGCCTGCAGGTCGGTCGCCACCACACGCGCGCCTTCTTCCCGCAGCAGCGAGACGACGGCCGCGCCGATGCCGCCGGCCGCCCCGGTGACGAAGGCGATACGCCCTACTAGGCCGCTGCCCCGGCTCATGCGTCCACCAGCCGCTCGGCAGCCATGCGTTCGGACAGCAGCGGGGAAATCATGGCGCTAGCCTCAGGTCCGGTGAGTTGGGGATGCAGAAACGGCACGGCCACGCAGTCGAGCGCAGCGGCGTGAGGCTCCCATAGTTCGGGCTTCAGTTGCGGCTTGTCGGCGTGGTCCATCCCGGCGCGAACGTGGGTCAGCACGCCGTCGTACCGGCGGTGGTGATGACCCCGCACCAGGCGGTTGGTATCGAGCACGACCCGCACCACCCCGTCGAGCGCCTGCCCGGGCAAGTTGCCGAGCGGACTGTCACCCTCGCGAAGGAAGGCAAGCACCTGCTCCCTGGTTTCGAGGTGCGGGTAGAGCTCGGGATCGTACCCGGCGATCGCGAGCAGGGCTCGCAGCGCCTGGCTTTGCGTCGGCTCCGGCTCGGCGCGCCAGCATTCTGCCGGGTAGCTGTCGAGCATCGCCACTAGGCCGACTTCATGCCCCAGGGCTTGCAGTTCGACCGCAATGGCCTGCGCAATGATGCCGCCGACGGACCATCCCGCGATATGGTAGGCGCCATGCGGCTGCACTTCGGTCATCCGCCGCGCGTAGTCCTTCGCCAGCGCCTCGATGCTTTGCGGCGACGGCGCGAGTGGATCGAGCGCAGGTGACTGCAAGCCGTAAACCGTCCGCTTCGGGGCCAGCGTATTCGCCAGCGTGCGATAGCCCCAGCACAATCCCCCTGCCGGATGAACGAGAAACAGCGGGCGCCGCGTGCCGCTCTCCTCCGCCCGTGCCAGCGTGATCAGCGGCCCCAGACCATCGTCTGCCCGCCCCTCACCGGCCGCATCGATCCGGGCCGCAAGGGCGGAGACCCGCGGGTTCTCGAACACTGCAGCCAGACCGGGATCCCGGCCCCACTCCTCACGAATGCGGATCGTCAACTGCACAGCCGACAGAGAGTCGCCCCCCAGCGCGAAGAAATCGTCCTCGACGCCCACGTCCGGAATATTGAGCAGCTCGCCATAGAGAGCCGCCAGCCGCCGCTCGCTCGGCGTCCGGGCCGTTCCGCCGGAACTCTCGAACCGAGGCGCCGGCAGCGCCTTGCGATCGAGCTTGCCGTTCGAGGTCACCGGCAGCGCGTCGAGTTCGACGACCGCGGCCGGGACCATGTAG
>JAJUJV010000122.1 GCA_029265155.1 Altererythrobacter sp. | reverse complement strand
GGCTGAGCTGGGCGAGGGGGCGGGGCTGAACGAGCTGGTGCGGGTCGCGCTTAAGAGGGCGGCAGGGTGAATCTGGCACCCACCCCTCGACCTCGTCACCCACTCGGGGGATGGGCATGGCGAACGTTCGGACGGTAAGGTAGGATGGCGTAGAAAGGACAATCGTCATGCAAGTCACCGCAGTGCTGACGCCGGCCGAGGAAGGTGGGTTCGTCGCCTACAACCCTGACACGGGGACGACGACGCAGGGCGATACGCTCGAGGAAGCGCTCAATAACCTCCGCGAGGCGGTTGAGCTCTATCTCGAGGAGTTCCCGATGACGCTCGGCGGCTCGCCGCTGGTCACCACGGTCACTATCCTCGAAGATGCCTAAGCTGCCGGTCCTGTCCGGCGCAGAGGTTGTGAAAGCCCTTGAGCAGTTCGGCTTCGAACTCGTTCGCCACCGTGGCAGCCACGCCATTCTGCGCAAGGGCGGCACCGGCGCCGTCGTGCCGATGCACCGTGAGGTGAAGCTTGGCACGCTGAACGGCATTTTGCGCCAAGCCCAGATTTCTGCGGACGATTTCCTCAAAGCTCTCGATTAATGGCTACCAACCCCACCCTCTCTCCCCAGCGCCAGCCGGAGGACCAGGACGCCGCGCTGCGGCCGAAGTCGCTGGGCGAGTTCGTCGGGCAGGAGGCGGCGCGGGAGAATCTGCGCGTGTTCATCGAGGCCGCGCGCGGGCGCGGCGAGGCGATGGACCACGTGCTGTTCTTCGGGCCGCCGGGGCTGGGCAAGACCACGCTGGCGCAGATCGTCGCCAAGGAGATGGGGGTCGGCTTCCGCGCCACGAGCGGCCCCGTGATCGGCAAGACGGGCGACCTCGCCGCGCTGCTCACCAACCTCGAGCCGCACGATGTTCTGTTCATCGACGAGATCCACCGGCTCAATCCGGTGGTTGAGGAAGTGCTCTACCCGGCGATGGAGGACCGCGCGCTCGACCTGATCATCGGCGAAGGGCCGTCGGCCCGCTCGGTGCGGATCGACTTGCCGCCGTTCACGCTGATCGGCGCCACGACACGGCAGGGCCTGCTAACCACGCCGCTGCGCGACCGCTTCGGTATCCCGGTGCGGCTGAACTTCTACACCGTGCCCGAACTGGAGCGGGTGGTGACGCGCGGGGCGCGGCTGCTCGGCGCGGGAATCGACGCGGGCGGCGCGCAGGAAATCGCGCGTCGCTCGCGCGGGACGCCGCGAGTGGCGGGACGGCTGCTGCGGCGGGTGCGGGACTTCGCGCACGTGGCGGGATCAGAGACGATCACCGCGGACGTCGCCGATCAGGCGCTGACCCGGCTCGAGGTGGACTCGTTGGGACTAGATGCGATGGACCGCCGCTACCTGACGATGATCGCCGACACCTATAAAGGCGGCCCGGTCGGAGTGGAAACACTGGCTGCCGGACTCGCCGAACCGCGCGATACGATCGAGGACGTGATCGAGCCGTTCCTGATCCAGCTCGGCCTCGTCGCACGGACCGCGCGGGGGCGCTGCCTCAACGACGCCGGCTGGCGCCATCTGGGAATCACCCCGCCGAGCGGATCGCAGACCGGGCTGTTCGACCTCGGAAAATAGCGCGCGCGCCGGATTTTCGTTCGGACTCGCCGCCGCTTCGGTTCCAGAACGGGACAAACCCGGTTCGGCGACCCCTCGGGGGCTCGAAAATCGCCATTTCCGCTGCCGAATCGGGCTGAATCCGATTGCCCGGCGCCGCCGAACGCGTGTTTCTGCCAGCACAGGGAAGAGCCGGAAGGTCCATTCGGGCCTCGTGGCATCCCAAGCTGCTGAGAGAGAAGCTATGTCCATACGTTCGGCCCTCGCCAAATTGTCCGCTGCGGCGGCAGGTGGCGCGCTGATCGGAGGCGCGGTCCATGTCGCCGAACCGCAGGCGGCGGAGACGAGCTACAAATCGGACAAGATGGTCAAGACCGAGCAGCCGCGGTACGTGAAGCAGCCCCGGACGGCAAAAGCCCCCACGCCGCGGGTGGCGCCGACGCTTCCGCCGGTTGAGCCGGTGGAAGAGCCATACGCGATGGTCCCGGTGCCGCTTCCGCTGTCGCCATTGCCGCAGCAGCCGATCATCGCCGCAGGCAGCGGCCAGCCGATCGTGATCGGCGGTTCGAGTGGCGGCTTCGGCGGCTTCGGGGGCGGGTTCTTCGGCGGTTTCTTCGGTGGCAGCAGCGGCGGCGGGGCGACCAAGGTCGAAGTCGTGATCGACAACGACAACTCGAGCACCGGCAGCTCGACGTCCACGAGCGGGGGCTCCACTTCCACCAGTGGCGGTTCGACCTCCACCAGCGGCGGATCGACCTCCACGTCCACGGGCGGCGTCACCACCACGACGAGCTCGGGCTCGATCACCAGTACCACAACCAGCAGCACCGGCGGTTCGAGCAGCTCGTCGTCATCATCGAGTTCCAGCTCTTCGTCGTCGTCCAGTTCGTCCTCGTCATCGAGCTCAGGCAGCAGTGGCGGGTCGAGCGGAGGCAAGCCCTGCAAAAAGCATCATTGCGGTCCGAGCAGCAGTGGCGGCTCGGGCTCCAGCGGTTCGAGCGGATCGTCGGGTAGTTCGAGCTCAGGCTCGAGCGGTTCGTCGGGAAGTTCGGGTTCGAGCTCCAGCAGCTCGTCCTCGTCGAGCTCATCGTCGTCGAGTTCCGGTGGCCTCACCACGACATCGACTTCGGGCAACATGACCTCGAGCACATCCAGCAGCTCGAGCAGCAGCAGTTCCTCGTCGTCGAGCAGCTCTTCCAGCAGCAGCTCGTCGAGCAGTTCGAGCTCGTCTTCGAGCAGCAGCGGGTCGAGCTCAGGCGTCGAAGTGCCGGAGCCGTCGATGGTCCTGCTGTTCGGCGCCGGTGCCGCCGCGGTCTTCGCGCGCCGTCGCAGGAAGAGCCTCGCCGAGGCGGCTTAGTTCAAACCAGCTCTGCCCATGCAGGGGTTGAAGGGCGGTCCCGGGGGGAGCCGCCCTTCTTCTTTGTCGGTGTTGGTGAAGCGCCCCCGTCGCCCCTGCTTCAACAGGGGCGACGCTATGCGGCTTAGGCCGCTAGCTTGCGCAGCACGTAATGGAGGATGCCGCCGTTGCGGTAGTATTCCATCTCGTTCGCGGTATCGATCCGGCACTTGGCGGTGAACGTGAGGCTCTCGCCATTGGCGCGGGTCACTTCGACTTCGACGTTCTGGCCCGGCTTGAGGTCGGCGAGACCGCGGATGGTGAACTGGTCATCGCCGGTGAGGCCAAGCGAGCGGCGCGTGTCGCTGCCGGTGAACTGCAGCGGAAGCACGCCCATGCCGACCAGGTTCGAGCGGTGGATGCGCTCGAAGCTCTCGACGATCACCGCCCGTACGCCGAGCAGGTTGGTCCCCTTGGCCGCCCAGTCGCGGCTCGAGCCGGTGCCGTATTCCTTGCCGGCAATGACGACGAGCGGCGTGCCGTCTTCCTTGTGCTTCATCGCCGCGTCGTAGATCGCCATGGTCTCGCCGCCGTACTGCGTCATCCCGCCTTCGACGCCCGGAACCATCTCGTTGCGGATGCGGATATTGGCGAAGGTGCCCCGCATCATGACTTCGTGGTTGCCGCGGCGGCTGCCGTAGGAGTTGAAGTCCTTCCGCTCGACCTGGTGCTCGATCAGGTAACGACCCGCCGGGCTGTCTGCCTTGATCGACCCCGCCGGGCTGATGTGGTCGGTGGTAACCGAGTCGCCTAGGATCGCCAGCGGCTTGGCATCGATGATGTCGGTGACCGGAGCCGGCGTCATCGTCATGCCTTCGAAGTAGGGCGGGTTGGCGACGTAAGTGCTGCCCGGGCGCCACTGGTAGGTGTCGGAGCCGACGACGTCGATCTTCTGCCAGTGCTCGTCGCCCTTGTAGACGTCGGCATAGCGCGCTTCGAACATGCCGCGGTCGATGTTGCCCGAGCGGATCTCGGCGATCTCGTTGTTCGAAGGCCAGATGTCCTTGAGGTACACCGGCTGCCCGTCGTTGCCGGTGCCGATCGGGTTGGCGACGATGTCCTCGGTGACGGTGCCCTTGAGCGCGTAGGCGACCACCAGCGGCGGGCTGGCGAGGAAGTTGGCGCGCACGTCGGGGCTGACGCGGCCTTCGAAGTTGCGGTTGCCCGACAGCACCGAGGCGGCGACGATGTCGTTGCCGTTCACCGCTTTGCTGATCGGTTCGGCCAGCGGGCCGGAGTTGCCGATGCAGGTGGTGCAGCCGTAGCCGACGAGATCGAACCCGAGCGCATCGAGGTGATCCTGCAGACCGGCCTTCTTCAGGTAGTCGGTGACCACCTGCGAGCCGGGCGCGAGGCTCGTCTTGACCCACGGCTTGGGCTTCAGGCCCTTCTCGTTCGCCTTCTTCGCGACGAGGCCGGCGGCGATCAGGACGTCAGGGTTCGAGGTGTTGGTGCAGCTGGTGATCGCGGCGATGACCACGTCGCCGTCGCCAATGTCGTGGTCCTTGCCCTCGACCGGAACGCGGGCCGGCGAGGACTTGCCGTAGAGCGTCTTGAGCTCGTCGTTGAACAGGTCGTCCACCTCAGGCAGCGCGACCTTGTCCTGCGGGCGCTTGGGCCCGGCGAGCGAGGGCACGACGCTGCCGAGATCGAGCTCGAGCGTGTCGGTGAACACCGGTTCGGGCGCGTTGGGATCGAGCCAGAAGCCCTGCTCCTTGGCGTAAGCTTCGACCAGCGCGATCTGGTCCTCGCTGCGGCCGGTCAGGCGCAGGTAGTCGAGCGTCTTACCGTCGATGCCGAAGAAGCCGCAAGTCGCGCCGTATTCGGGCGCCATGTTGGCGAGCGTCGCGCGGTCGGCGAGGCTGAGCGCGCCGAGGCCCGGGCCGAAGTATTCGACGAAGCGGCCGACCACGCCGCGTTCGCGCAGCATCTGTGTGCAGGTCAGCACGAGGTCGGTCGCGGTGACGCCTTCGGCAAGCTGGCCGGTGAAGCGGAAGCCCACGACTTCGGGGATCAGCATCGAGACCGGCTGGCCGAGCATCGCCGCTTCGGCCTCGATCCCGCCGACGCCCCAGCCGAGCACGCCGAGGCCGTTGACCATCGTGGTGTGGCTGTCGGTGCCGACGCAGGTGTCGGGGTAAGCGATGGTGGCGCCGCTCTCGTCCTCGCTGGTCCACACGCACTGGGCGATGTGCTCGAGGTTGACCTGGTGGCAGATGCCGGTGCCCGGAGGCACGGCCTTGAAGTTCGCCAGGCTCTTCGAACCCCACTTGAGGAAGTCGTAGCGTTCCAGGTTGCGCTCGTACTCGAGTTCGACGTTCCGCTCGAACGCCTTGGGGTGGCCGAACTCGTCGACCATGACCGAGTGATCGATGACGAGGTGCACCGGCACCAGCGGATTGATCTTACTGGTGTCGCCGCCGAGCTTGGCAATCGCGTCGCGCATGGCCGCGAGGTCGACGACGCAAGGAACGCCGGTGAAGTCTTGCATCAGCACGCGCGCCGGGCGGTACTGGATTTCCTTGCCCGTCACCGGGTTCTTCTGCCAGTCGGCAATCGCCTGGATGTCGCCGACCGAGACGGTGAAGCCGGCATCCTCGAAGCGTAGCAGGTTCTCGAGCAGAACCTTCATGCTGAAGGGCAGACGGGAAACGTCGCCGATCTTCTCGGCCGCCTTCTTCAGCGAATAATAGGCGTAAGTCTTCCCGCCCACGTCCATCGTGCTGCGGGTATCGAGCGAATTCTTGCCGACCTGGGTCATGGGCGAGCGGGCCTCCTGAGTGTGCTGCTCCGGCCGCGTGGCTCGTGAGAGGGGGCCGGATTTGTGCTGGCGCTTGCGCGCTTGTAGCCGCTAGGTCAAGCCGCACCGACCCGATTGAGCGAACCGGATCACCCTGATGCCCTTGGGACATTCACGACCGCGGCAGGAGCCGCTGCATGTATTCTGGATGGCGCTGGCGCTCGCCTTTGCGGCTTTCGTCGGCGCGGCCGCCGGGCTGCTGTGGCACGCGGTCGGGATCGGCGAGGAGGACGCTTCCGGCGACGCGGCGAGCCCCGAAGGGCCGGAACCCGCGCCGCCGGCGCCGAGTCCCGCGCCGAACGCCTCCTAGGCGGCAGTCTGCTCCGGCCGCTTGCGCGGCGTGGCGATCCAGCAGCCGGCGACGATCAGCACGGCGCCGAGCAGGACCGGCAGGCGCAGCCCTTCGGAAAACAGCAGCCAGCCGAACAGCGCGGCCCAAAGAAACCCGGAATATTCTAGCGGGACCAGCGCCTGGGCTTCGGCCCGGGCATAGGACCAGGCGAACATCATCGATGCGGCAAGCGCGAGGACCGCGGCACCCAGAATCGTGGACCAGTCGCCACTGCCGGGCATCTGCAGCAGGAAT
>JAJUJV010000048.1 GCA_029265155.1 Altererythrobacter sp. | reverse complement strand
CGTCACGCCGCAGCTGCACGGCCAGCATTTCTTCGTGAAGACGCCCGATCCCAAGACGGGCAAGTTGGTGACGGCCGCGACCCCGCTGTTCCTGGCGCTGGTCGTCATCAATCTGGCGGACCTCGTGTTCGCGGTCGACAGCGTGCCGGCGATCTTTGCGATCACCACTGACACCTTCATCGTCTACACGTCGAACATCATGGCCATCCTCGGCTTGCGCGCGCTGTACTTCGCCCTCGCCGCGATGGTGCATCGCTTCCACTATCTGAAATACGCGCTTGCCGCGGTGCTGATCTTCATCGGCGCAAAGATCTTCGTCTCGGACTTCCTGCTGGGCGGCGGCAAGTTCCCGCCCGTGCTCAGTCTTGGTGTGACTTTCGCTCTGATCGCGGCGGGGATCGTTTATTCCTTGTGGAAGACGCGCGGTTTGGCCGAGGCTGGCGGCGCTGGATAACTGCCAGCGAGGAGGCGGCGAGTGCAAACCCGCCGCCTCCTCGGAACTGTTGCAAGGTTAGTCGAGGGCCCGCGCTATGGAGCGCGCTGTCCGCTCAGCTACCAAGCCGAGATTGCGCGGTCGCCGCAAGATGGACGAAGCCGCTTCGGTCATCAGACGGTCGAAGGGGCTGCTTCGCCTTCGGCGTTCACTTCCTCGATCGCTTCCTGCACCGGCTCGGCCAGCGAGACCAGCAGGTGTCCCAACCGCTCGAGCGAAGCCGCGTAGGCTTCGGTAAACTTGCGCTCTTCGTTCTGCGAGGAACAGCTCTGGCACAGCGCAGTGGCTACGCTGGCCCAGGCGTCGCGCCGCGCTGCGGCAAAGGCCCGCGGATCATATTGCGGATCCTGCAGGCCGGACTGGAGCACGTGCGTAAGAACGGCCAGCTCCAGCGCTGAGAGTCGGGCTTCGAGTTCGATGGCATCCACGGTGTGGGCTTCTCCTGATTGACGTTCCTGCGCCGCCTAACCCCGTCGTGCCCTCCCGCAGCGACAGCCTAACTTAGATGGAGGCGGCGGCGCCAACGGCAAGGCGTGCAGCAATGTTCGCCGAGAAGGCGGGGCGGGGATGCCAGGTAACGGCCGGCGACCTGGGGAGCTGTTGAGCCGGCGCGGCCGGGTTATTCGTCGTCCGCTTCTTCGTCGACCAGGTCCTCGGGCGCCTCGTCGTCCTCCTCGGGCTCGACGTAGTCCAGCGGATTGAGGCCAAGCTCGGCTGCCACTTCCAACTGGGTGGCCACCACGGTGACTTCCTCGCCGTCCTCAAGCTCGATCACGGTCGTGCCTTCTTCCTCACCCGCCGCCAGTTCGACGACATCGTCGGAATCGATCTCGATCTCGTCGCCCTCGGGCGTTTCGAACGTCGCGCGTGCCATCGCCTCTACTCCTCCTCGGTTCCAGCGTGGGGCCAACCCATCTTTTCCGCGGTTGTTCCACCCGCGAGCCAACCCCGCTGTCCGAGGTTAACGGATCGCTTCCAAGTCTCGCTGGAACGGGAACCATTCATCCCCGCTCCGTTGCCCTTGTGAACGGACAATCCAGAACAGTCATTTGCGGAGAAGGAACATGAAGCTCAAGCCCCTCGAGGAGCAGACGATCGTCATCACCGGCGGGTCTTCTGGCATCGGTCTCGCCACAGCTAAGATGGCGGCTGCCAGAGGGGCAAACGTGGTCTTGGTCGCGCGCAACGAGGAAGGACTGGAGCAAGCGGCACAGCAGATTCGGGCCGAAGGTGGACGGTGCGACTATGTCCGCGCGGACGTCGGCTCGCGCGAAGAGGTGCGCTCCGCCGTGGAGTCGGTTATCGAGCGGCATGGCGGCTTCGATACCTGGGTGAGCAACGCCGGGGTTGGCGTTTACGCCAAGCTGGAGGATCTGGGCGACGAGGATCACCGTCGCCTGTTCGACACCAATTACTGGGGCGTGGTGCATTGCGCGACCGAAGCGCTTCCGCATCTCAAACATCGCGGCGGCGCGCTGATCACCACCGGCTCGATATCGTCGCAAATGCCGGCGCCGGTGCTCTCGTCCTACACGGCCAGCAAGTACGCGGTGAAAGGCTATATCGATTCGCTGCGGCTGGAACTGATGCATGAGAAGGCACCCGTTTCGGTGACACTGATCCAGCCCAGCGGCATCAATACGCCGTTCGGGGAACACTCGCTCAACCGGATGGACGGGCGGTCCAAGGTGCCCGTGCCGGTTTATTCCCCCGACATCGTCGCCAAAGCCATCTGCCATGCCGCCGAGCATCCGACGCGCGACATGATCGTCGGCGGATCGGGCCGGGCCATGACTCTGCTTTCCAAGTTCGCGCCCAACCTCGCCGATCGTGTGTTCTCGGTCGCCTTCTTCAAGACCGCCATCGATCCCGCCCAGCCCAAGCGCGAGATGGACGGCGGTTTCCACGAAGGCGGAGGCAAGGGCGAGGTATACGGCGATCAGATGAACGAAATGCGCCGCACCAGCGTCTACGCTGCGCTGCGCCGCCACCCCGTTGCCGCGACCGTGGGTCTTGCCACCTTGCTCACCGGCGCGGCGGGCCTGTTGCTGTCCCGCCATTCGCCCGTCGGGCGATAATAATTGGCTTCGGCCGCACGCTGATATCTGAGATTGGGTGGCTTAGGTTGCGCGCGCCTTCATCATCGCGATGATGTCGCGCAAGCTAGGTTTTCCGGCATTGAGCACGCTCGCCTGGAACAGCCTTCCGAGCACGATGAGTTGCGCGGCTATGAACAGCACGACCAGGACAGTGGTGCCGATCAGCTCTGCCAAGGACACTCCCGAGCCTAGGCGTGTCAGCATCGCAAAGGGGGTGTAGATAGGAATCCACGACAGCACTTGCGTGACGGTGCTGTTGGGATCGCGCAGCGAAGCCTGCATCATCACGATCAGCGGCAACATGAAGATGAGCAGGACGGGCCCCAAATAGGATTGGGCGTCCTGCATCGAATCGCTGAGCGCCCCGATTCCCAGGAAGATCGTGGACAGGATCAGGTACCCGGCCAGGAAGTAGAAGATCATCGCTCCCCACATCCATGGCTGATCAAGCGCTTCGATCGACATCCGCAGCGCGTCTGCGATAGCGCCGCTGCTGGATAGCGCGGCCGCTACTGCGCAGCCCGCCCAGACCAGAATGATGCCGAGCCCGACGCCGCCGAGCCCGAGCAGCTTGCCGTTCATCAAGGCTGACGGATGTATGCAGGCGAGAACGGATTCGAGCAGCTTGTTCGATCGCTCTTCGATCAAGCCCTGCAGCATCATTGAACCGGTGGTGATCGCCGTGATCATCAACAGGTACATCAGCGCTACCGGGATGACCGACCGGGTGGCGAAGAACCCGCGTTCTTCACCCGCTGCCGGCTCGGTGATGATGATGGGGGCGGCGAGAGACTGGACCTGAGTCGCGGTCTCGGAGCCCACGCCGCTCGCCTGCAGCACTCCAAGCTGGAGTTCCTTGGTCAGCTCGTCCTGGACGACATTGAGCAGGCCCGAATTGAACCTGCCGTTCGTCCACACGCGTGCCGCCGCGGCCGAAGCACCGAAATTCTCCGGAATGTAGATCGCCAGGGCCAGCGGCATCTTTCCACTGGCCGTTTCGATTTCCTCTTTCATCAGCGGAGTGATAGCTTCGCCGAACGCTTCGGGGTCTTCGGTCGTGGCAAGCTCTGCGGGCGGCGAGAAGCGATGGTAAAGCCGCTCTGGCAGCTCGAACTCGGGCGCTTCGGCGGGTATGCTCGGCCGTAGGCGCTGCAGCGCCGCTTCGGCTCCGCCCTGATCCACGAACCGGCTGAGCTCGGGTTCCACCAGCCAGCTGCCCCGCTGCGCCCAAGGTGCCGCGGGATCGACCGCCCCGAGTTGCCAACGCTCGACATAAGTGGCCAGCTCACGCAAGACTTGGCGCTGGTAATCCCGCTCGAGACGCTGCTCGAGCCGGCTCTCCAAACGTCCGGACTCATCGACCAATACATAAGCAACACTGGGGCTTGGCGCGAACCGCGAACTGACCAAGACCGAGACTCCGATCGCCAGCGGGACGATCAACAGCATCACCCAGAAACCGCGCGTCGCGACGATCTGGCGGAACTCGCGCAGCGCCACCAGCAAGACGTCTCTCATCGAACGATCTCCTGTTCGGCGCCGACGAAGTGGATGAACACTTCGTGCAAAGTAGGGCGGGTGATGTCGAAGCTGCGCAGCGCGAAACCCTGCTGGGTGCAGGTCTCGAGCAACTCGCCGGGTTCGCTCCCAGGGCGTAGTTCCACTTGGTACTCGGCCCAGCCATCATCATGGCTCCACACCAGACGGGCTTCGCTTACGCTCGGGAGGCTCGCTGGATCGAGGCGGCTGGTCAGCGTCAACCGGCTGGGCAGGGCGGCGCGCGCTTCGTCCTTCGTGCCGTCGAATACCTTTCGTCCCTGCGCCAGCAGCAGCAATCGATCGCACAGCCGCTCGGCATGCTGCATGACATGGGTGGAGAAGACTACGGTGGACGCGTTCCGCGCGGCATCGGTGATCGCGTCTTCGAGGATCGTCTGGTTGACCGGGTCGAGGCCGGAGAAGGGCTCGTCCAACAGCAGCAGTCGCGGTGAATTGACCAGAGCAGTGGCCAACTGGACCTTCTGAGCCATGCCCTTGGACAGCTTGCCGACCGGGCTCTTGGTCCGATCGGCAAGGCCGAAACGCTCCAGTAGCTCGAGGGCCGATTTTCGCGCGGCACCCGGCTCCATCCCTTTGAGCCGGCCGAAGTACACGACGGTGTCGAGCACTTTCATGTTGCGATAGAGGCCGCGCTCTTCGGGCAGAAAGCCGATTTCGGCCGCGTTCTCCCGGCTCGGGATCCTGCCAAGAACTTCGATACGGCCTTCGCTCGGTCGCAGGATGTCGAGCGCCATGCGCAGAGAGGTCGTCTTCCCGGCGCCATTTCCGCCGAGGAAGCCGAACACTCCGCCCTCCTGAACGGCAAAGCTCAGCTCGTGGACAGCGGTAAAGTCACCGAACCGCTTGGTCACGGACTCGAACGACAGGATCGCCCTGTTCAAATTATCCCCCCCTTCCGCCGGCATCCGGCGGTCCGCCGCGGCAGGCCGGGCGGCGAAGCGCCGCTGACCTGCCCGCAATTGTCTTGTAACGTTCTACAGCAAGTCGGCCCCCGTCACGATTTGCGCGGTGGACTTTTCCAGTTCACCCGAGATCGGCTCCGCACGCCCACCGAGGCAGGTGGCGAGAAAGTTCTCGGTCACCGCGTTGAAGGCGATGTTGTTGGTCGGCTTGGCAAAGCCGTGCCCTTCGTCGGGAAACACCACGTAAGTCACCGGAATACCGTGCTTCTGCATGGCTTCGACGATCTGGTCGCTTTCCGATTGCTTGACGCGCGGGTCGTTGGCGCCTTGGCCGATCAGGAGCGGCTTCCTGATCTGGTCTGCCTTATAGAGCGGGCTGCGGTCCTTCAGCAGCTGCAGGCCCTCCGGGGTGTTCGGGTTGCCCATCCGCTCGTGGAACTGCTTCACTTGCGGTTCCCAGTAAGGCGGGATCGTCTCCAGCAGCGTTTCGAGGTTGCTCGGCCCGACGATGTCGACGCCGCAGGCGAACGTGTCCGGGGTGAAGGTCAGGCCCACCAGCGTCGCATAGCCGCCGTAGGAACCCCCCATGATGGCGATGCTGTCGCGTTGCGCGACGCCGCGCTCGATCGCCCAGTTCACCGCGTCGATCAGGTCGTCGTGCATCTTGCCGGCCCACTCGAGGTTGCCAGCGTTCACGAACTCCTTGCCGAAGCCTGTCGAGCCCCGGAAGTTGACGCTGAGCACGGCATAACCGCGGTTGGCCAGCCACTGGTGGGCCCGGTTGAACCCGAACCCGTCGCGCGCCCAGGGCCCGCCATGGACCAGCAGCACCATCGGCGTGGCTGCACTTGGCACGCCGTCACCGTCAGGATCGCTGCCGGGCGGCAACGTCAGGTAGCTCGGCAGGGTCAATCCATCGCGCGCCGGAATCTCGACCGGATGCATGGTCTGCAGCGGCGCGCCGACCAGTTCGGGGCGCGAGGTATAGAGCTCGGTCAGCGTGCCGGCCGGGCGATCGTAGAGATAGACTTTCGACGGCGCCGTCAGCGGGTCGTTGCCGATGATCCACTTGGTGTCGTCCAGCGTTCGCCCTTGCACGCCGAACTCGCCCGGCAGCCGCGAAGCGAGGAAGTCCAGCGATGCTTTGACGGCCGGATCGATGCCGATCCATTCGTTTTTCAGGTAGTAGACCGAGTAAGCCTCGACTTCGCCGGTCACCGGATTGGCCAGGGCGCCGCCGATGTCGGCCTTGTCGCTTTCGGCAATGACGCGTTTTTCGCCCGTTTCGGTGTTTTCCGCGATCAGCGCGGCCGTGTTCCGCCCGCGACTGTCGATCCAGTACAGCGTCTTTCCATCGGTCGTATATCCGGCAACGGAGGTGGTCAGCGCGTCCTCGAGCCCGGTGCTCTCGCGTGGCTCCGGCGCAATCTGACCGTTGACGATCTCGTACATATCGCTGCCGCCCGCGGCGTTCTGCGCCACTGCCCAGCGCAGCGTCAGGCTGTCGTCGGCGAGGTACCCCACAAAACCTTCGTCGTTCTGCCGCACCAGCGAAAGCTCGCCGGTATTGAGGTCGAGCAGGTGAACATCATGAAAGCGCGGATCGCGGTTGTTCAGCCCGACGAGGATTTTGTCCCGGATCGTGGTCGATGATCCCACGACTTGCACGCGGGTGTTCTCGAACGGCGTCAGCGTTCGCTCCTCGCCGGTGGCGACGTCGACCTGGTACAACAGGTAGTTCTCGTCGCCTGCCTTGTCCTGGACGTAAAGCACGCTGCGCGAATCCGGCGCCCAGAAGTATTGTGGAATCGGCCGGTCGGTCGAGTTGGTCATGCGCCGAGCGGCGGTCGGATCGTCCGAAGGCGCGATGAACACGTTCATCACGCCCTCGTGCGGCGCCATCCAGCTCAGCCATTTGCCGTCGGGGCTGATGCCTCCCGATGCTCGGGTCGGATTGCCGTAGAGCGCCTCCCGGGGGATCAGCGGAACGGATTTTACGGCTTCGGCGGCGCTGGCGGCGGGCATGTTGGCTCCCTGTTGAGCGTTGGCACTGGCAGCGAGAGCAGCCAGGCTGACGGAGAGGATGGCCGAAACGATCAGCTTCTTGCGATACGTCACGGCAGTTCCTCCCGAGGTATGGTCTGTCCACTTAAGCGCCGGCTTGGAGCTTTGAAAGGTATCAAAGGGCCGGGTTGTTGTAGCAGTGCCAGGTCAGGATGGCGACTGCGCCACGGTGTGGCCGCCAGCTTTCCGCCAGCTCCCGAGCGGCCTTTTCACTCGGCCGTTCCGGCAGCGAAAGGATGCGCGCCAGGCCGGCTTGCACGGCTAAATCTCCGGCTGGCCAGATGTCGGGCCGGCCTTCGGCAAACAACAGGTAAATCTCCGCCGACCACCGGCCGATGCCCTTGATGCGTACCAGTTGCGCGACCGCTTCCTCGTCGTCGGCAGGCAGATCGTGAAGATCGATTTCGCCGCGTGTCACCAGTTCGCAAAGCGAGCGTGCATAGCCTTGCTTCTGCCGCGACAGCCCGCAGGCGCGGAGCGCTTCGAAGTCCGATGCGAGCAGGGCTTCGGGCGGGATGTCGGCCCCCAACAGATCTTCCAATTTGCGCCACACACTGGCGGCAGCCGCCACGCTCACCTGTTGTCCCACGATTGTGCGCAACAGGGTGCGATAGCCGCGCTCGCGCAGTCGCGGATCGGGATAACCCGCTCGGTCAAGCGCTGCTGCGAACGCCGGCTCGCGCGCCGCGACCGCATCGAGACTGATGCGGAGCTGCTCTGCCGTCAGACCCATTGCTCCCTCCGCTTGCCAAACCCGCCCGCCGTCCCGTAGCAGCCGAGCCCGCAAGAAAGGAAGCCGAACGCCATGCCCAAGCTGATCGTCACTACTCGCTCAGGCGAAACCCGAGAGGTCGAGGCGGCAAGCGGCCTCACGGTGATGGAGGCGATCCGCGACAACGGCTTCGATGAGCTCCTTGCGCTGTGTGGCGGGTGCTGTTCCTGCGCGACCTGCCACGTGCACGTGGAGGAAGAGTTCCTCGGTATGCTGCCCGCCATGAGCGCCGATGAGGACGACTTGCTCGATTCCAGCGATGCGCGCGACGCCAATTCACGCCTTTCCTGTCAGATTCCTTTCACCGACGCGCTCGACGGGCTGCGTGTCAGGATCGCCGAGGAAGACTGATTTCAGATGCAACAAGCGCATTTGCGTTGCGAAGCGCCTGCAACCCGGACTAACCCGGACGCATGACCGTTCCGGCCGCGCGCAGCAACCCGCTCGAACTCATCGGCAACACGCCTCTGGTCCTGCTCAAGGGCCCGAGCGAGGCGGCTGGGTGCGAGATTTGGGGCAAGTGTGAATTCACCAATCCCGGCGCTTCGGTAAAGGACCGGGCGGCGTTGTGGATCGTGCGCGATGCGGAAGAGCGCGGCGCGCTGCAGCCGGGTGGCTGCATCGTTGAAGGTACGGCCGGCAACACCGGTATCGGCCTGGCGTTGGTCGCCAATGCCCGCGGCTACCGGGCGATCATCGTGATGCCGGAGAACCAGTCCAAGGAGAAGATGGACACGCTGCGCGCACTCGGCGCCGAGTTGGTTCTCGTCCCACCCACAAAGTTCTCGAATCCCGGGCACTTCGTGCACACCTCGCGTCGCCTCGCGGAGGAAACCGAAGGCGCGATCTGGGCCAATCAGTTCGACAACATCGCCAACCGCAAGGCGCACATCGAGAGCACCGCGCCGGAGATTTGGGAGCAGCTCGAAGGCCGCATCGACGGTTTTACGTGCGCCGTGGGGACGGGCGGCACGCTGGCCGGCGTAGGGCTTGGCCTCAAAGAGCGTGACGAGAACATCTGCGTCGCGCTCACCGATCCGCACGGCGCGGCGCTCTACAGCTACTACGCGTGCGGAGAGCTTTCGTCGGAAGGGAACTCGGTCGCCGAAGGGATCGGTCAGGGGCGGATCACCGCCAACCTCGAAGGCGCCCCGATCGATACCCAGTTCCGCATCTCTGACGAGGAAGGCTTGTACTGGGTGTCGCGCCTGCTGCGCGAAGAGGGACTGTGTCTGGGCCTATCGTCCGGTATCAACGTCGCGGGTGCAGTTGCGCTCGGCAAGCAACTGGGGCCGGGCAAGCGCGTGGCGACGATTCTGTGCGACACCGGCTTCCGCTATCTCTCGACCCTGTACAACCGCGAATGGCTCGAATCGAAAGGGCTGCCGGTTTTCGACTGGCTACGTTAATCTAAAACAGGCTAGACTTGGGCGATGGCGACCAAACCAGCCGAGGACCTGGCACCGGTCAAACGCGAGCGCGCACGTTATCTGGCGCTAGCCGGAAACCGCTCGCAGACGATGCAGCGCCTGCAGATCGGGCTCGTCGGCCTTGCGGCGATGGTCCTGCTCGTCAGCCTGGCCAGCATCATTTCCAACAGTGCCCAGGAGAACGAGGCGAGGGTGGTGCCTGAAGCGGCGCCAACCGTCGTTCCTGCTCCGCAGCCGACTACTGCTCGCGATCCGTTGGCCGACGCCGGTGTCGTTCCCGAGGTTCCCGATCAGCCGCTGCCGCAAACCCCGGCCGAGCCGCAGGTTCCGTTGGGCGAGGTAGCTCCTGCCTTCCAGCCGTAGACTGCGCGGCCTTCTCACAGCCCTGGCGCTTGGCGCGCTATGCGTGGCGACGGGCTGTCAGGCGGATTCCGCGGCACCCAGCAACGCTGAGATCGCGCTTCCCGATCTCGGGTTCATGGGCACCATTCCGCTCTACTGGGGTGAGGCCGGCGGATTCGATCAACTTCTGGCCGGGGAAGGGGCGACTCATTGGGCGCGCGGCGAACTCGAGGCCGACTATCGCCTGCTCCCCCTCGATACTCTCGAAGATGGCAGCTTGGCGGGCGTCGACTACCTGCTGCTGGCACAGCCGCGGCCGCTCAGTCCATCCGAGAACGTGGCGCTCGACGCTTGGGTCAGGCAAGGCGGCAAGCTGCTGCTGTTTGTCGATCCGTTGCTTGCCGGAGAGTCGCGGTTTGCGCTGGGTGATCGGCGGCGGCCCCAAGGCGCCGCGCTGCTGTCGCCGATCCTTGGCCACTGGGGGCTCGAGCTTCAGTTCGACGATACGCAGGACGCAGGCTTCACACTCGCTAGCGCCGGCAGCGCCGAGATTCCCGTCAATCTTTCCGGCAGCCTGGCGCTGATTGGGGACGAGCCTCTCTGCGTGCTCTCCGATAATGCCATCGTGGCGGATTGCACGATTGGCGCCGGTCGCGCGGTCATTGTCGCAGATGCCGATCTACTCGACTTGCACGAGCCTCATCCCGCCGCAGCGACGGCTCTGCATAGGCTGGTAGAGCACGCCTTTGGCGGAACTGGGGATAGAGCGGGAAACCGCTAACGCGACAGTTCTTCTGCTCGAAAATTCAATTAGTTGCGACTTGCGACCTGACTGCGACTACCCGGCCGCCGATGACATGCGCGGTCGCTACGCGCGTGACAAGTAGGCGATTTTCCTCCAGATTCCATTGGAAGACCGCTTTATCCCGTAATTTCCCCTTTCCTCCCGTGGGTGTGTGGGCTAGATAGCGAGTCCATCGGACAACCAGCCGTGATGCGTCTTCGTCAGGAGGCGAAGGGGGCGAGCGTTCGCGCTCGGCTCCAGGCGGAAGGTCATGTCCGGACGGTTCAGGGTGTTGCCAGTGGGGGCACAGGAAAGTGGCGAAGGCACCGGCGGGATATAGCGGGCAGGGCTTCTCCCCGCGTGGCGACAAAGGTCGCTACGTCCTGCCGCCCGCGTTCCGCAACGCCATCGCCCCGACTGACAAGGACCCCCGCACTCTCTGTCTGGCCAAGCACGACCGCTGGAGCTGCCTGATGGGCTTCGGGCTTGCGCGCACCGAGAGCTTCGAAGCGCAGATCGACCGCGAGGAAGACAACGCGATCAAGCTCGGCAAGGAATTCGATCGCGAGCTGCGCTCGATTCAGCTGTGGTCGTTCACCGAAGTGCCGTTCGACGCGAGCGGGCGCTTCATCCTTCCCGATCATCTCGCCGACCTTGGCTCGATTGACGAAGGGATCTGCTTCCTCGGCGGCGGTCAGTTTTTCACGCTTTGGGCGCCGAAGCAGCTGTACGCGATGGATCAGGCTTGGGCGGGGCAGCAGGCGCTCTGCCGCAAGCTCGAAGCCGACGCGAAGGCAAAGCGCAAATGAACGCGCCGCACGTTCCCGTCCTCCTCGAAGAGGTGCTTGAGGCGCTGTCCCCGCAGCCGGGCGACGTGATGGTCGACGCGACGTTCGGTGCCGGCGGTTATTCCCGGGCGATTCTTGAAGCCGGAGCCACGGTCCATGCGTTCGACCGCGACCCGGACGCCATCGCCGCCGGTCTTGAGTGGGCCGAGACTCGGGCCGACCCGCCGCGGCTGGTGCTCCATCCGCGCCGCTTCTCCGAAATGGTGGATGCGCTGGCCGAAGCTGGTGTGGCGCGAGTGGACGGCATCGCGATGGATATCGGTGTCTCCTCGATGCAGCTCGATCGCCCTGAGCGCGGGTTCGCTTTCTCTGCGGACGGGCCACTCGACATGACGATGAGTCGCGAAGGGCCGACCGCCGCCGACTTCCTTAACGAAGCACCCGAGGGCGAGATTGCCGACGTGCTGTGGCACTACGGCGAGGAGCGGCAGAGCCGGCGCGTGGCGCGGGCCATTGTCGCAGCGCGGCCGCTCTCGACCACCGGGCAGCTGGCGCAAGTGGTGCGCAAGGCGCTGGGATATCGGCCGGGCGCGCCCAAGGATCCGGCGACGCGCAGCTTTCAGGCGATCCGTATCCACGTGAACGGCGAACTTGACGAGCTGGAGCAGGGCTTGCGAGCGGCGGAGCGGCTGCTCAGGGCCGGTGGGCGCTTGGCGGTCGTAAGCTTCCACAGCCTCGAGGATCGGATCGTCAAGCGTTTCTTGCGCGAAGCGGCCGGTGCCACTGCGCGGGCGAGCCGCCACTTGCCAGAGGCGAGCGGTGAGCAGACGCCGACGTTCGAGCGTCTGTCGAAGGCGGTCCGCCCGTCGGAAGCGGAAACGCTGCGCAATCCCCGCGCGCGTTCCGCCACGCTTCGTTCGGCGGTCCGCACTGCCGCTCCCGCCCGCGCCCACCAGGGAGAAGTCGCATGACTCCGCAAAGTCGCATCCGCCGCATCGGCTGGCTCGCAGCGCTGGCGGTTTGCACGGTGCTGTACCTGATGCTGCACCTCAAGGTGCATTCGATCGCCAGCGAGGTGGTCCGGGCCGAGCGGCGCATCGTCGCGCTCGAGCAACAAAAGCTGCTGCTCGAAACCGAATTCGAAACCCGCTCCAACCTGTTGCAGCTCGCTGCCTGGAACCGGGTGGACTTCGGCTATACCGCGCCGAGCGCGGCGCAGTTTCTCGATAGCGAACGGCAGCTCGCCGACCTCGGCAGCCCGCGCGGCCCCGGAGCGCCCGAGCCGATCCGCGTGGCGGGCGTGACCGGCGGCGAGGCGCCGTATTTCCCGACGCTGGTCTCGCCGCTTACCGGCAAGCCGATCGATCAGGCCCTCGTCGAGCCCGAGCGTAACCGCGAACTCGCCGACGCCAGCCTGGCTCACAGCGGGACGATGCGCGTGCCGCTCGGCGCCGTCATCGGGAGTGTCGCCGAGTGAACGCCTTCGCCGTTCCGGCGCAAGTCTCTCCCGGCCGCGTTCAACTCGTCGACGTACGGCGCAAGGCGCTGCTGCTCGCGCAACTGCGCATCCTGCTGATCGGTGCGGCCTTCCTGGCGCTGGCTTTCGCGGCGCTGTTGCGCATCGCCTGGATCGGCGTGGTCCAGCCCGCTCCGCACCAGCGCTCGATGGCGGCAGCCCTGCTGCCGCCGCGCGGGGAGATTACCGACCGCAACGGCGTGCTGCTGGCCCGCGCCTTTCCGGCCTACGCGCTGTGGTTCAATCCCAAGGCGATGGATGACGGTGGCCCGCCGCTGGTGCAATCGCCCAAGGTCGTCGCGGCGCGGCTCAAGGCCATCTTCCCCGACCTCGACGAGCAGGCGGTGGCGCGGCAACTGGCGTCGGGCAAGGCGGGCTACCTGCGCCGCCGCGTGCTGCCAGCCGACGCGAACCGGGTAATGGAGATCGGCGAACTGGCGCTCGAGCTGCCGCGCGAGTCCGACCGCCACTATCCGCAAGGGACGATGGCCGCGCACGTGCTCGGCTACGTCAAGGACGGGGAGGGGCAAGTCGGCATGGAAGCCGCGCTCGACGATCGTTTGCGCGATCCAGCGCTGCGCGGCCAGCCGGTCGCGCTGTCGATCGATGCCCGCGTCCAGGGCGCGCTCGAAGACGAACTCAGCCGCGGGATGCTGGCGGTGAACGCGATCGGCGCGGCCGGAATCGTTCTCGACGTGGATACCGGCGAAGTCATGGCGCTCGCCTCGCTTCCCCAGTTCGATCCCAACCACGTCGACGACGAAGGGCGCAAGCACGTCTTCAACAAGGTCACCAACCAGGTCTACGAGCTGGGCTCGACCTTCAAGCCGCTCACCGTTGCTGCGGCCATCGAGGCCGGCACGGTTACGGACTTGTCCCGTCGCTACTCGGCTACGCCGTACCGGATCAGCGGATACACCATCAAGGATCTGAAGCTCAAAGGCGCGACGCTCAACGTGCCGGAGATGCTGATCCATTCCTCCAACGTCGTAACCGCGCACATCGTCGAGGATCTCGGCACCGCCCGCCTCAAACAGACGATGGCCGACCTCGGGATGAACGAGCGGCCCTACGTGGAACTCCCGGCGCGCGGCTTCCCGATCTGGCCGGGCGGGGACTGGCCGCTGCTGCGCGGTGTCACGGTCGGTTACGGACACGGCATCGCGGTCACGCCACTGCACCTTGCCAGCGCGTACGCGGCGATGGTCAACGGCGGCATCTGGCGTCCGGCGACGCTGCAGAAGGTTGAGCCAGGCGAAGTCAATCGCGGCCGCCGGGTGTTCAAGGCCAGCACCAGTGCGCGGATGAACCAGATGCTGCGGATGATCGCGCTCTACGGCACCGGCCGCAACGCCGATGCGCCGGGTTTCCGCGTCGGCGGCAAGACCGGCAGCGCG
>JAJUJV010000110.1 GCA_029265155.1 Altererythrobacter sp. | reverse complement strand
GCCGCTGACAGGATCGCGCGCGGCAGCGACGATACGCCCTTCGGTGCGCTGTACGCCCGTCGCCTCCGCCTTGCTCCGCAGCAAAGGGGCAAACCGGCTCGCATCGAAATGGTAGGCATAGCTCCAGGTGTCGGTCAGGCCCTCGCCCGTGATCGTGGGCGGGGCGAAGCGGCCCGCCCGCGCTGCGGTGATCGGCAGCGAATAGTCTTCGATGGAAGCAGCGCCGCCGCTCCTCGCCATCCGCAGCCAATAGTGGTGAAAACTCACTCCTGCGAGCGGAACACCGAACGCGCCAAACGGATGCATGTAGCGCTCTCCGGCCCGGTCGAAATCGCGAAACTCGATGCCGAGCTTATAGGTCGCGTTGGTCGCGCGCATGAATTCGGCCTCGTCGAGGCCAATACGCGCGATGAAAGCACGCATGTGGGGGATCGTCGCTTCACCGACGCCAACGGTGCCGATTGCGGCAGATTCGACCAAACGGATGGATACAACGGAGCCGAGGAACCGCGCGATCGCCGCGGCCGTCATCCAGCCGGCAGTACCGCCGCCGACGATTATCACTTTCATGCGCGCAACGCTGAACGTTCCTCAGACATCCGCCGGCCACGCCTCCTGATGGGTCCGGGGGGTAACTGGCTTCAAGGCGCTTGCTCTGCCAAGTTCCTCTCGCCAGTTACCCACTTCGGCGTGCCCTTCCCGCCGCGGTCAGAAGTTGAAGCGCGCGAACAACGTGAAGCGTCTATCGTTCATGTACCACCCGCGCGGAACCAGCCGGATTTCGTCGTTCTGATCCTCGATCACGGCGGACGTCTTGGTCACCGAGTTGAGCAGGTTCACGCCCTGAACGCCCACGCGCAGACTGTCATCGATCGCGAAGGAGACCGACGCATCGAGCTGCCCGTAATCGCGCTGGTAGATCGGGTCATAAGGCACGATCACGTCGCGGATGGTGAGCAGGAATTCGGAGCGCCAGTTGTAGGATGCGCGCAGCGACACCGGCCCGATGTCGAGGAACGGGGTGATGTTGATCGTGTGCTTCGAAAGCCCCTGCAGCGGAAGGTCTTCCAGGTTCACCGTCGTCACGCGGCCCGCACCAACGTCGGGATCGGTCTCGGACAGTGTGCTCTGCGGAACGCCTGAGCTGTCGACGTAGGTGTAGTTGGCCTGCAGGCCCAACCCGCTCAGGAACGACGGCAGGAAGCTGTAGGTCTGCTGGTACGAAATTTCGAAGCCCTTGATCTTGCCGGTCTCCGGGGCGTTGCCGGGAGCGGTCACCAAGGCGTCGAAGGTCTCGCCGTTGTTGGTCAGTTGGGTGCGAACCGTGGTGTTCGTCAGCACGTTCTTCAAGCGCTTGTAGAACGCGGCGATCGAGATCTGCCCGACCCTGTCGAAGTACCATTCCGCGGTAAGATCGAAGTTGTCCGCCTCGACCGGCAGCAGGAAGGGATTGCCGGCGCTGACGGTCGCCTGCGGCCGGAAATCACCCGGGATGGCATTTCCTTCATCATCGACGTTCTGAACCGCGTTGACCTGAACATTGAAGTAGTTGCGGATCAAGCCGGTCGCCGGCGGAGCCACACCTTTGAAATAGGCGGCGCGGAACTGAAGTCCGCCGCCGACTTCTAGCTTCACGTTCGCGCTGGGAAGCCAGTAGTCGTAATCCAGTTCGCCGGGCGCATCGACAATGTCGCCGTTCTGGAAAGCCCGGATCGAAGCGCGGGTCGCATCGGGGAAAGCACAGAAGCCCAAGACTTCCTGGCTGGCGTCTGACGGCGGCGTGGTACAGGTCGCTTCCGTCGGCAGGTATGTCTGGCCATAGACAAACTGGCGTACCCCCACCGAATTCCGCTCGGTCGAGCTGTAACGAACGCCGATATTTCCGCTCAGATTCCAGCCGTTCGACAGGTCGGTGTCGAAGTTGGCCATGATGTAAGCGGCTTTGCGCTCCTCGCTGATCGGATTGATCTCGCCCGGCAAATAATTTGTACCCGGCACCACTCCGCAGCGCAGCGGAAGCGGGTTCCAGCCACCGTTGCGCACCACGTCGTCGCTCGGGCAGGCGTCGGTGGTCGGCTCCCACTCACGGTTGATCAGGCTCGCGTAGTCATAGTAGCCCTGCAGGTTACCGACGAGGGGACCGCCATAGAAAAGCCGCCCCTCCGTGCCGACAGGATTGACCACCTGGCCGCGGAAAAAGTCGGCGAAGTAATTCGCGTTGTAGAGGTTCGGCACCGAACCTCCGGTTCCGCCAGGAACGCCATCCACCGGATCATCGAGCCAGACCGGCCCGCCGTTACCCCATTGCTCCGACAGCCGGCCCCAATTGTACGTTGAGAATCGAGCGGTCTGCTTCCGATCCGAGTAGTAGCCACCAGCCTGCACCGAGCGGAGGAACCCGCTTTCGGGGAAAGACAAATCCGCGTCGATGCGGAACGAGTCGGAATTGCCCTCGCTCTCCTCGAAGTGGTCCATCGCCGCGCGATAGAAGCTGTTGTAAGGGTCATCGAAGCTCTGGTGATCCCCGGTGTAGTAGGACGGGTGATTGGCCGAACTCCCCGGCGAGCCCGGACAAGGCAGCGTCGGGCAGCTCTGCGGGGCCACAAAACGCACGTCAGGAAAGTCGTTGCCGTTAAGGTCGATCTGCGCGTCCTGATAACTCGACAGCCATAGACCGTTGTCGACCAGCCACGTGCTCGCATCGACATGCTGGTAGTCGAAGTTCAGCCCGAAGCGCTCGGTGACATCCCACTTAAAATTGAACGCGTAATCGCTGGTGACCAGTTTCTCATCATGGCCGCGCGCGATGTTGTTGGACTGCAAACCCATCGCGGGTGTGCGCCGTCCGCCTTGCTCTACCGGGGTGTTCTGGTCCTGTCTCCAGCCCGTCGGACCGGTGATTGTCCCGCGATCGAACAGGCCACTGTCATCGAACTCGATCGTCGTGTCTTGAACCGCCCGCGAGTCGCCGTTGTTCGAGACGTTGTCCGTGGCAATCTCGATGACGTTCTCGCTCCAGGCTTGGCGCGCGTCCGAGCGGAGGAACTGGAACGTCGCCTCCATCGACCGGTCAGGGCTGCGCCATTGGGCGGCGGCCGAATAACCGTAGCGCTCGCGGTCGAACTCCTGGCTGCCCATAACTGCGCCGCGGGGGAAGATCACTTCCCGGCTGGGAGTAGCACTGGTGAAGGGTATCACGTCCTCGCGCGTGCCGTCTGAATAGGCCTGGCGCACACGGAAGCTCGATACCTGGAAGCGGTCTGCGCGTGAGAACAATTGCGAGTAGGAATAGCTGCCCAGCAGGCCGAAGTCGCCGGCCGGCGTTTCCCAGGTGTTGCTGCCAAAAAACGAGATCGTCGGCGACCATTGCTTCGCGAAGTCGCCGTAGTTCATTTCCAGCGAGGCGGCGATGTTCGGCCCCATGTCGTCAAACGGCTTGCGGGTTCGCAGGTTGACGGTGCCGGCGATGCCGCCCTCGATCCGATCCGCCGTCGGCGTCTTGAAAACATCGACGCCGCCCAGGAGCTCGGATGGCACGTCGGCAAAGCTGAGCGCCCGGCCATTGTTGGCGCTGAACGCCTCGCGCCCGTTGAATTCCGAACGGACGTACGTGAGGCCGCGCACGACCACGCCCGAACCTTCGACGGAGAAGTGATCGGGGTCGATACCCGCCGCGAAGCGGTTGATCGACACGCCGGGAATACGCTGCAGCGCTTCCGTTACAGACCGGTCGGGAAGCGCGCCTATGTCCTCCGCGGTGACCGAATCGACGATCGAGTTGGCGTTGCGCTTGATGTTCTGCGCGGATTGCAGCGATTCGCGGAAACCGGTGACGATGATCGCATCCTCACCCACTTCCTCGGCTTGCGCCTCCTGGGCGAGCGCCGGTTGCGCAAGCCCGGCCGAGGCAAGCACCAGAAGCGATGCACTCAGCTTCAGAGCGCCTTTTCCGCTGGCGAACGAATCGCACCGCGAGTCCGATGTGATAAGCCTCATGTTCCTCCCCCGAGTTCGACCGCGAAGATTTGTACCTTCGTCAGCCCTTCATTCCGGTAGCGCTACCATTTTTATCTGGCATCAGCGCGCCGCAACCTTGTGAGCGTATGCCATCGCGCAGCTTTCCTCAAGATGGAAAATACCTTAGCTGCAAACACACCAAGACCGGTTGCGCTAACATCGGCGAGGGGGAGGAAATGGCTGGGGAACGGATTCGCTCGATCGTCGTGGTGGGCGGCGGAACGGCAGGGTGGATGAGCATCGCAGCGCTCGCCAAGGTGCTCGGCCGCGATTACGCCGAGATCGTCCTCGTCGAATCCGACGCGATCGGCACCGTCGGGGTCGGCGAAGCGACGATACCGCAGATCGGCACGTTCAACCGCCTGCTCGGGCTCGACGAAAACGACTTCGTCCGGCGCACCAAAGGCACGTTCAAGCTCGGCATCGAGTTCGTCGGCTGGGGCAAGCCCGACACCCGCTATTTCCACCCGTTCGGCAAGTATGGCATCGACATGGAAGGAGTGTCCTTCCACGCATTCTGGGAGCGCCTATCGGCCGAGCCGCAGTTTTCCGACGTCGCCTCGTTTTCGCTGATGGCGCTGGCGGCGCGGAACCGCAAGTTCATGCGACCGATCGACGCGGGCAACTCCCCGCTCAGCAGCATTGCCTACGCCTTTCATTTCGACGCAGGTCTCTACGCCCGCTACTTGCGCGAAATCTCCGAAGGCCTTGGCGTGCGCCGGATCGAAGGCAAGATCGTCGACGTCCTGCGCGATCCGGAGAGCGGCCACATCGCCTCGGTGCAGCTCGAGAATGGCAGCCAGGTCGCCGGCGACCTGTTCATCGACTGCTCGGGGTTCCGTGGCCTGCTGATCGGTGAAACGCTGGGCGTGCCGTATGTCGACTGGTCCGCACACCTTCCGTGCAACCGGGCGCTGGCCGGACCTTGCACCTCGATCGATGATCTCACGCCGTTCACCCGCTCCACCGCGCGCAAGGCCGGATGGCAATGGCGTATCCCGCTCCAGCACCGGATCGGCAACGGTCACGTCTATTGCAGCGAGTTCATCTCCGACGACGAGGCGGCACATATCCTAATGTCCAACCTCGACGGGGAACCAATGGCGGAGCCGCGCCTGATCAAGTTTACGACGGGCAATCGCCAGCGTTTCTGGGAAGGCAACTGCGTCGCGGTCGGCCTGGCCTCGGGGTTCATGGAGCCGCTCGAATCAACGAGCATCTGGATGGTCCAGAACGGCATCGCCAGGCTGCTGTCCAATTTTCCCGACCGCCGCTTCGCCGACGCCACCCGCGATCGTTACAACCGCCTGATGGCCGAGGAGACCGAGTACATCCGCGACTTCCTCGTATTGCATTACTGCCTGAACGAGCGGACCGATTCCGCCTTCTGGGAATACTGCCGCAACATGGAACTGCCGGAACGGCTGGCAGAGAAGATCAGGGTATTCCAGGCCACCGGCCGCTGCTTCCGCGAGAACGAGGAACTGTTCAACGACACCAGCTGGTTCGCGGTGATGCTAGGCCAGGGTTTGGAGTTTGATCGCTTCGACCCGGTGGCGGAACTGCTCAGCCTTGAGGAAACCCGCGGTCGCCTTGCTCACATCCAGAAGGCCATTGCCAACTCGGCCGACTACATGCCGAGCCACCGCCAGTTCATTGCCGAGAACTGTGCTGCGGTCTGAATGAAGAGAGGCCGGGGCAAGCTCAGCTCGCCCCGGCCTCGGTCGATCCAGCGCTGCCCCCCGCAGGCTGGATCAGCCCTCCATTTCCTCCAGCTCCTTGCCTTTGGTTTCCTGGATGAAGGACTTGACGAGGAAGATGCTGATCACGGCCGCAGCGGTATAGAGCGCGTAAGTCGCGGCGAGGCCCAAGCCATCCGCAAGCGCAGGGAAGCTCTGCACCACCAGATAGTTCGCGACCCATTGCGACAGGCCCGCCACGGCAAGAGCCGACCCGCGCATCTGGTTGGGGAACATCTCGCCCAGCATGACCCACATCACCGGACCCCAGCTCATGTTGAAGAAGATCACATAGAGGTTCGCGGCGATCAGCGCCGTCCAGCCGGCGGTCTCGCCGAGCACCAGGTTGCCCGCCGCGTCGGTGCCGGCGCCGCTGAACGCCCAGCTCATCGCACCCAGAGTCACCGCCATGCCGGTCGAACCGATCAGCAGCAGCGGCTTGCGACCGACCTTGTCGATCACCGCCAGCGCCACGAACACCGCCGCGATCGACACCAGACCCGAGACGATGTTCCGCTCAAGCGCCGCTTCCTCGGAAACACCGGCCAGGCGCCACAGCGTCTCGCCGTAATAGAAGATGATGTTGATGCCGACGAACTGCTGGAAAGTCGCCAGCATGATGCCGGCCCACACGATCGGCCGGAACACCGTGCCGGGCGCGGTCACGTCGCGGAAGCTCGGCCGTCGATCGCTCGAGAAGCTGGCCTTGATCTCGCCGATCTTGCGGTTTGCTTCCTCCAGCCCGAACAAGCGCGTCAGCACCGTGCAGGCGTCCTCGTCGCGTCCGCGGCTCACGAGATACCGCGGGCTTTCCGGGATGAAGAAAAGCGCCACCAGGAACACGACGGCGGGCACCGCTTGCGCCAGATACATCCAGCGCCAGGCTTCGACCCCGGCGATCTCGCCCAGCGAGTTACCCGCCGTTTGCGCCAGGAAATAGTTGACGACAAACGCCGCGGTCAGGCCGGTGATGATCATCACCTGCTGCACCGTGGTCAGCCGGCCGCGGATGTTCGCCGGGGCGACTTCGGAAATATACAGCGGGGACAGCACCGACGCGGCGCCCACGGCCATGCCGCCGGCGAAGCGGGCGATCACGAACAGCGTGTGAACCTCGGTCACGCCCTGGACCAGCGCGCCGACCACGAACAGCACCGCGGCCAGGATCATCACGGTGCGGCGGCCGATCGCGTCGGCGAGACGCCCAGCGAAGAACGCACCCACTGCGCAGCCGATCAGCAGCGAGCCGACCGTAAAGCCGAGCCCGGCCGAGCTGAGCTCGAACTCTTCGGTCAGACCCGTCTGCGTCCCGTTCACCGCGCCGCTGTCGTAACCGAACAACAAACCGCCGATCGTCGCCACTGCGACGATGGCACCGATCAGCGCCGTATTCACGGTGCTCCGCGACGTGCTCTCCATTCATCCCTCCCTGGGCGCCGCTTTGTCGCGGCTTGCCGCCATGATGTTAGCGCTAACGTATGACGGTCGCTCCGCTGTGACAAGCCGGATTAGTGCCG
>JAJUJV010000189.1 GCA_029265155.1 Altererythrobacter sp. | reverse complement strand
GCCTGCTCGTGGATCGTCGCGGTATTGTCGCGCAGCAGCTTGCCGGTGGAATCGATGATGCCGGCTGTCGTCTCGTTAAGCGCGGTGATCTGTCCGAGCACGAGGCGCTGGTTAGTCATCGCCTGCGCCACCGTCACGGCGGTGCGCAGCGCGCCAACGGTAGTGGTGCTGGCGCGGTCGACGCCCTTCACCAGCTCGACGTTGTTCTTCTTGACCAGATCGAGCGCGAGGTAGCCCTGTACGCTCACCGCCATCTGCGTCAGAAGATCCTGCGTTCGCTGGCGGACGTAGAACAGCGCGGTCTCGCGGATCGCCTTGGCTTTCGCCGGGTCGGTCGCGTCGAGGTCGGCGGCTTCTTCCTCCAGCCGATCGTCGAGCGTCTTGGCGATGTGGATCATCTGCTCGAGCTTGCCCATCGCTTCCCACAGCTTCTGGCGCTCGACGTCGATTGCGGCGTTGTCCATCAGCAGCTCGTCCTTTCCGCTGGCGAGGCGGGCGAGGATCGACTGGATGTGGCCTTGCGCCGAGGTGTAGCTGTCGAAGTAGTTCTTCAGCTTGTTGCCGAACGGGATGATCCCGAACAGCTTGCGGCCAGTCAGCTTACCCTGGCGGCCTGGATCAAGCTCTTCGACCGTGCGGCGCAGCTCGGCAAGGTCGGCGCCGACGCCGCTTTCCTTATCCATCGCCCGCACCGGACGATCGAGGAAGCGGTTCGACATCCCGGCCGCCGTGGCGATTTCCTTACGGCCCATGTTGGTGATCTGATCGACCTTCTTGCCGAAATCGGGCGACTGCGCATCGAGCGCGACCAGCTCGGAAACGAAGCCTTCGACTTTCTCTTCGAGCTTCGACTTCTTCTCGGCATCGACCGGAACGAGCCCCGCGGCCTTCTCCGGCGCGACCGTCGGCACCGGATCGGGCGGGGTCAGCTCCAGATCGGTGACCGTCCTGGTCGCGGTCTGGTTGGTGGTTGCCATTCGCTAGTCCCTTCCGGAATTCTCAAGCTGTATTAGGAATGCAAAACACGCCGTTCAAGGCGGTCCTGTCGGGTTAGAGGGTGCCGCAAGGCGGATACGAGCGGAAGAGAGAATCGGCCCGAGCCACGAACGGGCGGCGCCGGCAGGAGCTGTCCGGCGCCGCCGCTCGGCACGGGATCATGCGAGGATACCGGCGATCGAGTGAACTTCCGTGGTCTTGGTGGCGAGCGCGTTAGCGAACAGCAAGGCTGAGATGGCGACGGCGCTGGCGGCGGCGAAAGCGTGCTGAGCGTAGTTCGAAAGGACCTTCATTTTCATTCCCCTTTGATATGACCGGCGGCCGATCCGCCGATGCGAACTGCTTTGCAGGGGGCGTGCCAAATCGAGAAAATGGCCGAATTGCATGGGTTTAGTGCTGGGGCTGCTATGGCACGCTTGAGCGGGTGTGCCACGCTTTGGGAAAAACTGCCAAAGGTTGGCGCCCGGTCTCCGGCAGCCGGAACTTGACACGCTTGACGCTACGTCCGGCCGTTATCCGGCTCCTCGCTCTCGCCTGGTTCTTCCGGCCAGAGCATCGCTGCCAATTCCTGGTGACGGAGGACGACACGATCCCCGACCTTGTCGCACGGCAGATCGGCATCGGCACGCACCTTCTGCTTGGCCTCGCCGAACGCCATCGCTGCAGCTTCCGGATGACCTTCGAACTCGTGCCGATCACGCCACTTACCGAAACGAAGCGGGTCGCGGGAGTGTAGCAGGAACATCGCGAGGCGGTCGTTGTAATAGCGCTTCTCGCCGATCTGCTCGCCCTGGAAGAACACCGGCACCGCGACGCCATTGATCGCGCGCGACAGCACCGCGTCGCCCAGACGCCGGATCGCATAATCGAGCGCGGCGTCCCAGGCGTTGCGGAAGCTGACCGCATCGGCGCGGGCGCGCAAAGCGTATGCCGACTGCCGCGACATGCCGACGGCCTGGCAGGCTTCGGTGATGCAGCCGGTTTCGGCGAGTGCCTCGACGAACCGGACTTGCCGCTCGGCCGTCCAGCCGCTGAAGCGGCGACGGGGATGGCAAGGCTCGAACTCCGGGGGTTCGAACTCAGGAGGATCGAACTTCGATCGCTTGGACTTGCGGGAGTCGGGGGAATCCGCCGACGCCCGGTGCGGGCTGGTGGGTGATTCGCTCATGGACGAGTTTGGAACATAAATGGAACATGTGGGAAAGTGATTTTCCTGTTGAGCTTGGAAGCGGCCTCGGTGGGGTGTTATCCAATGCACCGTTGTCCGCGACCTGGCGGCCAGTTCATGAGGAGAACACGATGCCGACCGAATTGCTCGTTCTCGCACTCGCGGCGGCTCTGCTGATGGTGCACGTGATGCTCGCCGGCCATATCCGGACACGGCAGTATGGTACCGAATGGAACATGGGCGCTCGCGATGCCGAGATGCCGCCGCTGAACCCGCTGGCTGGCCGGCTTCTACGGGCGCAAGAGAACTACCAGGAAACCCTGCCGGTAGCGGTGATCGCGCTGCTCGGGGTGATGGTGGCTGACAAGACCAGCGACCTTACCGCCGCCGCGGCGTGGGTCTGGCTGGGGGCGCGGGTGATCTATCTGCCGCTTTACGCGAGCGGCGTGCCCAAAGTCCGCACACTGGTCTGGGCGATCGGCACTTTGGCCATTCTGACCGTCCTCGGCGTGCTGCTGCTTGGGTGAGGCTGGCCGCCTCTAATCCGAAAACAAGGCGTTCTATTCGTGGGTAGGCCGCCACTTGAGCCGAGGAGGTCCCCGCTTTCGCGGGGATGACGACCAAGGGGATCGAGCCGACTGGGTCTCCGCTTTCGCGAAGATGACGACGAAGGGGATAAGCCCCCCTGCAGATTGGGATTAAGCCCCCCGTGCGCCGTGCCGCTTATGCCGCCAGTTCGAAGGGCTCGATCTCTCCGGCGAGGTAGAGCCGCTTGGCCTTGGCGCGGCTGAGCTTACCCGAGCTGGTGCGCGGCAGGGTGCGCGGCGGGACCAGTTCGACGACGCAGTTCATGCCGGTGATCGAGCGGACCTTGTCGCGGATCGTGTCGCGCAGACGGACGCGCTCATCGGGATCGGATACGCGGCAGTGGACGAGGACTGCCGGAGCTTCCTCGCCGTTTTCCGTCTCGATCGCGAAAGCGGCGATGTCACCATGGTTGAAGCCGGGCAACTGCTCCACCGCCCACTCGATATCCTGCGGCCAGTGGTTCTTGCCGTTGATGATGATCATGTCCTTCGCCCGGCCGACGATGAACAGGT
>JAJUJV010000123.1 GCA_029265155.1 Altererythrobacter sp. | reverse complement strand
GGGAGAAGCTCGGCGGCCCATCCATCCCGGATTCGCAGCTTCAGGGCCTCGTTTCGGCAATCGTGGTCGAGCAGGAGCGGCTTGGGCCGCGGCGCTACATTGCGACCCTAGGGGTCGTATTCGACCGTGCTCGTGCCGGTGGCCTGCTCGGTCGGGATGGCGAGCGGGCCCGCTCGGCGCCGATGCTGACGTTGCCGGTTCTGGTCAGTGGCGGTACCCAGACCATGTTCGAAGTCCGCAATCCGTGGCAGCGCGCCTGGGCGGAATATCAGTTCGGGTCGAGCGCCATCGACTACGTCCGGCCTTCGGGCGCCGGCGGCGAATCGCTGCTGCTCACAGCGGGGCAGACGGGTCGCCGCAGCCGCATCTGGTGGAATGACATTCTCGATCAGTTTGGTGCGGCCGACATCCTCGTTCCGATCGCCCACTTGCGCTACAGCTTTCCGGGCGGGCCGGTCGAAGGACGCTTCACCGCTCGACATGGGCCAGACAACAACTGGCTGGGCGAGTTCACGTTGCGTGTGCAGAGCGCCGACCAGGTTTCGGCCATGATGAACCGCGCGGTCCAGCGCTTCGATCAGATGTTCACGCAAGCGTTGGCCGAGGGCAAGTTGCGCCCCGATCCGACCCTGTCGCTCGGCGCTGCGGAAATTCCGCCGGAAGTGCGCGCTCTGATCGAGACAGCCCGCCGTGCCGAAGAGGCCGCGGCAGGAGCAAGCGAGGTCGTGCCGAGCGAGACCGGCGCCGATACCCCTGCTGCCACACCCACGCCCGACGTGCCGGTGGCGCTCGGTACCTACACAGTTCAGGTTACCACCCCTGATGCGCGCTCGGTCGATGCGGCGCTGGCTTCTGTGCGCGGCGCTGCAGGGGTGCGCAACGCGGCGACGTCGAGCATCGCGATCGGTGGTACGTCGATCATGCGAGTGACATACCTTGGTGATATCAACGGCCTTGCCAACACGCTGCGTGCCGCGGGCTGGCAAGTCACTGTCGGCAGCAACGCGCTCGCCATCACGCGCTAAGGCGCGCACAAGAGCAACCATGTCGCAGATCGCGCTACCGCTGGCGTCCGGTTCGAGCGGGCCTTCGCGTATCGTCATCGGCAGCGCCAACGCGCATGTCGCCGACGCGCTCGCCCGGCCGGAAAGTTGGCCGTTTCATACGGCCGTGCTCACTGGGCCGGCGCGATCGGGCAAGTCCCTCTTCGCCCGCTGGTTTGGTGAGAGGGGTGGCCAAGCGATCGACGAGGCGCACCAACTGGACGAAGCGGCCGTTTTTCACCGCTGGAACCGCGCCCAGGAAAGCGGCACTCCGCTGCTGATCGTGGCAGGAGAGCCGCCGTGGACGATCGCTTTGCCCGATCTGCGATCGCGGCTGGGCGCGGCGCTGCAACTCGAGATCGGCTTGCCCGATGATGCAATGGCCGAGGAGCTGCTCTATTCGTTCGCCGACGAGCGGGGGCTCCCCTTGAGTGCGGAGGCTGCGGCGTATCTCGTGCCACGCGCCGGGCGTGCCTGGGCGGAACTGGAAAGACTCGTCGCAGCGATCGATCGGCTCAGCCTTGAACGCAAGGCGCCGGCCACCCAATCTATCTGGCGAGCGGCTCTTGAAGCCGTCCATGGTCCGGAAGAGCCGCGCTTGTTTTAGCCGCGGTCATGCAGGCGCCTTGCTTTAAGGCCGGTTTTGGGAGATTCTCTCGGCATGTTCGATCGGCTGGTTGCCTATCTGGACTCCGTCCGTGCTCGCGACCCCGCGCCGCGCTCGCGAGCGGAAATCCTCCTCTACCCCGGCGTCTGGGCGCTTGCGTTTCATCGCATTGCGCACTGGCTGTTCGGGGGTCAGCTCTATTTTCTGGCCCGGCTGGTCAATCACTTGAGCCGCTGGTTGACGGCTATCGATATCCACCCTGGCGCGAAGATCGGCCGCAACCTGTTCATCGATCATGGATTCACCGTGATCGGCGAGACTGCCGAGATCGGCGACAACGTCACGATCTATCAGTGTGTCACGCTCGGCGGCACGAACCCGACCAACGGACAGGGCGGCAAGCGCCACCCAACGCTGGAGGATGATGTCATAATTGGCTCGGGTGCGCAGATCATCGGGCCGATAACCATCGGCAAACGGGCGCGCGTCGGCGCCAATGCCGTCGTGACCGACGATGTCCCGGAAGGGGCGACGATGATCGGCCTGAAGGCCCGCTCCACGCTGGTACCGGCTGAGACGTGGCTGCGCGAATTCATCCCTTATGGAACCCCGTGCGACGAGCCCTGCGAGCCCGCGGTCGAGCGCGTGCAACAGCTCGAAGACCAAGTCGCCATGCTGCGCGCCGAGATCGAGGCCCTGAAACAAGGCGCTCCGTTCGCGCCAATGGCGGCGGTCGGCAGCGAAGGACCAGATGCTTCATCGCGTAAGCGGAGCGCCAAGCGTTGATGCGAGGGCCTTCGCTTGATGGCAACATCGTCCCTTTTCCCGCTCAATCAGCACCGCAACAGGTAGGCTTCGACCGTGCCGAGCTGACCCGTATTCTCGACCTCTATGGCCGCATGGTCGCGGCTGGCGAATGGCGCGACTATGCCATGGATTTTACGCGCGATTTCGCGAGCTTTGCCGCCTTCCGCCGTGCGGCTGAACATCCGCAGATGCGCCTCGAAAAACGTCCGGCGCTTCGCGGCCGCCAAGGCATGTGGGCGCTATTCGGCGAGCACGGGCAAATCCTGAAGCGCGGGCATGACGTGGCCGGCGTCCTGGCCCCCGTCGAAAGACGATTGATGAAGGTGGTGAGCGGGTAAGGGACGCTTTCCAGGAAAGAGGTGCGTCAAACGCTATAGTTCTTCGAGCGCTCCGACTAGCTCATCGTAATGGTCGATCACCCGGTCCGCGCCAAGCTCGTCGGCAGGGCGGTCGTTGTAGCCGAAGCTCAGCGCAACGACGGGGACGCGGGCGTTCTTAGCCGCGTTCACATCGAAGCTGGAATCGCCGACCATCGCGAAACGGCCGCCACCCATCATCAAGATGGCCGTGTCGATCATGTCGGGGGCAGGCTTGGCGCGGCCAGGTCCGAGTGTATCGCCGCCAAGGATGACATCGAAGCGTGATATCATCCCGAGCTGATCGAGGAGTTTGCGTGCGAGCACTTCAATCTTGTTAGTGACCACCGCCAGCCGGCATCCTCGCTCCGCCAGCGTATCAAGCGCGTCGAGGCAGCCGGGATAGGGTACTGTGTTATCGGCGATGTGCGCTTCGTAGTGCCGTAGCAGCTCCCCATAGGCGGCTTCGAACTCGTCTTCGGGAAGCGGTCCGCCGGTCACTTCCATTGCTCGCTCGAACATACGGCGCGAGCCACCGCCGACCAGATAGCGCGTCTCCTCGGCGCTTACCCCCGGACGCCCAACCGTAGCGAGTGCATGGTTGATTGCGGGGGCAAGGTCGCGGTTTGAATCGACCAGGGTGCCGTCGAGGTCGAAGCCGACGATGTGAAAGGGGAAATTGGCCATGAACCGGCCTTGGCCCATCATTCGCAAATCGGCAACTGTATGGAAACCGGTGGGGAATGATGGCATGGCGCGCGGCCATGACGGATGCTCCTGATCGACCCAGTCGCCCCATCGCTGCCGTTGTCCTTGCTGCGGGCAAGGGCACCCGAATGAAGAGCCGGGTCCACAAGGTGCTGCATCCGATCGCCGGCCGACCGATGATCGAGCATCTTCTGAGCTCGCTCGGAGAACTCGCTCCCGAACGCACGGTCGTGGTAGTCGGCGAATGGCGCGATCAGCTTCAAGCCGCACTGGCCGGCAGAGCTCAGTTTGCAGTGCAGGAGCCGCAACTCGGCACCGGCCACGCGGTCCAGCAGGCTCAAGCCGCGCTGGCGGACTTCGAAGGCGACGTCCTGGTGCTCTATGGCGATGTCCCGTTCGTCAGCAGTGCGACGATGAGGGCGATGATCGAGCGGTTGCACGGGCCCGATGATCCGGCTGCCGTCGTCCTTGCCTTCGAGCCTGAGGAACCGCTGCAATACGGCCGGGTCATTGCCGACGGCGACCGGGTGACTTGGATGGTCGAGCACAAGGATGCCGATGAGGCGCAGCGTACCTGCCGGATGTGCAACTCCGGCCTGCTTGCAGCGCGTTCCGACGTTCTCTTCGAGCTGCTCGGCAAAGTCGGCAACGACAACGCCCAGGGCGAATACTACCTTCCCGACGTGGTCAACATCGCGATCTCCGAAGGGCGGATGTGCGCCGTGGTGGTCACTGAAGACGTGGACGAAGTGGCCGGCATCAACTCACGGGAGGAGCTGGCTGCCGCCGAAGCCCGATGGCAGCGGTTGCGCCGGGCCCGGGCGATGGCGGAGGGCGCGACATTGGTGGCGCCGGAAACGGTGTTCTTCAGCTGGGACACGCGCCTCGGCCGGGATGTGACGGTCGAGCCGAATGTCGTCTTCGGGCCCGGAGTAGACGTCGCAGACGACGTTACGATCCACGCGTTCTGCCACATCGAGGGCGCGCGGTTGGCTAGCGGCACCTCGGTGGGACCTTATGCTCGACTGCGCCCAGGATCGGTGCTGGAGGAGGGCGCAAAGGTCGGCAATTTCGTGGAGATGAAGCAGGCGGTGCTCGGGGCAGGCGCCAAGGCGAACCATTTGACTTACCTGGGGAACGCCACTGTCGGGGCAGGGGCAAACATCGGTGCAGGGACTATTACCTGCAATTACGACGGTTACTTCAAGCACAAAACGGAGATTGGCCCACGGGCCTTCATCGGCTCGAACAGTGCGCTGATCGCTCCGGTGCGGATTGGAGCGGATGCGATCGTGGCCGCGGGAAGCGCCGTTAGCCGCGATGTCGCCGAGGGCGAACTGCGCATGGTCCGCGCGGAGCAGTTGGTGAAACCAGGTTGGGCCGATCGCTTTCACGACGCCATGAAGCGGAAGAAGAGCGAAACGAAAGCAGGTTGACGCGATATCTTGATTTGATATCGCTATATCAATGGCTCGTATTCTTGCTGATCTGCCGGATGACGACATCCGATGGCTGGACAGCCTTGCCGCTGAAAGCGGCCGCTCCCGCGCTGCAGTCCTGCGCGAGGCGGTAGCCACTTTCCGGGCGGCTAACACCGATTGGCTAGAGCGCGGCTTCGGCCTGTGGACGATGCATGGAGCCGGCCGCGACGGCGACGAATTTGAACAGGTGGTGCGGACTCGCTGGTCCACTTTGCATCAAGACGAGGATAGCGAGTGAGCGACTTCTACTTCGACAGCGGAGTGGTGGTCGACGCGCTGTCCGGTCATCCCAAGGCCATCGCCGAGCTGCGCCGCGCCAAACGCCCATGGCTTTCGCGTATCAGCTGGCTGGAGATTCTCGGCGAGGCTCCGGTCGCGGCTCGAGAGGAGACGGAGCATTTCCTCGGCAACTTTGCGATTCGCGAGATTACGCCGGAGATCGCCCGTCGCGCTGCCAACCTGCGCTACGAAAAGCCCCGCATCGATTTGGGCGCGTCCCTAATCTTTGCCACCGCGCAGGAACACGGCGGAATCCTCGTTACGCGTAACATCAAGGACTTTCCGGCAGCGACGCCGGGCGTTCGTATTCCCTACCTCGTCTAAGCAGGAATCGACCCAACCATGTGCGGAATCATCGGCATCGTCGGCAAGGAAGCCGTAGCGGATCGGCTGGTCGAAGGCCTCCGGCGCATGGAGTACCGCGGCTACGACAGCGCTGGCATATGCACGTTGGATGGCGGAGAGCTGGTCCGGCGGCGCGCCGAGGGCAAGCTAGGAAACTTGGAGCGCGAGCTAGTGCTTCACCCGGCCGCGGGAGAGGTAGGCATTGCTCACACCCGGTGGGCGACCCACGGCGCTCCTACCGCGAACAACGCTCACCCGCATGCGACGCCCGAAGTGGCGCTGGTCCACAACGGGATCATCGAGAACTTCAAGCCGCTTCGCAAAGCGCTGATTTCCCGCGGCCGCCGGTTCGAAAGCGAAACCGACTCCGAAATCGTCGCGCATCTGGTGTCGGAGCAGATCGAGGCCGGCAAGTCTCCGGAGGAAGCAGTGCGCGAAGTTCTGCCACAACTACGCGGAGCGTTTGCGCTGGCTATCGCCTTTCGCGGCTGTCCAGACATGCTGATCGGTGCTCGGCTCGGCTCACCCCTGGTAGTCGGTTACGGCGATGGCGAGACTTACCTCGGCTCCGACGCCCTGGCG
>JAJUJV010000160.1 GCA_029265155.1 Altererythrobacter sp. | reverse complement strand
TAGGTCCGCGGGTCGTTCGGATAGCCGGAAATTCCGCGCGGCTGCGCCGGCGAGTCGAAGATCACTCCCACATCGCGCCGGTCGAGCAGGTTGCGCCCCCAGACCGACAGCATCAGCCCGTTGTCCATCTCGTAAGATAGCGAGGCGGTCAGGTCCTTGACCTCACGGGTGAACGGCAACGCCGCGGCAATGGCGGGCGCTGCGTCGGCAATCGTGCCGTCCGGGTTATAGACGATGAAGTTGGGCAGGCCTTCGACCAGCTGCATCTCGTCCTGCCACAGAAACGAGACCCGCGGGACGATCGTGCCGTTGCCCACTTCCGCCTCGTATTGCGCGCCGATCAGCACCGTCCATTCGGGTATGCCGGCCGGCCGCGTGCCCGACAAATCGCCGACTGCCGAGATCTCGAAGCTATCGTATTCGGGGTCGAGCTAGGTCACGCCGAGGTTCAGCGTCAGCGCGTCGAACAGCGTCGCCGTGCTTTCGAACTCCACGCCCACGGTGCTCTGCTCTCCCGCATTGAGCAGCACGAAACCCGATCCGGTGAAAATGTTCGACTGGAAGCCTTTGATCTCCTGGTCGAACACCGCGAGGTTGGCCGAGACATCGCCCCAGTTGCCCTTCACGCCCAGCTCGATGACCCGCGATTCCTCCGGCCCCGCGAAGCGGCTGCCATACGTCAGGTTGTTGGGATTGAGCCCCGCGCCAACAATCGCCGTGCGGTCGGCGAGCGAAGGCCGGCTGTCGCGCGACAGGTTGATGGAGCTTGCCTTGAAGCCCGTCGCATAGCTCGCATAGACGTTGATCGCGTCGCTCAGGTCGTAAGCCAGGCGAACCGTGTAGGCGAAGTCGTCGTCCTTGATCCGCCCGTCCTCGACCGCGTTCGGCACGTCGAGGAAGGGCGGCATGAACTGCAGCGCGCGAAGCTGCGCCAGCGGATTGGCCAAGGGGTTGCTCTGATTGGCTACGGCATTTGCGACGATCGCGCTGTAGATCGGCGCGGTGGCGGGGTTCGAGGCGAACGCGAGCACGGCCGCCGGATCGTTCGGATCGACCCCCGCCTGCCGCAGGCCACCGCCGACCAGCAGCATGCGGCGGAATGGCTCGTACTGCGGGGCGTTGAAATCGATGCCCGAGAACACGTCGCTCGATTCCGCAGCGGCTTTGAAGGTCTTGCTGTCGTGAGTGTAGTTGCCGCCGAGCGTCAGCACGAGGCGGTCGACGATCTCGAAGTCGACCTGCCCGAACAGCGAGATCGCTTCGCTATGCAGCGTATAGCGCTCGTCGAACCCTTGGCCGGCAGCAAGGAACTGGCCGGCGTAATTCGTCCCGTCGGCCGCGCCGAACGCCGCTTCCAGCGCCGGCAGGCTGAGCGCTCCAGCCGAAAGCTGCTGAACCAGCAGGTTGGCATAGGGGCGGAACTGGCTGCCGTAGATCAGCTCGTTACGCTGATCGATGTCCTCGCTGATGTAGAACGCGCCGAGCAGCAGGTCGACACGGTCGCCGATCTGGCCCGTCAGCCTCAGCTCCTGCGTCAGCGTGCCGATGCTGAGATCCTGGAAGTTTGGATAATCGCCGGCGTCGCCAGCCCGTCCTGCATGTTGACCACGGCGCAGCAGTTCTCGTCGATCGCATCGTAGTCGCCGATGATCCGCATCCGGAAGCCGTTGCCGGGATCGACCAGCAACTGGCCGCGGGCAAACCAGCGGTCGCGCTCGTTGGTCCGGTCACCGGTGCCGAGATCGCGGAAGAAGCCGTCGCGTTTGTTGAGCCCGCCGGTCAGGCTTGCCGCCACCGCATCGGCGAGCGGTCCGGTCACGTGGCCCTTCAGGACGATCTGATCGTAATTGCCGTAGGTCGCTTCGGCCGATCCGCCGAATTCGAACTGCGGTTCCTGCGTGGTAATCGAGATGACACCGGCCGAAGCGTTCTTGCCGAACAGCGTCGACTGCGGGCCGCGCAGCACTTCGATCCGCTGCACGTCGGGCAGGTCGGTGATCTGCGACGCGGTGCGCGAGCGATAGACGTTGTCGACGAACACGCCCACCGAGGGCTCGATGCCCGCGTTGTTGGCGCCGTTGCCGAAGCCGCGGATGAAGAAGTTGGTGTTGGCCGTGCTCTGCCGCTGCCCGACGCTGAGCGACGGGACGACCGTCTGCAGATCGCGCAAGTCGCGGATCTGCGCGCGCTCGATTGTCTCGGCCGTGGTCACCGAGACCGCGACCGGGGTATCCTGCAACGTCCGCTCGCGCTTGGTCGCCGTCACCAGGATCGAATTTCCGGCGTCCGCGTCCGCAGCATCTGTCGCTTCGGCAGCGTCCGCCCCGTCCTGGGCGAAAGCCGCGCCGGGCAGAACGAGGGCGACAGAAGCCGGTCCGGTCATCAGCAGGGCGCGCACGAGACCGGCTCTGCCGGAACAGATCTTGAGCATACTTTTCTCCTCTCCCCCCGCTCCTGCACCGCAATGCAGGATCAAAAGCGGCTCTATTTTGCGAGTGATAGCAGCGGCTTGTCGCGGGACAATCCGCTAGCCTGCGGCTGCTGAGAGTCGAGCGGCCCTGTGGCCGCGCTGCCACGCTGGCGCGCTTGCCCTCAACGCAGCCCATTGCCGCTGAACGGCGCAAGCCTTAGGGGGCCAAGATGGACATCGCCGATCTGCGCGTCGCCCTGTTCAGCGGGAACTACAACTATGTCCGCGACGGCGCCAACCAGGCCCTGAACCGCCTCGCCGATTACCTGCTGCGGCAGGGCGCGTCGCTGCGCGTCTATGCCCCGAAGGTGGAAACGCCGGCGTTTCCGCCGACCGGCGACTTGGTCGGTATCCCGGCGGTGCCGATCCCGTTCCGGCGCGAATACCGCTTCCCGCTGGGCCTATGGGGCGAGGCGAAGGCCGATCTCGGCGCCTTCCGACCCAACGTGATCCACGTCTCCTCGCCCGATCCGACTGCTCACGCCGCGCTGCGCTGGGCCGAAGCGCGCGAGCTGCCGGTGCTCGCTTCGGTCCACACCCGCTTCGACACTTATCCACGCTACTACGGTATGGCTTTCGCCGAGCCGTGGCTCGAGCGGACGATGCGGCGCTTCTACCGCCGCTGCGACGCCTTGGTCGCCCCGTCGGAAAGCATGGCCGACGTCCTGCGCGCGCAGGGCATGAACGATGACATCGGCATCTGGTCACGCGGCGTCGACCGCACGATCTTCGGTCCCTCGCACCGCGACCTGGCTTGGCGCCGCTCGCTCGGCATCGGCGACGACGAAGTAGCGGTCGGCTTCCTGGGCCGCGTGGTCATGGAAAAGGGGCTCGACGTCTTCTCCGAGACGATGGCGCTGCTGCGCCAGCGCGGCGTGTCGCACAAAGTGCTGGTCGTGGGCGAAGGTCCGGCCCGCGGCTGGTTCGCCGAGCGCGTGCCCGAAGCGGTGTTCACCGGCATGCTGACCCACGCGGAACTCGGCCGGGCCGTGGCGAGCATGGACATGCTGCTCAATCCATCGGTGACCGAAACCTTCGGCAACGTCACTCTTGAGGCAATGGCCTCGGGCGTCCCGGTCATCGCCGCCCGCGCCACCGGCAGCACCAGCCTGGTAACCGAAGGGCAGACGGGCCGGCTGGTCGAGCCGGGCGACGTTCCCGCCTTCGCCAACGCTATCGCCGCCTATGCGACCGACCCGGCGCTACGCGCAGCCCACGGTGCCGCCGGCGAGGAACGCAGCCGCGCCTATTCGTGGGACGCGATCAACGGCGCCGTCACTCAAGTCTACACCCGCCTGATCGAGGCCCGGCGGCGTTAGACCTACGCTCGCCGCGGCGCCCGGACATATCCAGAGTGCGCGCCAATACAGGGCTCGCCGTCTTACCGACTAACGACTAATGGCAGGCGATGGCCGACTTGTTCGCCGATGACTTGCCTCCCGCGCCGCCACCCGAAGAGCCTGGCGCCGATGCCCCGCTTGCCGACCGCTTGCGCCCCCGTTCGCTGAGCGAAGTGATCGGCCAGGAGCACCTCACCGGCCCCGAAGGCGCGATCGGCCGAATGGTCGCGGCGGGAAAGCTCTCCAGCATGGTTCTGTGGGGACCGCCCGGCACCGGCAAGACCAGCATCGCCCGCCTGCTCGCCGATGCAGTCGGCATGCGCTTTGCTGCGATAAGCGCGGTGTTCTCGGGCGTCGCCGATCTCAAAAAGGTGTTCGCCGAGGCCGAGACGGCCCGCAAGGCGGGTCAGCGCACGCTGCTGTTCGTGGACGAGATCCATCGCTTCAACCGCGCCCAGCAGGACGGCTTCCTGCCCTATGTCGAGCGCGGCACCGTCACCCTGGTCGGCGCCACGACCGAGAACCCCAGCTTCGAACTCAACGCCGCGCTGCTCAGCCGCGCCCAGGTGCTGATCCTGCACCGCCTCAACGCAGAGGCGCTGGGCAAGCTGCTCGACCGCGCCGAAGCGCTCGAAGGCCCCCTGCCCCTTACAGCCGAGGCGCGCGAAGCGTTGATTGCATCTGCCGACGGCGACGGCCGTTTCCTGCTCAACCAGGCGGAAACGCTGTACAGCGCCCGCATCGCCGAGCCGCTTTCGCCCGCCGAGCTCGGCCAGTTCCTGCAGCGCCGGGTGGCGGTCTACGACAAGGACCGCGAAGGCCACTACAACCTGATCTCGGCGCTGCATAAGGCGATCCGCGG
>JAJUJV010000196.1 GCA_029265155.1 Altererythrobacter sp. | reverse complement strand
TTGCCTACCTGATCGGATTGCACTTGCTGATGGGGTTCGCGGTCGCTGGAGTGACTCTGGCCACGGCCAACATCACGTTGCGGCTGAGCCCCAAGGGAAGCGCTACGTCCTATGTCGCGACCGGCGCGTTGGCGAGCTCGCTGGCGGCCGGCCTGGCGCCGCTGCTCGGCGGCGCCTTCGCCGACTTCTTTGCGCGGCGCCGGTTCGAGATCCTGACCCGATGGACCAGCCCCGAGGAGACGGTGACACTGCAGCCGCTCGAACTGTCCGGGTGGGACTTCTACTTCCTGATTGCTGCGGTATTCGGCGTCTACGCGATCCACCGGCTGGCCCTCGTGCGCGAGGAAGGGGAGATCGCGCCGCGGCACATGCTGCAGGAAGTGCTCGATCAGACCCGCCGCAGCGTGCGGAACATTTCCACCGTCGCCGGCTTCCGCACCGCGACCGAACTGCCGGGCAACCTGCTGCGCGAAGCGCGGGTCCGCGCCCGGCTGCAGAGGCGGCGCGCGCGGCGCGCTGCGGTGGCCAAAGTTCGCAAGGACTCGGCGGTAACATCCGCTCCTGCTAGGAAACGCTGATGATCCGTAAGCTACTGCTCCTTTTGCTCCTCGCCCTTTCTGCACCCGCAGCCGCGCAACAGGCGCAGACGCTGGAAGGGACCTGGGCCCTGCGCCTCGACGGCTCGATCATCATGCGCTGGGACCTCGATCGCGCCAGCCAAGCCTGGAAGAGCGTGTGGGTAAAGCCGGATTCGTTTGCCAGCGACGGACGACGGTTTGGCAGCATCCGGATGCCGGCCGTGCAGCGTCGGTCCGACAAGGCAGAAGTGCTCGGCGACTGGGTCGAGTTGAGCTTTCCGCGCGAGGGAAGCGAAGACAGCGACACCTTCCGCTTCCGTGTGCTGTCCCCAACCCGGGCGGAGATGATCTATGCCGGCACGGGACTGCCACCCTACACGCTGGAGCGGGTGGGCGAAGGAGCGCTGCTCGGACCCTTCGACGAGGGAAAGACATATGGCGCGCCGAGAAACAGTGCGGCGACCTCATCCGGATCGCGTCCGCGGCCAGCTCCGTCCGGGTCGGGCGATGCGCCGCGGCAAGGCCCGCCGGTCATCGGGCGCTAGCGCTCAGCCGGCTTCAAGCAGCCCCGCGGTCCGCTCCAGCAGGTCCATCGCCCGGCGCTGCATCGTCTCGTCAAACCGCGCCTTGGGCACGCCGACCGAAAGAGAGCCGACCGCTTCGCCCCCGATCGTCACCACCCGGCCGATCCCGCGAATGCCGAGCGAATACTCTTCGTCCGTCACGGCAAAGCCGGTGCGGCGCACTTCGGCGATGTCCTTGCGCAGCGCTTTTTCGGTGGTGACGGTCGAGGGCGTGAACTTCTCGCGCTCGGTTTCAGCGAAGTAGCGGTCGAGCTCTTCGTCGGGCAGCCGAGCGAGCAGCGCCTTGCCGGCGGCGAGCGCGTGCATCGGCCGCCGCGCGCCCATGTCGATCGTGTAGCGCAGCGCCTGCTCGCTCGATTCGGTCACGATCGCTTCGACATCCCACTCGCTGCGGACGAAGAAGCTGCTGGTTTCGTTGAGCTGGACCCGCAAGGTTCGCACCAGCGGGGCGGCGCGCTCGGCCAGGCTGAAACCGCCGGGTCGTGCCTGAAGCCGCTGCAAGCCGGGTCCGGCCGAATAGCGCCGGCCGTCGCGCACCAGATAGCCGCGATCGACCAACGTGCCGAGCAGGTAGGACAGGCTCGACACCGGGATGCCGAGCGCCACGGCGATCTCCTGCGCCACCAGCGGCCGGTCGTGGGCGACCACGTACTCGATGATATCGAGCGTGCGGGTGGCCGACTTGACCTGACTCGGCGACGCCGGATCGGACGCTGCCATCAGCCGATCCTTTGCTCGGCGATATCGGCCCCTTCGCGCAGGGCCTTCAGCTTCTTCCACGCCACCGCCGGGTCGATCTTTCCGTAGCCGGCGAACGTGCCGAAGCCGCAGTCCGAGCTGGCAATCACGCGATCCTTGCCCACGAAGGCGGCGTACCGCTCGATCCGCTGGGCGATCAGCTCTGCTGTCTCGATGTAGTTCGAGCAGGAGTCGATCAGGCCCGGAGCGAGGATCTTGCCGCTGGTGTCGGCGGCCTTCCAGACGACCCACTCGTGCTCGTGGCGAGGATTGGCGGCCTCGAAGAGGATCGTGGCCGGCCGGGCCGAAAGCACCACGTCGATGATCTTCTCGAGCGGGATGTCGAAGTCGTGCGGGCCTTCGTAGTTGCCCCAGCACACGTGCATGCGCAGCTTCTCGGGCGCGATATTGGCGGTTGCGGCGTTGAGCGCCTCCACGTTGGCCTGGATGGTCTTGAGGAACTCGGCCTCGTCCATGTCCTGGTAGCCGGTGTGGCGGCTCATCGCGAGGTCGGGGCAGTCGAGTTGAAGCGCGAAGCCGGCTTCGACGATCGCTTCGTATTCGGGTCGCATCGCCTCGACCAGGTCGGCGAGGTAAGCCTCGTGGCTGGGATAGAACTGGTTCGGCTGGAACGCGGTGATGAGGCCGGGGCTGGCCGAGTTCATGAACGCGGCAACCCCGTTGCCGTGCCGCTCCAGCGCGGTCTTCATCCGGCGGATGTCGTCGTGGAGCGGCTGCAGGTTGACGAGCGTGACCTTGTCGATCGCACTGGCGCGGGTGAATTCCTGCGCGCCCATGATGTGCGAGAGCTTCTGGGTCAGCTCCGGTACTTGCGCGAGGTCGAGTGCGGGCTTGCGCGGGGTGTGGCCGCCGAACCCGGACAGACGCTCGATGATGTAAGTCGAGTAACCGACTTTGCCGAGTTCGCCGTCGCTGACAATCGAGACGCCGGCCTCGACCTGCTTGCGCACGCCTTCGTCCACCGCGGCCTGCACGACCCGGTCGAACTCCGCCTCGTCGTAAGCTTCGCCCTT
>JAJUJV010000001.1 GCA_029265155.1 Altererythrobacter sp. | reverse complement strand
TTGGCCGGCGGACCGCCGTTACCAAGGCAGGTAGCGGCTGGCTGCGCGCCGGCGTAACCGTGTCGCAAGGTCTCGGCGTTCTCGATGCCACCAGAGCGGGGGACCTGCAGGCATCACGTACGGATGCCGACGGAACATTCACCAGCGCGTACGGATGGGCCGATTGGACCGGAGCCATTGGCAGCGACTTCAGCTTGCGCCTCGCCGCACAGGGGCAAGTGTCATCAGCTCCGCTGCTGGTCACCGAAGAGACCGGCCTGGGCGGAACGGCGTTCCTGCGCGGCTATGACTGGAGTGAGCGCTCGGGCGATCACGGTGCGATGGGAACCGCCGAGCTCCGCTACGACTGGAAGAACGCCTTTGACGCGATCCCAAGCATCCAGTTCTATGGATTTGTCGACGGCGGCACGGTGGGCAATCGGAAGGGCGGCTACGGAGGCGGCTCGCTGGCTTCGGCAGGGAGCGGCTTACGTATGGACCTCGGAGCCAAGCTGTGGGCGGATCTGGGTGCGGCTGTGCCGCTGTCCGGCCCAGCCTACGACCGCGGCGACGCGAGCCCCCGGTTGCACGTACTGGTCTCCAAAGCTTTCTGATCAACTCGAACAGCGCAGCACGGCAACGGCCGCGTTGCGGACGACGACGGCCCGCCGCACCAACGCTCCTGGAGCGCCGCCTTCAAGACAAGCCCTTGACCGCCGGTGCCGAGTTATGGGTGGATGGTGGACGCACTAGGGCTCGAACCTAGGACCCGCTGATTAAGAGTCAGCTGCTCTACCAACTGAGCTATGCGTCCATGCGGGCGAATTGCCGCGCCGGCGAATCGCCGGGAGCGGCCCATATAGCGGCTGTTTCGGCGGTGAAAAGGGGCTGCGTCAGGAAAGCGCGCTGGCGCCGGCAGGGCGTTGGCTCCAGCGGTCCACCATCATCAGAGTGCCGATGCAGATCATGTTGGTCAGCATCGAGGATCCGCCGTGGCTCATGAAGGGAAGGGGGATACCGACCACCGGGGCGAGGCCCATGACCATCATCAGGTTGACTGCGACATAGAAGAAGATCGTCGCCGTCATTCCTCCCGCAAGGAGGCGCGAGAAACGGTCGGGCGCGCGGCGGGCGACCGTCAGCCCCCAACGCAGGATGATCCCGAACACCAGCAGCACCAGCAGCCCGCCGATGAGGCCCCATTCTTCCGCCATCGTCGCGAATACGAAGTCCGTATGCGGTTCGGGGAGGTAGTTGAGGTGGCTTTGCGAACCTTCGCCGAAGCCCTTGCCAAACAGCCCGCCGGAACCGATCGCAATTTTCGACTGGGTGATGTGATAGCCGGTCCCGAGCGGATCGCTTTCGGGGTCAAGGAACGTGAGCACCCGCTTGCGCTGATAATCGTGGAGCCCGAAGAAATAGGCGAGCGGAGCCGCCACCACCGCGGCAACACCGCCCCCCGCAAACCATTTGCCCGGCAGGCCGGCCAGGAACATCATCACGGCTCCGCCGAACCCGATAGCGAGCGCGGTCCCGAGGTCGGGTTGCAGCAGCACCAGCCCCATCGGCAGCGCGATCAGCATTCCGGCGGGCACCAGCGCTCGCCATGTTCCCGTCATGCCCACTGGCAGCGAATGGTAGAAGCTGGCCAGGACCAGCACGATGCACGGCTTCATGAATTCGGACGGCTGCAATTGCATAAACCCGAGATTGATCCAGCGCTGCGCTCCGCCGCCGACCACTCCGATCGCTTCCACCACCAACAACAGGAACAGGACCCCGGCATAGGCAGGATAGGCGGCCCACATCACCAGATCACGCGAGAAGCGGCGCAATATCAAAGCCATGACGAGGAATGCTGAAAAGCGTATCAAGTGCGACGAGGCAAACGGCTGCAGCGACCCGCCCGCCGCCGAGTAGAGCACGGCCGCGCCGAAACAGACGAGCAAGGTCAACGGGATCAGCACGCGCCAGGGTAGGCCTGCCAGGGGAGCCGGAAGGACGCCGAGCCTCATGGTGTGGCTCCTTCCGGTGTCTCGGGCCGCGGTTCGACCGGTCCAGTGGCAACGGGCGGTGACTGCGCAGCGGCGCGTGCCTCGGCATCGACCAGGCGCATGATCGTTGCCGGATCTGAGGGGGCTGGAGGCAGATCGACACCGGCGGCCGCCGCGTAGCGCGCATAGTCGGCGGCAAGACGCTCCTGCGCAGTTCCGCCCCACTGCTTCTCGAGCCCGTGCAGCGCTTCCAGCCCTTTGGCTGGATCGAACACAAACGTCATGACGTCACGAGCTATCGGATAGGCAGCCCCCGAACCTCCGCCGTGCTCGATCACCACGGCGCCGGCATAGCGGGGATTCTCGAATGGCGCGAAGAACACGAACAGCCCGTGATCTCGATACCTCCACGGCCCGGAACGACCATCAGAAACGCTCAGGCTGACCACCTGGGCGGTGCCGGTCTTCCCAGCCATCAGGACGTTTTCCAGCGGGAGCCGGGCACGTCCGGCGGTGCCGGGACCGTTCACCACATCGCTCATCGCCTGGCGTATGTAGGTGATGTATTCGGACGAGAAGCCGAGCGAAGGAAAGTTCGGCGCTGTTTCAGACTTGATCAACCGCGGCTGCACGTCGCGGCCGGAGGCAAGGCGAGCGCTCATCACCGCGAGCTGCAACGGGCTGGCGAGATAGTAGCCTTGCCCGATCGACGCGTTGACCGTGTCGTAAGGCTGCCATGCAGTCCCGTACTTGCGCTGCTTCCACGCCGGATCGGGAACGGTGCCGAAGAACTGGCTGGCCACCGGAAGATCGAATTCCTGTCCCATTCCCACTTCACGGGCGAACGCGGCGACCCGATCGAAGCCGACTCGCTGAGCGAAGTGATAGAAATAGGTGTCGCAGCTCGCATAGATGGCCTTGGCCATGTCGGTCCGACCGTGAGTGGAGTGGCATCGGAAGAACCGGTTGCCGACCCGCAACCCGCCGCTGCAGACGACCGACTCCTCGGGCCGGATGCCCGCCTTGAGGAAGGCCATCGCGTGCATCGGCTTGACCGTCGAGCCCGGTGGGTAAAGGCCCTTCAGCACCTTGTTACGCAGCGGCACGCGTTCGTTCTCGCTGAGCATCTGGTACTCGACCCTGCCGATGCCGTCGGAAAAGCTGTTGGGATCGAAGCTCGGCATCGAAGCCATGCACAGAAGCTCACCGGTGACGCAATCCATCACCACCACCGAGCCGCTTTCCAGGCCGATGCGGCGCGCGGCGTAATCCTGCAGCGGACCGTCGATCGTGAGCTGGATCGGTCTGCCCTGGACGTCCTCGCGCGTTTCCAGATCGCGCACGATGCGGCCCCTCGCGGTGACCTCGCTTCGCCGCGCCCCAGGCCGGCCGCGCAAGACCTGCTCGAACTGCTTCTCGAGCCCGTCCTTGCCGAGCTTGAATCCGGGCGTGAGCAGCAGCGGGCTGGGCTCGGCTTCGTACTCTTCGCGCGATGCTGCCCCGACATACCCGATCAGGTGCCCCACTGCCGGTCCGGTCGGATAGTAGCGGGAAAAGCCGCGCTGCGGCACGACGCCATGCAGGTCCGGCAACCGCACGCTGACGGCCGCAAAGGTGTCATAGTCGAGGCCGTCGGCGACCTGTACGGGCTGGAAGCCGGCTGCCTTGTCTATCTTGTCGCGCAGATCCTGGATCTCGACCGGCGTGAAGCCCAGCAGATTTCCAAGCGTTTGGATCGTTCGTTCCGGATCCTCCAGTCGGTCTGGAATGATGTCGACGCGAAAGTCGGCGCGGTTGGAAGCGAGCGGAGAGCCGTTACGGTCGAGGATCCAGCCCCTGCGCGGCGGGATCAGAGTGAGGTTCACCCTGTTGCTCTCGGCCTCCATCTCATATTTTTCGTTTTCGGCGACCGCGATGTAGCCCATGCGCGCGGCAAGGAGCATGCCCACGCCGCCCTGGACCGCGCCGATGATGAAGCTGCGACGCTCGAAAGTCTGGGTAAGCAGGGTGGGAGTGAACTTCTGACGCACGACTTTCAGCTTATGCGCCTCACCCGCATGAGCCGCAAACGATCGAGATGCGCTACGAGGCGAGCCACGAATGGAAACAGCATGATCGAGAGCAGCAGCTGAGGCACGAGTATCTGCAAGCGGTCGAGCGACAAGCCCAGTCCGGACAACAACCCCGCGACCACAAGATAAATGGCGACGATACCTGAGGCAGTGAGCCAGTCGAACCAGAAGCTACGCCAGGGGAAACGGATCTCGATCAGCTCGATACCGATGAGGATCAGCGAGAACAGCAGGATTCCGCTGCCCATGGGTTGTCCGGAGAAGAGGTCGTCGAAGAAGCCGAGCGGCACACCGGCCCACAGCGGGAGGAGTCCCGGACGGACCAGCCGCCAGGCGAGTATCATCATCAAGCCCAGCGGCGGCAGCACGGGGGCCGGCGAGATGATCGGCAGCCATGGCGTCAACGAGCCCAGCAGGATAGACGCCCAGGGCAAACCGTAAGCGAGTAGCGGCGATTGCGCCCGATTGATCCGGCTGCCGAAAGGGTCCCTGCGCGCGTTGGGGTGGAGGGTTTCCATCACTCGGCCGCAGCCTCACCCGCCCGAAGGGAGGAAGCCTGGTTGGTCAGTTCGCGCTGCCAGATCGGTTCGACGACGACGAAGTCCGTGGCGGCGGGATTGCTGAGCAACTGGGCGATGGCGCCATCCCGCGTGATCTGGCGTGCCACGGCAACGGCTATGTTGGGCCGGAACAAGCCCCCTGCGCCCGAAGTCACGAAGACGTCGCCGGGCTTGATCGGGTTGATGCCAAGGTTGATCAGCCGGAGGCGCAGCGATCCGTCGGAGCGTCCTTCGGCAAAGGCGACGGTGTTGTCCGTCGAGCGGCGCACCGGGACCATGCTCTCGCTGTCGGTCAGGAGCAACACGCGCGAGCTTCGTGCCCCGGTTTCCAGCACTCGGCCGATTAGCCCGGTCGGCGAAGTGATGGGCATTCCCGGTTGCACCCCGTCGTCCCGTCCTGCGGAGATGTAGCCAATCCGCCGCACGCTTGAGGACGTGGAGCCGATCAGACGAGCCACCGCAACCGGCGAAGTGTCCGCTTCGGTGATACCGAGCACTGCCTTCAGACGGGCGTTTTCCTGCCGCAGCGCTTCGGCTTCTGCCAGCCGGATACGGGCGATTTCGGCCTCTTTCTCGAGTTCGGCGTTGCGGCTGCCGGCCCGGTAGTAGCCGGCGATCGCATCGAACACGTTCTGGCTGCCGGTGCGCGCCACCGCGCCTGCCTCGCCGGCCGGTGAGGCCACGTCGGCAGCCATCATGCGTAAGCCGTTGAACGTTTCTGGCCGCATGATCGAGATGATCAGCAGCGCGGCGCCGAACAGAGCGCCGAGACCGGCCAAGACATAGCCGGTGAAGACGCCCAGTTGCGCTCTCTTGTTACTGCTTGTCCGGCGGCTCGTGGGCGGCGCCATAACCGCCTGTTCCCTCTACTCGATTGACTTCCTCAAGCGGTCATCAGAACGCCGCGATAAACCGGGTCTTCCATCGCCCGTCCGGTGCCCAGCGCGACGCAGGACAGCGGATCTTCGGCAATGCTCACCGGCAAGCCCGTTTCTTCCTTCAGGTGATCGTCGAGGCCGCGGATCAAGGCGCCGCCGCCGGTCAGGACGATGCCCTGGTCGACGATGTCGGCAGCGAGTTCGGGCGCGGTGTTTTCCAGGGCGATGCGCACGCCTTCGACGATTGCGCCGATCGGCTCGCTCAGCGCTTCGGCGACGTTGGCCTGGTTGATCGTGATCTCCTTGGGCACGCCGTTCACCAGGTCGCGGCCCTTGATGGTGATCGCTTCGCCGACGCCGTCTTCCGGGACGATGGCGATGCCGAAGTCCTTCTTGATCCGCTCGGCAGTGGCATCGCCGATCAGCAGGTTGTGGTGTCGGCGAACGTAGGAGACGATCGCCTCGTCCATCTTGTCGCCTCCGGTGCGCACCGAGGTCGTATAGGCGAGGCCGCGCAGCGACAGGACCGCCACTTCGGTCGTGCCGCCGCCGATATCCACCACCATCGAGCCGACCGGCTCCGTCACCGGCATGTCCGCGCCGATCGCTGCAGCCATCGGCTCGAGGATCAGGAATACTTCCGAAGCACCGGCATTGCTCGCCGCGTCGCGGATCGCGCGGCGCTCGACCGAGGTGGAGCCGGACGGAACGCAGATCACGATCTCCGGCGGGCTGAACATGCTCGTGCGCTTGCCATTCACCTTTCGGATGAAGTGCTTGATCATCTCTTCGGCGATCTCGATGTCGGCGATCACGCCGTCGCGCAGCGGACGGATGGCCTCGATGCTGTCGGGAGTCTTGCCCATCATCAGTTTGGCGTCGTCGCCCACCGCCTTGACGCGCTTGACGCCGTTCAGCGTTTCGATAGCCACGACGGAAGGCTCGTTCAGCACGATTCCGCGGTCCTGCACATAGACCAGAGTGTTCGCCGTGCCGAGGTCGATCGCCATGTTCTGCGATCCAAACTTGAACAATTTGGAGAGGAAAGAAGCCATCGAAAAACCGTATCCTACCGGGCCAGAGAGGAGGCACCCCGATGGGCAGCCGGCGGCGCGGCTGCGGGGCACGGCCGTGCCTTAGCCGGAGTTACCGACAAACGCTAAAAATTTGTGCCCAAACCCGGCGGGTTTTGCACTGTCCGGCTCGAATTGCATCCGTTTGAACGCTAGCGTGGGCCGATGCCTGCCATCCGCCGCCTTCCCGAGACGCTGATCAACCGTATTGCCGCGGGCGAAGTCGTCGAGCGGCCCGCCTCGGCTCTGAAGGAGCTGGTCGAGAACGCGATCGATTCCGGCGCGACGCGGATCGCGGTGCGGATCGACGACGGCGGGCTCGCCCGCATCGAAGTCACCGACGACGGCTGCGGCATGTCGCCGGAGGAGATGGCGCTCGCACTCGAACGGCACGCGACCTCTAAGCTGCCCGACGACGCGATCGAACAGGTCGCCACCCTCGGCTTCCGCGGCGAGGCGCTACCCTCGATCGCCAGCGTCGCCAGGCTGACGCTGGAAAGCCGGAAAGCCGACGCGGCCGAAGGCTGGCGGCGCGTCGTCGATCACGGAGCGGTGATAGCAGAAGGTCCGTTTGCCTTGCCTCCGGGCACCCGCGTGCGGGTCGAAGACCTGTTCGGGCGCGTGCCGGCGCGGCGCAAGTTCCTGCGCTCGCCGCGCAGCGAGTACGCGGCCTGCCTCGACGTCATCCGGCGCTTGGCCATGGCGCGGCCGGACATGGCGATCTCGCTCGACCACGGGGATCGGCGTATTCTGGCGCTGCAAGGCGGCGAGGAGATCGAGGTTCGGGTAGCGCAGATCGTCGACCGAGCGCTGGCTGGAAATGGTGTCACCATCGACCTGCAGCGCGGCGACATGCGGTTGTCCGGCGTTGCCGGCTTGCCCACCTTCAACCGCGGTGTGGCCGACCACCAATATCTCTTTGTCAACGGGCGCCCGGTCAAGGATCGCCTGCTAACCGGCGCGGTTCGCGGCGCTTATGCCGACATGTTGGCGCGCGACCGGCATGCGGTCCTCGCGTTGTTTCTCGACCTGCCGGCCGAAGACGTTGATGTTAATGTCCATCCGGCCAAGAGCGAGGTACGATTTCGCGACGCGGCCGGCGTGCGCGGCTTCATCGTCTCCGGCCTGCGCCAAGCCCTCGCCAGCGCCGACAAGCGCAGTGCCCAAACACCCGATGCCGCAGCGATGGAGCGCTGGCAGGTGGAACCTGCGCGCATTGAGCCGACGTACGCACCGGGCGCCGCGCTGCGCTCGATGTTCAGCGGCCGCGACTGGTCCGCGCCCCGCGGCTCGTTCCACGAACCACCTTCGACCTGGCGCCCGGCTGACGCCGACGTTCTCGCCGTGCCGCAGGGGAGGGCGGAGCCTGCTGCACCCGCCGATGAGGGCCTCGCGTACCCCCTCGGCGTCGCCCGCGGGCAGGTGGCACAAACTTACATCGTGGCCGAGGCTGCGGACGGCTTGGTTCTGGTCGACCAGCACGCCGCTCACGAGCGCTTGGTGCTGGAGCGGCTTCGCGCCGCCGGCGCAGGTGATAAAGTCGCGGCCAGCCAGGCCCTGCTCATTCCGGCAGTGGTCGAGCTGGACGAGGTGGCCTGCGACCGTCTCGAAGAGCAGGCAGGGGCTTTCACCCGCCTCGGTCTCGTCATCGAGCGGTTCGGCCCCGGCGCCATGCTGGTCCGCGCTTTGCCAGGGGCCCTGGCCAAGGCGGACCCTGAGGCGCTGCTACGTGATCTGGCCGACGACTTGGCGCTTCATGGTGAGAGCTTGCTCCTCGGCGAACGCATCGAGCACGTGCTCGCGACGATGGCCTGCCACGGTTCGGTGCGGGCGGGGCGCACGTTGAGCGTTGCCGAAATGAATGCCCTTCTGCGCGAAATGGAGCGGACGCCCCGGTCGGGGCAATGCAATCATGGCAGGCCGACATGGATCAAGCTATCGATGGCCGACGTCGAGAAGCTGTTTGGGAGGCATTGATGGGGCGATGGGCGGCAACTGCAGCGTTGCTCCTGCTTGCGGGGTGCGGCGAGAGCGCCACCCCGGAAGAGCAGGCCATGGAAGACGCGCGGGATATCGCTCAGGTCCACGCGGCCAACGAAGTCATGCCGCCAATCGAACTGGTCAGCCCGGAGCCGATCCTGCTGCCGGATATCGAACGCTACGACTTATACGGCCAAACGTGCAACTACGCTCCCGGCACGAGCTTCGGAACACGGGTCATCTCGCGGGAAGCTGATGCCTTTATGAAGATCGACGGGGAAGTCGTGCGTTTCGCCGCGGATCCCGGCTCGCGCGAACTGCCGATGCGGACCCGCAGCCTCTACAACAGCCGGGAATACGCGCTGCGCCTCGCGGTGGACGGAGAGGAAACGCCAGAGGGTGGAACCGAAGCGGATGGGCCCAACGAATTCGAGGGGGCGGTCACCTTGCGGGATCGCTATGGCCGCGTGGTCTACGAAGGGGTGGGCCTCGCTCAGTGCAAGGCCGGATGAGCGCCTGATCCAAGTCCGCTATCGCAAGCGTTTGACGTAAAGCTGGTTGTCGCGTCGCTCCAGCTTGAAGTTGTCGCTGGCCGCACGCATCAGGTCAGACAAGCGCTTGAAGCCGTAATTGCGAACGTCGAAGCTTGAGCGGTTGCCCGCCAGCTGTCCGACTTCCTGCAGCCGGGCGAAGCCCTCGTCGTCGCGCTTCGATGCCTTCCACGCATCGCCGAGCAGCTCGATCAGTTCACGGTCGATCACGTTGCTTTCGGCCGGCGGGGTATCCTCTTCCGCCTCGTGCGTGCGGATCAGTTGATCGACGTCGATGTACCGGGTGCAGGCAGTCTTGAATGCTTCGGGTGCCGTGGCATTCCCGAAGCCATAGACGATCAGCCCGTCCTGACGCAGCCGCGTGACGAGCGGCGTGAAGTCGCTGTCCGAGCTCATGATGCCGAAGCCATCGACTTTGCCGCGGTAGAGCAGATCGATCGCATCGATCGTCATCGCCATGTCCGTGGCGTTCTTCCCCTTCGTGAGGTCGAACTGCTGCATCGGCTGCAAGCCGTAACGATGAGTGATCTGATTCCATTTGCTAAGCGCAGGCTTCGCCCAGTTGCCATACGCCCGGCGGATGTTCACCTGTCCCAGTTCGGCGAGTACGGTCAGAACCGCGTCGATGCCGGCATGGCTGGCATTGTCGGCATCGATCAGCAGCGCGATGTTCTTTAGCGGTTCGTCGGACATGCCGCGCGAGATGGCCTGTCGGCTGCGCCGTGGCAAGTTCAGGCCGGCGAGAACTTCCCGGTCTTCTCGTCGAGAAGGTGCAATATCCCATCGGAGATCGCGAAGAACGCACCGCGCAAGGTAAGGCTGCCGCGCTTCTCTTTCTCCTGAACACAGGGGAAAGTGCGCAGGTTGGCGAGGCTGACTTTGACCGCCGCTTCTTCCATCGCCCGCTCGGCTGCGCGGCTCTCGGTTCCGAGCTCGCTGGCAATCGGTTCGCGGACCGGATCGAGCATCTCGATCCAGTTGGCGATAAAGCCGCCCTGTCCGGGGTCGGTGCCCGACAGCTCTTGCGTCAGGGCCGCTTTGCAACCGCCGCACATGCCGTGCCCCATCACGACGATCTCGCGCACTTTGAGCACCTGGACCGCGAACTCGAGAGCTGCGGAAACACCGTGCAAGCCCGGAGTGGTCTCAAAGGGGGGGACCAGGGCGGCGACGTTGCGCACGACGAATATCTCGCCTGGATGAACGTCGAAAATCTGCGCCGGGTCAACCCGGCTGTCGGAGCAGGCGATGACCATGATGCGGGGCTGCTGACCCTCGCAAAGGCTGGCCCAGCGCTCTCGTTCCGACTTCCAGCCGGCTTCGCGAAAGCGGCGGTATCCTTGCAGGAGTTCGGCGAGTTCGGTGCTCGGGATAATCATCGGCAGGCTCCATGCCGCGCGCCATTGCCACTGGCAAGGTGCTTCCCTAAGTGGGCCGTAATGAACGACCTATCGGCAGCACCCCGCCCGCCGCGCGAGCGCAAGCCGGACTGGATCCGGGTCAAGGCACCGGTCAGCAAGGGCTTCCAGGAAACCCGTTCGCTGATGCGCGAGCTGAGCCTCAATACCGTCTGTGAGGAAGCGGCGTGCCCAAACATCGGCGAATGCTGGTCGAAGAAGCATGCGACGGTGATGATCCTCGGCGACGTCTGCACGCGCGCCTGCGCCTTCTGCAACGTCAAGACCGGGATGCCCCGCAAGGTCGATCCGCTGGAGCCTGAACACGTCGCCGTCGCCGCGGCCCGGCTCGGCCTCGAGCACATCGTGATCACCTCGGTCGACCGCGACGACTTGCCCGATGGCGGGGCAGGGCAGTTCGTCAGGGTCATCGAAGCGGTGCGCCGCACCAGCCCGCAGACCACCATCGAGATTCTGACTCCCGACTTCAGGGGCAAGATGCGGTCGGCGGTCGAGGCGATTTGTGCTGCTGGTCCCGATGTTTACAACCACAACCTCGAAACGGTGCCACGTCTGTACCCGACTATTCGTCCCGGCGCGCGCTATTACGCCTCGCTGCGGTTGCTCGAAGAGGTGAAGCGCCACGATCCGCTGATCTTCACTAAGTCCGGGATCATGCTGGGGCTCGGTGAAGAACGGCTCGAAGTGCATCAGGTGATGGATGACATGCGCAGCGCGGAAGTCGATTTTTTGACTATGGGGCAGTACCTGCAACCAACGCCTAAGCACGCCAAGGTCGCCGAGTTCGTTACCCCGCAGGTGTTCGGGGCCTATGGGGCGATTGCACGGGCCAAGGGCTTCCTCCAGGTTGCTTCCAGCCCGCTGACCCGCTCCAGCTATCACGCCGGCGAGGACTTTGCGCAGATGAAGGCGGCGCGAGAGGCGCGCCTGGCCGGAAGAGGCGCCTGATGCCGGGCATCCGCGAAACGCGCACTCTTCCCTACAGTGCTGAGCAGATGTTCGATCTCGTGGCCGACGTGGCGAACTATCCCAAGTTCCTGCCCTGGGTCATTGCGACCCGGGTGAAATCCGACAGTGAGACCGAGATGGTCGCTGATATGCTGGTTGGATTCAAAGCCTTACGTGAGAAGTTCACGTCGCGTGTGATCAAGGATCGGCCGCACCGCATCGAAGTCCTATACGTCGACGGGCCGATGCGCGATCTTGATAACATCTGGCGCTTCATCCCTCGGGCTGACGGCGGCTGCGACATCGATTTCTGTGTTGAATTCGCCTTTAAGAACAAGATGTTCGAGATGCTGGCCGGGCAATATTTCGACCGCGCGTTCCGCAAGATGGTCGCGGCGTTCGAAACCCGCGCCGACGAACTTTACGGCAGCAACAGCTCGAGCGCACACAGCGTTGCTTGAAGTCGCACGCCGGCGCGATCCTTAGCGTCGAACACGCGCGATTCGGCGTCCGGTTGATTGTCGCCGCGAAGCGCGCGGGCGAAAACGACGGTGCCGACCGGCTTCTGCTCGGACCCGCCATCAGGTCCCGCAATGCCGCTGATCGCTACCGCAATGTCGGCTTTGCTGCGCGCGAGCGCACCTTGAGCCATCGCATAGACGCAAGCGACGGACACGGCGCCGAATGCATCGAGAATATCGCCCGCGACGCCGAGGCTCTCCTGCTTGGCCGCATTCGAGTACGTCACGAACCCGCGATCGAGGACTTTCGAGGACCCGGCAATTTCGGTGAGGGCAGCTGCGACAAGCCCGCCGGTGCAGCTTTCCGCCAGAGCAATGGTTCGACCCGCAGCGGCGTTTTCCTCGACGACCCGGCGCGCCAGATCGACGACGTTCTTCGGAAGCAGGGCATCGCTCATGACGAGCGGGGCCGGCAGACCGGGAATTCGCGATGGTTTACCAAGCCCGCAATGGCGCCCAGCAGGCCGCTCGCTGTCTGCGGATCGATCGGCGCAACATACTGGATGACGCGCTCGACCTGGCCGCAATGGCCTGTCGGGATCTTGGCGGAGGTCTCCTGAACGATCAGCGCGTCGATCAGCGGACGGACGGCATCGTCAGGAAGGGAGCGGATCATCTCCAGATTGCCGGGGCGCTGCGCGGCGCCGGCCTTGCTCGTCAACACCTTGATGAGCCCAGATTTCGCCTCCGGCCAAGCTTGCGACTGGACCGGGCCGTAGCGGTTGATCAGATCGTTTCCGCTTCTCGCCAGGAAGCCGTTCGGCGAGAGCTGCCCGTCGCACCGCAAACGAACCGCCTGGACCAGGCTAGGCACGCTGTAGATCGCGATCGCGCCTGCTTCCTCTTCGGTGACGCATGCCTGCTGCGCACTAACCGCGACGGGCTGTAACGCCGCCGCTGCCGCGCCGAGCATTGTCAGTGCCTTCGTCCATCCCATGGCTATTTTAGGTCCTTTCGATCGGAATGAGCATGGCGACGGCCTCGCTGGCGATACCTTCGCCGCGGCCGGTAAAGCCTAATTTCTCCGTTGTGGTCGCTTTCACATTAACGGCGTCTATCTCGACGCCGAGCAAAGCTGCCAGCTTGTTCCGCATCGCGGCACGGTAGGGCCCCACCTTCGGAGCCTCGCAGATCAGCGTTACGTCCACGTTGCCGACGGCATAACCGGCCTCGCGCGCCAGTCGAACGGCATGCTCGACGAAGCGGCTCGACGGCGCGCCGCGCCATTGCGGATCGCTTGGGGGGAAGTGCTGGCCGATGTCGCCGTGGCCGCAAGCGCCGAGTACCGCATCGACCACCGCGTGCAGGACGACGTCGGCATCGCTGTGCCCGGAAAGGCCGCGGTCATATTCGACCCGGACGCCGCAAAGCCACAACTCCTCGCCCTTCGCCAGCCGATGCACATCGTAGCCGATGCCGATCCGCGGCGTGGCGGGTGACGTCATGAAGTCCTCCGCGAAAGTCAGTTTACGCATTTGCTCGTCGCCTTCGACAAGCGCCACTTGCAGCTTGGCCGCCCGCGCAACTTGCGCGTCGTCGCCGGCCGTGGGTTCGTCGGCCCATGCCCGGTGCGCCGCGCGAATATCCGCAAAGCGGAACGCCTGAGGGGTCTGCACGCGGCGCAGCGCCTCCCGGTCGGCGCTTCCGGTCATCAGATCGCCTCCGGCCACCGCCAGGCTGTCGACGACCGGCAACACCGGGATTGCGCCGGGATGGGTCCGCAGCGCCTCGAGCAGCCGCTCCACCACCGACAGAGGAACGATCGGACGGGCCGCATCGTGGATCAGCACCGCCGCGGTATCGTCCGGGAGGGTCTCGAGCGCGGCCCGGACCGAGCCCTGGCGTGTTGCCCCTCCGGTCACCAGCCGCAGGCCTGGGAGTCCTTCGAGCGCGTCGCGGGCGTGCTCGGCAAACCCGTCCGGAATAGCTACCACCAGCGGCGCTGCGCCCGCCGCGGTCAGGGCTTCGGCGGAGTGGCGGACGAGGGGCTTTCCGCGCCAGCGCGCAAACTGCTTCGGGATCGCTTGTCCGGCTCGCAATCCCTTGCCGGCCGCGACGATTATTGCGGCAAACCGTTGATTGGGGAGGGTAGCCATGGCCGCGCGGGCGCTAGCGCCTTGCTGCGGCCCTCGCAATCCACTATGCGCTGCCCGTTTTTTGAGCAATTTTAGTATAAATGACCCCACTCCCCACCCCCCCAGCGCTCAAACCGATTAAAATCGGTCCGGTGCAGATCGACTGCCCTGTCGTGCTCGCCCCGATGACGGGTGTGACCGACATGCCGTTCCGTACGCTGGTGCGCCGTTACGGGTCGGGTCTCAATGTGACAGAGATGATCGCCAGCCCGGCGATGATCCGCGAGACGCGCCAGAGCCTTCAGAAAGCGGCTTGGGACCCGGTCGAGGAACCCGTGTCGCTGCAGCTCGCCGGATGCAGCCCAGCGGAGATGGGCGAGGCGGCCAAGCTCAACGAGGACCGCGGCGCCGCAATCATTGACATCAACATGGGTTGCCCGGTCAAGAAAGTCGTGAACGGCGACGCCGGCAGCGCGTTGATGCGCGACCTGCCGCTGGCCGCAAGCCTGATCGAGGCTACGGTCAAGGCGGTGTCGGTGCCAGTGACGGTGAAGATGCGCATGGGCTGGGATCACTCCAGCCTCAACGCGCCCGAACTGGCGCGCATTGCTGAGGACCTCGGCGCCAAGCTGATCACAGTGCACGGCCGCACTCGCAACCAGATGTACAAGGGCGAGGCGGACTGGGCGTTTGTCCGCAAGGTCAAGAACGCCGTGTCGATCCCGGTGATCGTCAACGGCGACATCTGCGGCATCGAGGACGCCGCGCTCGCGCTTGAGCAGTCGGCCGCCGATGGTGTGATGATCGGCCGCGGCGCTTACGGCAAACCGTGGCTGCTCGGCCAAGTGATGCACTGGTGGCGTAGTGGCGAATTTCGTCCGGAGCCGGATCAGGCTGAGCAGTATGCGGTGCTTGTCGAGCACTACCACGCGATGCTGGCCCATTACGGTGCGGACGTCGGCGTCAAGATCGCCCGCAAGCACCTCGGGTGGTATACCAAGGGATTGCCGGGATCGGCCGAGTTCAGGAATTTCGTGAACTTCATCGACGATCCGGAGCAAGTCCTGGGCGAGCTCGAGCGCTTCTACGAGCCTTTCCTGCTACGTCACGCGGCGTGAACGAGGCCGGCGTTCCAGAACCCCGGGAGCAGATCGCCGGCCTTACCTTCGCTCTGCTATTGATTGCTCCAGACCTTACCATTGCTCAGGTCAACCCAGCCGCAGAAAGCATGCTGGGCCACAGCGCCCGGCGCCTTGTCGGGAAGCCGTTTCTCGAAACTGTCTCGTTTGCCGATGGTCGTGTCCGCGACAAGATTTTCGCCGACGAGGCGCAACTCGTCGCGCGCGGCTTGCCGATCCGTGTCGATGGGCGGGACTTGCTCGTGAACCTGACCCTCTCCCCTCTCGTCGCCCATCCAGGCTGGCGCACAGTGACGCTGTCGGATGCGGGGCAGGGGGAGCGTGCCGCCGATGAGGAGCGCGCCGGTGCGTTGCGCGGCCCAGCCGTGCTGGCTCACGAGATCAAAAACCCGCTCGCGGCCATCCGCGGCGCGGCGCAACTCGTGGCGCGCAAACTCCCAAACGAGGAGCGGGCGCTAACGAGCCTGATTACCGACGAGGTTGATCGTATTGCTCAGCTCATCGATCGCATGCAGCGGCTCGGCCGGGAGCAACCGGAGCCGGTGGAACCCGTCAACCTACACGCTGCGGTGCGGCGCGCTGTCGAGATCGTTACCGCTGCGGACTCCTCTCCAGTGCCGCTGCGGGAAGAGTTCGATCCTTCGCTCCCGCCCGTGCTCGCCAACGAAGGCGCGCTGGTCCAGGTGCTGATCAACTTGATCGTCAACGCGCGGGATGCTTGCCGTCACGTCAGAAACCCGGAGATCGTCGTCCGCACACGCTTCGTCAGCGGACTTGCACGCAACGTCATGCGCTTGGGGCGGCCGGTCAAATTGCCGATCGAGGTGCAGATCAGCGACAACGGACCGGGCATAGACCCAGCTTTGCGCGAGCATATTTTTGAGCCGTTCGTCTCCAGCAAGAAGAACGGCCAAGGTCTGGGCCTTGCGCTCGTCAGCAAGCTGGTCCGCGACATGGATGGTCGTATCGGTCATGAGCGCGACGAAACAGCTGGGTGGACTCACTTCCGGGTTCACCTGCCGCGAGCGAAATAGGGGAAGGACACATGACGAGGCGCGCATTGCTCGTCGAGGATGACGCTTCGATCGCGACGGTCATCACCGCCGCCTTGGAGGCGGAGGCGTTCTCGGTCGACCGGTGCGACAGCATCGCCGCCCGTGACCGGCATTTAGCGTCGCGGGGCTATGACGTCATGCTTACGGACGTCGTGCTAACCGATGGTGACGGCATCGCGAGCTTGGCTGAAATTGACCGCGTTTATCCCGACCTGCCGGTCATTATTCTGTCGGCCCAAAACACTCTCGATACGGCTGTGAGAGCGACCGACACGGGAGCGTTTGAATATTTCCCGAAGCCGTTCGATCTGGATGAGTTGGTTCGTGCCGCCTGCCAGGCGGCCGATGCGCGCAGTGGCCTCAGCGTGGCGAGAGACGACCCCGGGGAAGGCCTGCCGTTGATCGGACGCAGTCAGGCAATGCAGGACGTTTACCGCATGATCACGCGGGTCCTGCGTAACGATTTGTCGGTGCTGATCTTGGGAGAATCCGGTACCGGTAAAGAGCTGGTGGCCGAAGCCATCCATCAGCTCGGCTCACGCAAGGCCGGACCTTTCGTTGCCGTCAATACCGCTGCCATCCCGCGCGAGCTGATCGAAAGCGAGCTGTTCGGGCACGAGAAGGGCGCGTTCACTGGCGCAGTCAGCCGCAGCATCGGCAAGTTCGAACAGGCTCACGGCGGCACGCTGCTCCTGGACGAGATCGGTGACATGCCGCCGGAAGCGCAGACCCGCCTGCTTCGTGCGCTACAGTCAGGCCGGATTCGCCGCGTCGGCGGGCGCGAGGAAATCGCCATCGACGTGCGGATTGTGGCTGCCACCAACCGTGATCTGATGCCGATGATCGCCGCGGGAAGTTTCCGGGAGGATCTATACTACCGGCTCAACGTCGTGCCGATCAACTTGCCGCCGCTGCGGGAGCGTAGCGGCGACATTGAGCCGTTGGTCCGGCACTTCCTGCGGCAAGCGGCCGCTGAGGGGCTGCCGCTCCGCAGCTTCTCGCAGGAGGCCGTGTCGTTGCTGGAAGCACAACCCTGGCGCGGGAACGTGCGCGAGCTGCGCAACTTCGTTTTCCGGGCGGCGCTACTTTCGCGCGAGGAGCGGATCGATGCCGGCTCGGTGCAGCAGTTGCTGGCCGACGCTCCGGTCGCTGATGTCGGCTCACCTGCTAACTTTGCGGGCGCTCTCGATGCTTGGCTGGTGGCGGCGAAGCCCGGGCCGGGTTCCCTTTATCACCAGGCGCTGGCAGCGTTTGAGCGGCCCTTGTTCGAGCACGCTTTGCGCGAAACCGGCGGAAATCAGCTCCGGGCCGCCCAACTGCTCGGCATCAACCGCAACACGTTGCGGAAGCGCCTCGACGATTTGCGGATCGATCCTGAACAGTTTGCGCAACGAAGCTGACGATCGCTGCAAAGAAACACCTTGCGTTGTTGCAACAGCGCCGTTGTAATCGTGCAACGATGGCCGTGTCTCCAGCCCCCAAGCCGATAGCGCGGCCGTTGCGCTCCAGCCCGCGCTGGTGGCGACGAGGCCTGGTGATAGCCCGGCGCGCAAACCTCTATCTGTGGCTAGAACTTGCGGCGGCGGCGGCGCTGATCGTCATGCTCGCGACCTCTTATCTCGCGCTGACGGGATCAAACGATCCCAAGCGCATGGTACCGTCGGTGCAGGCGGCGGCGATGCTGGTTGGAACGCTCATTCCAGCGATGACGCTCGTCATTCTATTCGGTCGTCGCCTTGCCATCCGCCGCGCGGGGGGCACGACGGCGCGACTACACGTCAATCTGGTGTTCTTCTTTTCGCTCGTGGCAGCGGTCCCCACGCTGTTGGTCGCCGTGTTCGCCAGCTTTTTGTTTCAGACCGGCGTCGGCTTCTGGTTTTCCGAGAGTTCGCGCGGCCTTTTCGAGAACGCTAATCGGCTAGCCCAGGGATATTACCAGCAGAGCCAGCAGGACGTTCGGTTGGAAACCGCCGCTATGGTCGGAGACATTCGTGAGTACCTGCGGCAGGGTAGTATCACGAGTCCCGACTTTGACGACGGATATGCCTATCAGGTTGTCTATCGTGACTTCACTGAAAGCGCGATCCTTCAGCACCAGCCTGGCGGCGAAATCGGCACGCTGGCCATCGTCGATCCGGACGAAGGGATCTCGGCCGAAGAGCGGATCGATGTCGATACCCTGAACCGGCTGCGCACGGGCGAAGAGGTCGTGGTGATCGCGAGTCCGGAACTCATCGAGGCGGTCGCGCCGATCGATCGAACCAGCGGTATCTATCTCTACGTGGCCCGCCGCTCGGACCTCAACGCGCTGAGTCAGTGGGAGCGAGCGCAGAGCGTGCTGCGGCAATATGATGTGCTGTCGGAACGGGGCAGGGTTTTGCAGGTCCGGTTCAACCTGCTGCTGTTCGTGTTTCCCGTCATCCTCGTCGGGTTAGCCGTCTGGTTTGCGCTGCGCTTTGCCGATCGCCAGGTGAAGCCGCTGGCAGAGTTGGTTACGGCGGCTCGCGAGGTTGGAGCAGGCAACTACGCGCTACGCGTCACCGGTCGCACCGGGCCAGACGAAATCGGTCTCCTCAACCGTGCCTTCAACCGCATGACAGAACAGATCGAACGGCAAACGGATGCGCTTATCGGTGCCAATCGACAACTTGCAGAGCGGCGTGCGTTCATGGAGGCCGTGCTGCAATCGAGCACGGCGGGCATAATTTCGGTCGATTCCGACGGTCAAATCTCGCTGATGAACAACTCGGCGCAGGAACTGCTCCTCGACCGGGCCGGACCCGCGCCGATCGGTCTCGAACTCGCAGAAATCGCCCCGCAAATTGCTGCATTGTTGCGCAGTGAAGCGGGCAGCGGCGTCGTACAATACAGCAAGGGCGGTGAGTTACAGACGCTCGCCGTGAAGATTGCGCCGACTGCCGAAGGACACGTCATCACGTTCGAGGATATCACGCGCCAGCTGGTAGATCAGCGTCAGGCCGCGTGGTCCGATGTCGCCCGCCGCATCGCTCACGAGATCAAGAACCCGCTCACCCCGATCCAACTCGCGACGGAGCGACTCAAGCGTCGCTATCGCAAGCAGATCGAGGAGGATGGCGAGCTTTTCGAGGAATTGACCGGCACGATCATTCGCCAGGTGGGTGACCTGCGCAAGATGGTCGACGAGTTTTCCTCGTTTGCTCGACTGCCGAAACCGGTGTTCCGCGCCGAAGATGCCGTCGATCTCGTTCGCCAGGCCTTGTTCCTGCAGGAGGTCGCGCACCCGGAGATCGATTACGTCTTCACCTCGCCGCCGGACGTGCCCCGGATCGAGTGCGACCGGCACCAGTTCGGTCAGGCGATGACAAACGTCCTCAAGAACGCTGCCGAGGCGGTGGACGCCAAACAGCAGGAAGCCGAGGCGGATTATCGCGGCCGCATCGAGGTAGAGGTGGCGGTAGACGATCGGCACCTGACCGTCTGCATTACCGATAATGGCATCGGGCTGCCGCAGGGGGGAGTGAGCATCATGGAACCCTACGTCACGACCCGGGAAAAGGGCACCGGCCTAGGCCTCGCGATCGTCAAGAAGATCGTCGAAGAGCACGGCGGAGACCTGAGCTTTGCCCCGGCCGCTTCAGGCGCCCAGGCGACGCTGCGCTTCGCGCGCGAGCCCACGGCCCGGACGGGCAACAGCGAGGCAGCGGAATGAACCAGCAGCGAACAACATGGACGGAGATCGATTGATGGCGCTCGACATCCTGGTGGTGGACGACGAACAGGATATCCGCGACCTTGTGGCGGGGGTGCTGACCGACGAGGGGTTTGTCTGCCGCACGGCGGGCGACAGCGCCACCGCGCTCCGGCTCATCGACGAGCGGCGGCCAAGCCTCGTGTTGCTCGACGTATGGCTGCACGGCAGCCCGATGGACGGCCTCGAAGTGCTCGACGCCATCAAGGCGCGCGAACCTCAGTTGCCGGTGATCATCTTCTCCGGCCACGGCAACATCGACACGGCTGTCTCTGCGATCAGCCGCGGCGCGGTGGATTTCCTGGAGAAGCCATTTGAAACCGAGCGACTGCTTCTGCTGGTGGCGCGCGCGACCGAAACCGAGCGGCTGCGCCGGGAGAATGCGCGGCTGCGCGAAGGCCACAGCTTGGCGGAGGAGTTCACCGGCAACTCGAGCGCGATCAACCAAGTGCGGGCGACGCTCAAGCGGGTTGCCAACACCGGAAGCCGCGTGCTGATCAGCGGACCGGCCGGCTCCGGCAAAGAAGTTGCCGCCCGCCTTCTTCATGCCTGGAGTCCTCGCGCGGACAAGGCCTTCGTCACGGTCAACTCGGCGCGCATCACGCCGGAACGTTTCGAGCAGGAACTGTTCGGGGAGGAAGACGACGGCAAGCTCGTGCGGCCGGGATTGTTGGAAATGGCGGACGGGGGCACGCTCTATTTCGACGAAGTCGCCGACATGCCGATGAGCACCCAAGCTCGGATCCTGCGTGTGCTTACTGAGCAAGGTTTTGTGCGTGCCGGCGGGAACCGCCAGATCGGCGTGGATGTGAGGGTGGTGTCATCGACGGGACGCGACCTCGAGAAGGAAATAGAAGAGAAGCGCTTCCGGGAAGACTTGTTCTACCGGCTCAACGTGGTGCCCGTTGCGCTGCCTTCGCTTGCCGAACGGCGCGACGATATTCCACCGCTCGCGGATCACTTTTTCACCCGTTACGCCCGCGAGCAGGGCCTTCCTGCGCCCGAGATTTCAGCAGAAGCGCTCGCGGCGTTGCAGGCCTATGACTGGCCGGGCAACGTGCGCCAGCTCCGCAACGTGGTCGAACGGACGGTGATTCTCACCCCGCGTGATCGGATGGCGCGGATTGAGCCGGACATGCTGCCCCCCGAAATCACCGGGGGCGCAGGCGGAAATGTTGCGGGTTTGTCCACGCTCATGGGGGTTCCGTTGAGGGAAGCGCGCGAGAACTTCGAACGCGAGTATCTGCGCATCCAGATCCGCCGCTTCTCCGGCAACATCTCGAAAACGGCGGGCTTTATCGGCATGGAACGGTCGGCGCTGCACCGGAAGCTGAAGCTGCTTGGCATGAGCGAAAGGTCCGATCCGTTCGAGAAGGAGTAGTGGTCAGGAACTTCGTCCCGCAGATGGCATTTGCGCTACGACGGCACCGGGCCTAGATCGGCGAGGAACATCGGCGCTTCGTGCAGGACACGAAGAGCCAGAATGCGGTCGCTAGGTGGCCGCCAACAAGAGGAGTCAGGTAAATGGCCAAGGGAACCTTAACTCCGCGTCCGCGACCGGCGCCGCCGGAACCGGAACCGGCACCGGCTGCGGCTCCGGCCGCTGCAGGGGCCAAACCGGCGAACCTGCAGGACCAGTTCCTCAATCATCTACGCCGCGAGAAGACGCCGGTGACGATGTTCCTCGTCAAAGGCGTCAAACTGCAAGGCATTGTCACCTGGTTCGACAACTTCTCTATCCTGCTTCGCAGGGATGGGCAGTCGCAGCTCGTCTATAAGCACGCGATTTCGACGATCATGCCCGGCGTGCCGGTCGATGCGGAGTTGTTCGCGAGCGGTGACGGGGGCAAGAAGCAGCGGCTTCTTCAGGACATATTCCTGTCTCGCGTCCGCGACGCCGGCGTACAAGTGACAATGTTCCTGGTGAACGGCGTCATGTTGCAGGGGCGAATCGCTTCGTACGATCTTTTTTGCATGCTGCTGGAACGCGAAGGCTTCGTTCAACTGGCCTACAAGCATGCGGTTTCGACTATCCAGCCGGCCGCTCCAGTCGATCTTACGGCCGAAATCGGTGATGACGAAGGCGACGGCGACTGACTGCGGACAACGAGATCGAAGGCGAAGTCACACGGGGCGCACGCGCCGTCGTGGTCTGTCCCGACATTCGCGGACAGCGGCGATCCGACGACCCCGAGGCCAGGCTCGAAGAAGCCAAGGGTCTCGCTCTGGCGATCGGTATCGTTGTGGCCGAGGCGTTCATCTTGCCGATCCGCATGGTCCGTCCGGGTACATTGTTCGGGGAAGGGCAGATCGAACGGATCGGCCTCGCGTGCGAGCAGGAACAAGCCGAGCTGGTCATCGTCGATGGCTCGCTCTCGGCCATCCAGCAGCGCAATCTCGAAGAGAAGCTCAAGCGCAAGGTCATCGACCGAACCGGGCTGATCCTCGAGATTTTTGGCGAACGGGCGGCTACCGCGGAGGGGCGGCTACAAGTTGAGCTCGCTCATCTGGACTATCAGCAGAGCCGGCTCGTCAGGAGTTGGACGCACCTCGAACGCCAGCGCGGCGGTTTCGGGTTTCTCGGCGGCCCCGGTGAGACGCAGATAGAAGCCGACCGTCGGATGATCCGTGCGCGAATGGGAAAACTGCGACGCGAACTCGAACAGGTCCGCAAGACTCGCGGCCTACATCGGGAGCGGCGGGGCAGGGCGCCCTGGCCAGTTATCGCGCTGGTCGGTTACACCAACGCCGGAAAATCCACGTTGTTCAACCGGATGACCGGCGCGCAGGTGATGGCCGAAGACATGCTCTTCGCCACTCTCGATCCTGCCATGCGGGCCATCCGTCTGCCAGGTGTCGACAAGGCGATCCTATCGGATACCGTCGGGTTCATCTCAGACCTGCCGACGCAGTTGATCGCCGCGTTCCGAGCCACGCTCGAGGAAGTCACCGCGGCCGACGTGATTGTGCATGTCCGCGACATGGCCAACCCGGACAATGCCATGCAAAAGCGGCAGGTCATCGAGGTGCTGACCGAACTTGGCGTCGTCGAAGAGGGTGAGGGCGGCGGCACGCGGATCATTGAGGCTTGGAACAAGCTCGACCTTCTCGATGGTCACCAGCGTGAAGAGCTCGAGGCAGCTGCATCCGGGAACTCCGAGGTCGTTCTGATCTCTGCCCAGACAGGGGAGGGGCTCACCGTTCTCGAGGAGCACATTGCCTCTATGCTGACGCAAAGTCATCGCCGTTATCGGGTGATCCTGCCCTTGGAGGACGGTGCGGGCGCGGCATGGTTGCATCAGCACGGCGAAGTCCTCGACTACGGGGTCGAAGGCGAACAGGCCTGGTATGAGATCCGCATAGCGCCGAGCGACATGGCACGGTTCCACGCGCGGCGGGATAGCGCCTGATGCCTCGCTAGACGTCAGCGCCACGCTTCACGCGTTGCCACAAGGCTTCCTGATCTTCGAGCGATAGTGCCGCGAAGTCGCCGCCGGCAAGCAACTCCATCGCCCGATAGCGGCGTTCGAACTTGTCATTGGCCGCGCGCAAGGCCTCTTCCGGTGCGACCCCATAGGCGCGCACCAGATTGACCGCCGCGAACAACAGATCTCCCGCTTCTTCCAACCGCTTGTCGGGCGTTGCTTCACCCAGCTCGAGGGCCTCCTCGGCTAGCTTCTCCGCGGGTCCGCATGCATCGGGCCAATCGAATCCATCCCGAGCCGCACGCTTCTGCAGCTTCTCCGCACGGAGCAGCGCGGGCAGAGCGCGCGCGACACCGTCCATCGAGCTTGTCGCACCCTTCTGTTCGCGTTCGGCCGCTTTGAGCTCTTCCCAACGGCGCTCACGATCGTTGGCGGCGTCATCGCCGAACACATGCGGATGCCGCGCTTCCATCTTGTCGGCGATCGAGCGTGCAACGTCTTCGAACGAAAAGTATCCAGCTTCTTCGGCGATCCGCGCATGAAAGACGACCTGGAGCAGCAGGTCGCCGAGCTCGCCACGCAGCTCGTCGACATCACCGCACGCAATGGCATCGGCCACCTCGTAAGCTTCCTCGATGGTGTACGGAGCGATCGTCTCAAACGTTTGTGCAACATCCCATTTGCAACCGAGTTGTGGGTCGCGAAGGCGCGTCATGATCGAGAGGAGGCGTTCTAGCTGTTCGGACATTTCGGGCTGATAATATATATTATGTAAAATGTGAGGTGGGTTACCCGGTGGGGGACATCAAGGTGAACACCGCCACGGTCAGGAAGAAGATCGAGATCCAGCCTAACACAAAGACCAGCGTCGTTCGGCCCTCTACCTGGTGCGTCCGATAGGCGCTTAGCGCCAGTACCAGCCAGGCCGTCAGCGCTATGATCGAAACCCATTGATTCAAGCGACGAGCTCCAGTCCGTCGTATCCGACCAGGACTCCGGGCGGCACCTCCGCTGACAGCGTCGCATAGTCCATCGTCATGTCGAGGTGCGTTAGCACAGTGGTACCGGGCCGGCAGCGTTCGTGCAGGTCCAGTGCAGTCGCGAGACTGGCATGGGTGGGATGCGCCTCGCGACGCAGGCAATCTGTGACCAGAATGTCCACGCCGCGGAACAACTCGATCATCTCGCCTGTGACCTCGCTGAAGTCCGTCGCGTAAGCGATTGATTTCTCGTCTGCATCAAAGCGAAAGCCGGTACTAGTCGTTGGGCCGTGAGGCATTTCTACCGAGGCCACGGCGAACCCGGCATGGATTCTCACGAGTTCGAGCGTTTCGAGTTGCACGATTGTGGGATAGCCATACCGGCCTGAGAAAACGTAGCTGAAACGCTGCCGCAGGCTGCGCGCCGTGCTTTCTGATGCAAAGCCCGGCAGCGGTGCGGATCGGTTGAAGCGCATCGGCCGCAAGTCGTCGATACCGTGGCAGTGGTCGGCGTGATCGTGCGTCCAGAAGATCCCGTCGACTTTGTCGATGTTGTTGGTGAGCAACTGTTGCCGAAGGTCGGTCGAGGTATCGACCAGGAGCCTTGCCCCCTCGTTGCTCTCGACGACGATCGAGACGCGGGTACGGCGGTTCCGAGGCTCGTCCGGATCGCACTCGCCCCATTCGTTGCCGATGCGCGGCACGCCGGTCGAAGTCCCGGAGCCGAGCATCACCAGCTTCATGGCGTCGCCTTGGTAAACAGCGAGTAGAAGTTGCTAGTCGTGTTTTCTGCCAGTTCTTCAAATGCTTGACCGCGCAAGCTGGCGACGAACTTAGCAGTCTCGGCAACGAAAGCGGGCTCGCAGGTCTTGCCGCGGTAGGGGACCGGGGCGAGGAACGGGCTATCGGTTTCGACGAGCAAGCGTTCCTGCGGAATCTCCGCTGCGAATTTCTGCAGGTCCTTGGCGTTCTTGAAGGTCACGATGCCCGAAAGCGATATCGTCAGGCCGAGTTCCAAGACGGCACGACCAAAATCCGCGGATGCCGTGAAGCAGTGGATTAAGGCCGGGTACGGCCCCTTCTCCATCTCCTCGCGCAAGATCGCTAGGGTATCCTCCTCGGCATCCCGGGTGTGCACGATAAGCGGCAGCCCGGTACGCCGGGCAACCGCGATATGCGTGCGGAACAGGGCCCGCTGCAGGCTGCGATCGGAGCGGTCGTAATAGTAGTCGAGCCCCGTCTCACCGATTCCGATGACCCGCGGGTGCTCAGCCGATGTGAGGAGAGCCGCTTCTCCGAAATCCGCGTGTTGCTCCGCCTCGTGCGGATGGATGCCGATGCTCGCCCACACGTCGGGCTCGCGCTCGGCTGTGGCCACTACATCAGCCCATTCGCTTTGCCGAGTGGAGATGTTCAGGAATGCCTTCACTCCCGCATCTCGTGCACGGCCCAGCACGGCGGCTTGGTTCTCGACCAAGCCTTCGTAGTTGAGGTGGCAATGGCTATCGATTAGCATCACGTACTCGCTTCGGCGGGGAGTTCCAGCCGGGGGAAGACCGGCGCTGGACTGTCCACTCTGACGGTGTCTGCTCGTTCGTTGCCTTGCAGGGCTGCAAAGTCGCGCCGGTCGGCCGGAACGCACAGCGCGTCGAGGATGCGTTCGGACGCGCGAGGCGTTACCGGCGAAACGGCAACGGCCAGGTTGCGAATGCACTCGCACAAGGTGGCAAGCACGCGTTCCATGCGGGCCCGATCCGTCTTGCGCAGAGCCCAGGGGGCCTGTTCATCGATATAGGCGTTGCAAGCAAAGACAGCCTGCATCCACGCTTCCAGACCGGCTGCGAAAGCCAGCTTCTCAAAGGCTACCGGCAGCTCGTCGGCGCAAGCTTGGCGGACCTTGGCCTGCAACGCGCTATCCACATCGAGTACGGGCGCGGTTGCGGTGAAGGTGCCGCCGCAATTCTTGGCAATGAAGCTCAGGACCCGCTGTGCCAGGTTGCCGAAGCTGTTGGCCAGTTCGGCGTTGTTGCGGCTGACGATAGCTTCCGGCGACCAGCTTCCATCCTGGCCAAAGCTGAACTCGCGCAGCAGGAAATAACGGAGCGGATCGACTCCGAACCGGTCCGCCAGCTCGCCCGGATCAGTGGTGTTACCGAGCGACTTCGATTCCTTCTGCCCCCGATTAAGCAGGAAGCCGTGGGCAAACACGGCCTTCGGCACCGGCATGCCGGCGCTCATCAGGAACGCCGGCCAGTAGACGGTGTGGAACCGGACGATGTCCTTGCCGATCAGGTGCAGGTCTGCGGGCCAAAACTTGCGGAGCGGATCGCCGTCGTCAGGATACCCGACGCCGGTGAGGTAGTTGGTCAGCGCGTCCACCCAGACGTACATCACGTGGTCTTCCGCGCCGGGCACTTTTACGCCCCAATCGAAGCTCGTTCGGCTGACCGACAGGTCCCGCAGGCCGCCTTCGACGAAACGGAGCACCTCGTTGCGTCGGGTCTCGGGGCGGATGAACTCGGGATTGTCGTGATAAAGCTCGAGCAGCGGCTCCTGATACTTCGACAGCCGGAAGAACCAGCTTTCCTCGACAGTCCATTCAACCGGGGTTCCTTGCGGTGAGAGCTTCTCGCCCCCCTCGCCCTCAATGAGTTCGCTTTCGTCGTAGTAGGCCTCGTCGCGGACGGAATACCATCCTTCATAGCGGTCAAGGTAGAGGTCGCCGTTCGCTTCCATCGCCCGCCATATCGCCTGGCTGGCGCGATGGTGATCCTGCTCGGTAGTACGGATGAAACGATCATACGATATGTTGAGCTTGTCGAACAACTCACGGAAATATCCGGACATTTCATCTGCCAAGTCGCGTGGAGTTCGCCCCAGCTCACGGGCCTTTTGCGCCATCTTCAGCCCGTGTTCGTCAGTTCCGGTCTGGAAGCGCACTTCGCGGCCGCGGAGCCGCTGAAAGCGGGCCAGTACGTCCGCGGCGATCGTCTCATAGGCATGGCCAATGTGAGGCCGCCCGTTGGGATAGTGGATCGCGGTCGTGAGATAATAAGGCTCTGCCATGCGCCGGTTCCCCTAAGGCGCAGCCTGCGCAGTGGCAACCGCTCCATGCTGCGTCAGCGCGCCTGAGCCTTCTCTGGGCCGGCCAGTGAGGCGAGCACGGTGCCGATCTCCATGACCAGGAGCCCGGGATCGTAGTTGTAGGTTGGCGCTTCCGCGGCGAGACGGACCAGTTCGGTGTGGGCCGCACTCAGCGCCGGAATGGCCCTCCGTTCGACAGTTCTCATCTTCGCTGTCGTCACCGCACGGGCCAGCTCGATCGCGGCAAGCTGACGCTTGCGGTCCGGCCGCGCGCCGATAGCTTCGGCGAGCTTCCCCCGTCGCTGGAAGTCGGGATCGCCCGATAGGGCAATTTCTCCCATCAGACGGTGAATGGTGCCAAGGTCGGCTTCCACGAACTCGAGGGCGATCCCTGGGGAGCCTCCTGACGCCGCTATTGCGGCTCCGCGCATGCCGGAATCGGCCTGAGGAGCCTCGCGTTGCAGGATTGAGTCGATCTCGGCAGCGTCGAGTTGCGGAAACTGCAGCAAACGACAGCGTGAGCGGATCGTCGGAAGAAGGCGGCCGATGCGGTGGGTGACGAGAAAGAAGAACGTTCCGGCGGGAGGTTCCTCAAGGCTTTTCAACAAGGCATTCGCCGCGCCCTTTTCGAGGTCGTCGGCCGGATCGATGATGATGGCGCGGCGGCTACCCAAGGTTGCCCTGGTCGTCAGGCACTGCTGCATCGAACGGACCTGGTCGACGCTGATGTTGCGCTTGAGTTGGTACGGCTTGCCCTCATTGCGCTTCTTCTCGTCCTCGGCCGTTGCCGGTAGGGGCGCGAGAACGATGATGTCCGGGTGATCACCCGCAGGCTGCGGAATGCCTGATTCTGCCACGAGTTCGCGCGCGGCCTGGAGAGCAAAGCTCGCTTTTCCTACGCCGCGTCGGCCCGAAAGAATCCAGCCATGGTGCAGGCGCGGGCTTGCCAGAGCGGCTCGCCATTCACGCCAAGGTTCATCGTGACCGGTGAAGCTCACGACAGGGAACCGAACAGTTGCTGCAAGACCTGGAGGACCGCCGCGTGCGTTTCCTCGGCCGCCCCTGAGCCATCAAGGCGGACAAACCGCTGCGGCTCGGCTTCGGCCAGGCGCGTGAAGGCGGCGGTCACTTGACGATGATATCCGACGTCCCGTCCACCGATCGCATCGCTCTTCTCACCGTCGCGCTTGGCTACTCGTGCGGCGGCTGCTTCCTCCTCCACCTCGATCAGGAAGGTCACGTCAGGCAACAGGCCACCTGCGCCGATCCGGTGCAGCATCATCAGATCGGCGTCGGCCACACCGCCCCCTCCGCCTTGGTAAGCCCGCGTTGAATCGACAAAGCGGTCGCTCACCACCCAGGCGCCGCGTGCAAGAGCCGGACGAATGAGTCGCTCGACGTGATCCGCCCTCGCCGCGGCGAAAAGCAGCGCCTCGCTGCGGCAGCTCCACCCCTCCCCCGGCGGGTCGAGCAGGAGCTTGCGTATCGCTTCGGCCCCTGGGGTGCCGCCCGGCTCGCGAGTAAGGATCGCTTCGCGCCCACGCGCCTGCAACGCATCAACGAGCAGGCGGGCCTGAGTGGACTTGCCGGCGCCCTCACCGCCTTCGAAGACGATGAACCGTCCGCTCACGTAACGAGCCCGCGCAGGCCATTGAGCAGGCGCTGAAAGGCGTTGGCTTCTTCGACCGCCTCTGCCGCAATAAGCGGAACGTCGTGCGGGGTTTGTCCGTCGATCGCGACCCGCAGCGATGCGATACGTTGTCCTTTGCTAATCGGTGCTTCGATCGGCCCGCGGTATCGGACAGACAGTGTCACGGCGCTTGGACTGCCGGGAGGCACGCTCGCCAGAACCTCGTCATCGGTCAGCAGCGACACGACTGCCTGCGCGCCGTTCTGGACCCTGGCTGTACCCACGGTCGCCGCGGCCGGCAGTATCTTGCGGCTTTCGAACGCGTCGAATCCCCACCGCATGAAGGCCCGCGCCGCATTGTTCCGGATGGACGCGCTCGGCGCGCCGGCCAGGACCATGACGAGCCGGCGCCCGCCGCGCTCCGCAGATCCCAGAAAGTTGTACCCTGCTTCTCGCGTGTAGCCGGTCTTCATACCGTCGGCCCCATCGACGACGCCCGTGATCGGATCGTGATTGGACTGTGTGATGTTGCCGTAGGTCATACCGCGATGGCCGATGAAGCGCCGGTAGAGTTCGGGGAAGCGCGTGGTCATCGCCTCGGCCAGGACCACAAGATCGCGCGCGCTCGTGTAGGTCCGACCCTCGTCCGGCCAGCCGTTGGGCGTGCCGAAATGCGTGTCCCGCATCCCCAGCTCAGCGGCGTTTTGGTTCATAAGATCCAGCCACTTAGCTTGAGTGCCGGCTGCGGTCAGAGCGATAACCACCGAGGCATCGTTCGCTGAAACCGTGGTGACGCCGAGCAGCAGTTCCCCGACGGTTACGCGGTCGCCTGCCTTGAGGAACATCGACGAACCTTCACCCGACCAGAGCTCCGCCACCTCCTTGCTCACCGTCACCGGCGTTTCGAGCGACAGCTCGCCTGCTTCGATCAGCTTGAAGGCAGTATAAGCCGTCATGACTTTGGTGACCGAAGCGGGGACGAAACGGCGGTCTGGTTCGCGTGAGAACAATGTCTGGCCACTCGAAAGATCGACCAGAAGAGCGACAGGAATTTCCGGCGGAACCGGCGCAGGTAGCTCCGAAGGCAGAACGGTCGCTACGTTCTGGGCGTCGAGTGGGTTGGCAGGGGTCGCCAGCAAGACCAGCGCCCCCAGCCCTGCCAGAGCAGTTGAAATCGTCTTCAAGCGCGCTCCCATCGCCGGCGGAGCGGCGCCGACGCTTAGCCGTTGGTTAAGATTCGTGCATCGCTATAACCCGCGTCCCGGACCTTGGCGAGCGAGGCTTCGGCCTCTCCACGGGTCGCGAAAGGACCAGTCCGAACGCGGAAATAACGGCCCGCCTGAACAACTTCGCCGTTGAGCGCGCGAGCGGCGCGCTGCGCGCGTTCCGACGTTGAGAACGCAGCGGCCTGAACGACGTAGGCCCGGCTGTTGGCCGCGGTCTGCCCATGAAGCACGGGCACCGGAGTGGCTGCCCGCGGCAAAGCCGTTGATGCTGGCGCCGGAAGCGAGGCCGACGAGTGGGCCTCTTCCACTGGCATGGCGTCTTCAGCGCCGGCGAGTGGCGGAGCTTCCGGTTGCAGCGCGGAAGCACCCGCCAGAACGCGAGTTGTTACGGGCCGGTCAGGAAGTTTGCGTTTCAGCACTTCGACGAGCGGCATTGGCGTGTCCATTCGAAGAGGCGCAGGGCTGCCCGCTCTTAGCAGCGCGCGCTCATCCTCGGGAGGATTGACCCGGCGGACGCGCGCTGGCGTTCCGTTGCTCGCCGCGAGTTGAGCTATGGCGCCGCGCGACAACCCGATCAAGTCGTGCCCGTCCATCGGGCCGCGCCTTTCGACCCGCACGAGAATCGTTCGCCCGCTATCGAGCGAGGTGACCTCGACATAGCTCGGCAGCGGTAGAGTGTGATGCGACGCGGAAATCTCCTCGCCGCCATCGGCATCGGCCATGACGAACCCGACTTCGTCGTAGTTGAGTACGTCTTCGGGCGTGTAGGTTTTCCCGTCGATCGCATACGGCTCGCCGACCAGCACCGGATAATCAGCCTCGGGGCCGCCAGCAGGGTGCAGGTTCGGTACAACGTACGCCTGCTCCCTCGATGCCACGCACGAGGTGAGCGCCAAGGCAGCGCCTAACGCAGCAAAGGATAGAAGCACGCGGCGGGAACGCCCGTCAGCGGGTAATCTCATCTGCAAGCAACCCCACACTCATCGCGTAGTAGTTCGAGCAGTTATATTCGAGGATGACCCTATAATTCTGAGTTAAGAGGTAACTTGGAGCCGCGGGACCGTCGGGCTCGAACAGCGTCGCCATGACGTCGTCACCGATCGGGCCTTGCGGGATCACCCCAAGCGCTCGCCAGTCGCGCACGGGCATCCAGCGGCTGTGGCGAACGTGGACGCGGGGACATACCGGAGAGACCATCGGAGTCTCGATCGCTGTGCGATCGACGCTGTTCGGCGTATAAACGCGCACGCCCCAAGGCTGACCCGTTCGCCATCCTGCATCGCGGAAATAGTTGGCGATCGAGTGGAGCGTGTCGACCTCGTTGGTCCAAATGTCGCGGCGGCCGTCACCGTCGCCGTCGACCGCCAGGCGCAGGTAAACGCTGGGCAGGAACTGCGGGTTGCCGAAAGCGCCGGCCCAGCTGCCGACGAGGCTCGACCGCGGCACGCCCGAATCGGCGATCTTGAGCACGTCGATCAATTCGCGCTCGAACAGATCACGGCGGCGGCCTTCCCACGCCAGGGTGGCCAGGGAGCGCGGCAGATCGAAGTTGCCGCGCACCGCGCCATAGCTGGTCTCATGACCCCAGATGGCAATCAGGATGTTGGCCGGGACGCCATAGCGAGCCTCTACCTGGGCGGCGAGTGGCTGAAGCTGCGCATAGACCCGCCGCCCGCCGTTGATGCGCGCCTGCGTGTTATGGTTCCGCAAATAGGGCGCCAGCGGAGGAAAGCCGCTCGAACTGCCGCCCGACGACACGTTGTCCCGATCCAGGTCGATCACCCTCTGATTGGGCGTGAGTGAAAAAAGGACTTCGCTAATCGTCCGCTCGCTTACGCCCTCGGCGCGCGCTTTGCCGGCGACTTGCTGCAGGTAATCTTCAAAAGAGACGTCCTGCGCGCAGGCCGGCGCGACGAGTGAAAGCGCAAGAATGGCGGAGAGGCTAGACAGCAAACGGCGAATGCGCATGCACCCACCTCTGCCACGGGAAAGACGGCGAGGGAATCCCCCGCCGCCCGTGTTACGATGAACCGATGCTGCTTCGCGTCGTCTTATCGTTGCGGCCGCGTCACCACCGCGACGTGATCGAGGTTCGGCCACACGCCGGGGTTGCGCTCAACCATCTCCTTAAACGGGCCGAAGCCGCAGTTCTCCTGTTCGCCGCAGTTCGTGATGGTGTGGATGAAGCGGAGCTTTCCGTCTTCGATGCGGAACACGTGGGCATCGGGCCGCCGGTTCTGGCCCATGCGCAAGAACACCGCGACCGAACCAACCACCGGATCGATCACGTAGCGGCGGTCGACCATGTCGACGTTGTCCGGCACACCCACGTTGCAGTCATCATCAGGCTGTCCCTTGCCGGTGTAGACGCTGCCTTCAAGGCGGGCGCAGGGGATGCCCCAGGGGACCGAGACACTCTTGTCCTTGAATAAGTCGAGGTAGGCGTCGGCCGCCGCCCGCAACTCCTCGCGGGTGTTGCGGCGCGCTTCGGGGATCTCGCTCCAGTCTTCTCGCTGGGCATAGTAGAGCGTCTTTTCCGCGTTGAAGAGCCAGTCGTCCTCGTCAGTGACGATCACGTCGAAGCCGCTGATCGTGCCGGCGCCCGACCCTGGGCCGCCGCTCGCTCGGATCATCGTCGCCAGGACGTAGGGCTGCTCAGGATTGGTGATGATGCTCTCGATGTAAACGGTGCAAGCCACGGTGTCGTAGAACGAGCGGTCCCAGTCGACCTTCTGCGGCGTGGCGATGACTCCGCCATAGGTCATCGACGACAGCTCGAAGTTCTCGTTGTAGTTCACCCACTCGCCCATCGGCTTCATGTGCATGATGGCGCGGCCGTCCGCCTGAGCGGCGCGATACTGATCTGCAATTTCCTGCAGGCGCTCGCGCGTACAACCCGCCTGCGCGAAGGCCGGGGTGGCGACCGCGGCAGCGGCAACCGCGCCTAACGCGCCGTAGACGAAACGCTTCATGTGATCGAACTCCCTCTCCATCCGCCGGTTGGGTTGCGCCCCGGCGATTGAAGCGAAACGTATCGTAACGCCGAAGCAGTGTCACGGGGTGACAGCCGCGCGATTCGCCGCTAGCCGGCGCTGACCGGACAGGTGGCCGAGTGGTTTAAGGCAGCGGTCTTGAAAACCGTCGTGGGTGCAAATCCACCGTGGGTTCGAATCCCACCCTGTCCGCCATCTTCAGTTGGGTATGATCATTCGTGCTGGCTCCGGACCGGAGCCGCGGATAAGGGGGCTCGCCGTGGACATGGGTCGCCCTCTTCCTGCCGTCGGCATTGCACTGGCGCTGTTGACCGGCGTCGTCGTTGCCGTGGCCGGGGCGAACCTGCTGCTCGTGCTCGCCGCAACGCTGGTCTGGATAGCTTCTTTATGGCTCTCGGCGCCGCCTCCTCCCGGAACGATGCGGCCGGCGCGGGAGGGGGTCGAGCTCACGCCTGACGGTATGGGCGAGCTGATCGAGCACAGCGGATTGCCGATGCTGGTGCTTGATGGTGAACGTATTTTGGTCGCCAATGCCGCCGCACGCGAAACGCTTGGCGCGCATGTCGTTGGCCAGGACGCGCGGGTTGCGTTTCGTCATCCGGAGGCTGTCGAGCTGCTCTCGCGGCCAGGTAGTGGCAGCGCCTGGGTGCAAGGCCTGACCGGCCCGCGCAGCAGTTGGCAGCTGACCCGCCAGCCTTTCGACGAGCGCTATTCGCTGGTCGAGCTGATCAACCGGACCGCTGAGCTCGATATCAGCCGTGCCCATACCGACTTCGTCGCAAACGCCAGCCATGAGCTGCGTACGCCGCTCGCCTCGATCATCGGCTACGCCGAAACCCTCGTCGAGCAGGGGGAGAACATCGAACCAAAGCAAGCAAGCCGCTTCCATAACACGGTGCTGCGCGAAGCCAAGCGACTGCAGGATCTCGTCACGGACCTGATGTCGCTGTCGCAGATCGAAGCAGAGAAGCACCAGCAGCCGACCGAGCTGATCGACCTCGTGTCCTTGACCAAGCAATCTGCCCGCGATGTCGCCGGTTCGGCGCGGCAAGGGCGGCTAGTGCTCCCTGAAACGGCCGAAAAGCTGATGATCCGCGGCGATCGCGCCCAGCTGGAGCAGCTGGTGCGTAATCTCGTCGACAACGCACTCAAGTATGGTCAGCCGGAGACGAGCGTCGACATCTCGCTGTCGCGCGATCCGGCGGGGCGCGCGGAACTCGTCGTCAGAGATCACGGTGAGGGTATCGGTGCCGAGCACATCCCCCACCTCACGCGGAGGTTCTATCGCGTCGATCCCGGCCGCAGCCGCGCTGCCGGCGGGACCGGGCTGGGCTTGGCGATCGTGAAGCACATCGTCGAGCGCCACCGTGGCCGGCTCGACATCAAGAGCCGCAGAGGAGAAGGAACCGCGGTGACGGTGCGAATTCCGCTCGCCGGCTGACATCCCGCCCACGGAACCTTGTGTGTCACACAGGTGTAACCTGTCACACGCATGTAACAGAAGCGACATAGCGCGGCTCGGCCGCTCCACCAGAAAGGTCACGATCGTGCGCCCCCTCCTCGTCCCTCTGCTCGCCAGCTGTGCGGTCGTGGTGCCCTCGCCCGGCGTTGCGCAAACAGATGACCTTACGGCATTGCGTCAGCAGCTTGCCGCGATGCAGGCTGAGATCGGCCGTCTGGCCGCGCAAGTCGAGGAACTCGAAGCTCGCGAACGGGCTGAGGCCGGAGACCTCGTAAGCGGTAGCGGCAGCGAGGGGTCCATGACGGTCACGGCAGGGGCGGACACCTCCGTCACATGGAAGGGGGCGCCCGAAGTTGAGGCCGCGGGCGGATGGTCGTTCAAGCCCCGTGGCCGCATTCAGATAGACTCCGGAGTCGTCGATGCGCCCGCCAGTATCGCCAGTGACGGCTTCGGCTTCACCACTGAGCTCCGCCGCGCTTATCTGGGTGTTGACGGGACCATCCCGGGCAACTTTGGTTATCGCATCGAAGCCGACTTCGCCGATGGAGTCGATCTCACCGACGTGTACTTGACGTACGATGCGTCGGAGCACCTGACGCTAACCCTCGGCCATCAAAAGCCGTTTTGGGGCCTTGAGGAGATGACGAGCGACCTATTTACCACAATGCTCGAACGCGCCGCGTTCAACTCTGCGTTCGGCTTCGAACGGCGCGTCGGTATCAGCGGCACTTATGCCAAAGAGGCTGTGCAGGTGCAGTTCGGAATCTTCACCGACGACATCGACTCGCTCGATGACAGCAACAACAGCTACAGCATCGACGGACGGGTGGTCTTCAATCCGAAGCTAGGCGATGGTCAGCTCCACATCGGCGGATCGGCGCACTTGCGCGATTTGAATGACGCAGCGAGTACCGTCCGTTATCGCGCCCGGCCCTTCTCCCACACCACGGATGTGCGGCTGATCGATACCGGTGAATTTTCAGCCAGCGGCGAGCGCAATTTCGGACTCGAGCTCGCTTACCTGCATGGTCCGTTCCACGCCGTTGTTGAAGGGCACCAAATGACGGCTCGCCGACCGGGGCTTCCCGATCCAACATTCCGCGGCGGCTATGCCGAAGTCGGCATGCTTCTTACCCCAGGAGACCGGCCGGGTTATCGCAACGGTGCGTTCGATCGCATCAGGCCGGTAAACCCGGTCACTGCAGGAGGAATCGGCGCCATTCAGGTTAACGCACGCTACGACACGTTGGATTTGAGCGACGAAGGCATTGCCGGCGGCCGACAGCAAACACTGGGCTTCTCGGCCGTTTGGGTGCCGACCGATTACCTGCGCTTCCTGGTGAATTACGGCCACCTGTGGATAGACGATGCCGCGGTTCTTGCCGGAACTGACAGTGGCTACGAAGTGGACGCCGTCGCGGTACGGGCGCAAGTCGACTTCTGACCTTCGAGCGATGTCACGATCCCGTCATCAAACCGTAACACGCGCTGCCTAGCTGCGCCGCAACGAAGGAGCATTTCCATGAACAAGAAGCTTCGGTTCTCGCTCGTTGCCGTAGTTGCCGTGGCGCTGGCCGGATGCGGCGGTACTGACGCCACCCGCAGTTCGGTTCGCGCGGTCGGTTCGTCGACGGTCTATCCGTTTGCAAAGCTGGTGGCTGAGAGCTTCGCCCGCTCGAACCCCGAGCTGGGCTCGCCGATCATCGAATCCACGGGCAGCGGCGGAGGCATCGAGCTGTTTTGCCAAGGCGTTGGGGCCAACACGCCCGACATCGTCAACGCTTCGCGGCGGATGAAGGTGAGCGAGTTCGAGAAATGCCAGGCGAATGGCGTCACCGAAGTGACCGAGCTCCAAGTTGGGCTAGACGGCATCGCTTTCGCCGCATCGCGCGGCGGCATAGACATGAACCTCACACCCGAAATCGTCTACCGGGCACTCGCAGCCCGGCCGTTCGGCCAAGAGCAGACGGCTAAGACTTGGCGTGACGTCGATCCGTCGCTGCCGGGGAAACCGATCTTGGTTTACGGTCCCCCTTCCACATCAGGAACGCGCGACGCGCTCAAGGAGCTCGTGCTGATCCCAGGCTGCGAGACCCGTGCTGAAATGCAGGCGCTGAAGGAAAGCGACGAGGACCGGCAGGAACAGATCTGCACCGAGGTGCGCTCCGACGGCGCCTATGTCGACCAAGGCGAACAGGACAATCTGATCGTCCAGAAGATCCAGGGCAACGCCGATGCTATTGGCGTGTTCGGCTACTCGTACCTTGAGGAAAACCTCGACAAAGTGCAGGGGCTGCGCATGAACGGTATCGAGCCGACATACGAGAACATCGCCCAGTTCCGATATCCGGGCGCCCGGCCTCTGTTCATCTACGTCAAGAACGCCCACCTCGATGCCATTCGCGGGCTGCGCGGGTTCATTAGCGAATGGGCTCAGATGTGGGGACGTGAAGGTCCGTTGACTCGTATTGGACTGGTGGCCAATCCAGACGATGTTGCCGCGCGTATGCAAGCAGCTGCGACAGAGTTCCCGGCGCTGACCGCGTCCGACTTCGAGTAAAGGCCCGCTTCGCCCGATGTCGCCTGCCCTTCTGCTACTCCTGGCGCTTGGCCTGGGTTTGATAGGCTGGCTGGCGGCACGGGCCCGTGCGTGGAGCTTCCGGCGAGCTCAGCCGGAGAGACGGCTTGCCGCGTTACCTTCCTATCACGGCTGGTACGTGGCTTTGTGGGTCGTTGTGCCGGCCGCGCTTTTCGCGCTGGTCTGGAACCTCGTTGCCCCGCAATTGATCGTGCAGTCGGTTCTGGCCGATCCTGCCGCCGCATCGCTGCCGCCATTCGGCATGCAGCGCGATACCATGCTGGCGGAAGCGCGGGCGGTGGCAACGGGAGCTGCTCCTGCGGTGTTCAATCCAGCGGCCGAAGGGCTCATTGCGCCGTTCCGGGAGGCGATCACTCGCTTCAATGCCATTGGCTTGGTCGTAACCCTCCTGATCGCGTTCGCTGCGGGAGCTTTCGCGTTTCTTCGCCTCAAACCGGACTTTACCGCACGAACGCGGGTCGAACGCGGCGTGATGTTTGGGCTTTTGTTGGCCTCGCTCGTCGCTATCCTGACCACGCTCGGCATCTTTGCCAGCTTGGTTTTCGAAACCGTGCGCTTCTTCGGGATGATCAACCCGATCGACTTCCTGTTCGGCACCCATTGGGGGCCGGACCCGATGAGCAGTGCCGATAATCCCGATCCGTCGCGTTACGGGGCCCTGCCATTGTTTTGGGGCACGATCTACATCGGCGCGATCATCGCGATGATCGTCGCCATTCCGCTCGGACTAATGAGTGCGATTTATCTGACCCAGTATGCATCGCCCCGCTGGCGCAAGTGGCTGAAGCCGACGCTGGAGATCCTCGCCGGCGTCCCGACCGTCGTTTACGGCTATTTCGCCGCCCTGACCGTCGCTCCGCTCGTGCGCGACCTAGCTCTCTCAGTCGGTGTCACGAATGCGTCGAGTGAAAGCGCTTTGGCCGCCGGCCTGGTCATGGGGGTGATGATCATCCCGTTCGTGTCGTCGATGGCAGACGACTCCATCGCCGCGGTGCCGCAGGCGATGCGCGACGGGAGCCTGGCAATGGGCGCGACCACCAGCGAGACGATCCGCCGCGTTCTGATACCCGCTGCACTGCCCGGCATCGTTGCCGGCGTGATGCTGGCAATCAGCCGAGCGATCGGAGAGACGATGATCGTCGTGATGGCGGCCGGCGCAGCCGCGAACCTTACAGCCAATCCGCTGGAGGCAATGACGACCGTCACGTTCCAGATCGTGGCGATGCTAACCGGCGAAGGCAGCTTCGATCATCCGGCGACATTGAGCGCCTTTGCGCTCGGCTTCGTGCTTTTCCTTGTCACGCTGGCGCTCAATTTCATCGCGCTGCGCGTCGTTAAAAGGTTCCGCGAAGCCTATGAGTGAGGCCGTCTCCCCTACCCGCACAGCCGCCTTCGAGGCGCGGATGAAGAAGCGCTACGCGGCCGAGCGCCGCTTCAAGGCAGCCGGCTTTACTGCGGTGGTGTTCTCCGTGGCCGTGCTCGCGATCCTGCTCGTGACGATGACCATCAACGGCATCGGCGGCTTCCAGCGGGTCACGGTCAAGGTTCCTGTTAATTTCGGCAATGTCAGCCTCGCTGTTCCGGAAGGGATGACGCAAACAGGGGCGATCGTCCGCTCGCTGCAAGACCAGGGCCTCCCGGATCTGGTTGAGTATAGCGCACAGCGCGAGCTGGGCGAGGAAGCAGCGACCTATGTCAACCCGGACGCGTGGCGCCTGGTGGCTGAGGCCGCCGTCGATGATCCGGCGGTGCTCAGCGGCACCAGGACGTTCAACCTGCCCGTCACCAACCGGATGGCGGCAGCGTACTCGGGCGACGGGCAGGCGGATCTCCAGCCTCTGGCTCGATCGCTGGCTGCAGAAGGCAAGCTGACAAAGAGCTTTGATTCCGGCTTCTTGACCCGCTCGGATGCAACCGACGCGCAACAGGTCGGCATTTGGGCTGCGCTCAAGGGCTCGATGCTGACCATGGTCGTCACCCTCGCCCTCGCCTTCCCGATCGGCGTGCTCGCCGCGCTGTACCTCGAGGAGTATGCGCCGCGGAACCGGTGGACCGAGTTGATCGAAGTGTCGATCAACAACCTCGCCGCCGTGCCGTCGATCATCTTCGGTTTGCTGGGTCTCGCAGTGTTCCTGGCGATCTTCCCGCACATGCGTTCGGCACCGCTGATCGGCGGCATGACACTGGCGCTGATGACGATGCCGGTTATCGTCATTTCCGGGCGAAACGCGATCAAGGCCGTACCGCCTTCGATCCGTGACGGAGCGATGGCACTAGGGGCCTCGCCCGTGCAGGTCGTGTTCCATCACGTCCTCCCGTTAGCGCTGCCCGGCATCCTCACCGGCACGATCATCGGCATGGCCCGTGCGCTCGGCGAGACAGCACCGCTGCTGATGATCGGCATGCGTGCCTTCGTCGCCACTCCACCCGATGGCTTCACCGACCCCGCGACGGTCCTGCCGGTCCAGATCTTTCTTTGGTCCGACGAGATAGACCGGGGGTTCGTGGAACGGACCAGCGCCGCGATCATCGTGCTGCTGCTGTTCCTGCTGGTTATGAACGGGCTGGCAATCTACCTTCGCAATCGCTTCGAGAAGAAATGGTGACCGAAACACTCTCCGATACCCAGGCCAAGATGCGGACCCGCGACGTCTCCGTGTTCTACGGTGACAAGAAGGCTGTGGACTCGGTCTCGATCGACATTCCGAGCGAGTACGTCACTGCGTTCATCGGCCCATCCGGCTGCGGCAAGTCCACGTTTCTGCGGGCGCTCAATCGGATGAACGACACCATTCCTTCGGCTCGTGTTGAAGGATCCATCGAACTCGACGGCGACGATATCTACCGCTCGAAGATGGACGTGGTGCAGCTGCGCGCCCGGGTAGGCATGGTGTTCCAAAAGCCCAACCCGTTCCCGAAGTCGATCTATGAAAACATCGCGTACGGCCCGCGGATCCATGGCTTTGCTGAGGGACGTGCCGAACTCGACGCCATCGTCGAGAAGTCGCTCCGCCGCGCCGGTTTGTGGGACGAGGTCAAGGACCGACTGAACGATTCGGGCACAGCCCTCTCGGGCGGCCAGCAGCAGCGCCTGTGCATCGCCCGCGCCATTGCCGTGCAACCGGAAGTAATTCTGATGGACGAGCCCTGCTCGGCCCTCGACCCGATCGCCACAGCCCGTATCGAAGAGCTGATCGATGAGTTGCGGGGCCGCTACGCGATCGTCATCGTCACCCACTCGATGCAGCAGGCAGCGCGTGTGTCGCAGCGCACTGCATTCTTCCACCTCGGCAAGATGGTGGAATACGGCGACACCTCCGAGATCTTCACCAATCCCCGCGAAGAGCGAACCAAGGATTACATCACCGGGAGGTACGGCTGATGGCCGAACATACCGTCAAGGCCTTCGACGACGACATCACCCGGCTGCGCGGCCTGATTGCCGAACTGGGCGGGCTCGCCGAAGTGTCGATCGAAGAATCGATCCGCGCGCTCGTCACCGGCGATACGGAACTGGCGCGCACTGTGGTCGAGCGGGACAAGAAGCTCGACGCGCTCGAAGCCGAGATTGACACGATGGCAGTGCGGATAATCGCGCTGCGCGCACCGATGGCGAACGACCTGCGCGAAGTGATCGCTGCGCTGAAGATCGGCGGCGTTGTGGAGCGGATCGGCGACTACGCCAAGAACATCGCCCGTCGCGTCGGACAGATCGAGGATCGTAAGCGCTTTGAACCGCTGACACTGATCCCGGCTATGGCCGAAGTCGCGGCCGGGATGGTGCATGACGTGCTGACGGCCTTCGCCGCGCGCGATCCGGTCCTGGCGCGCGAGGTCATTGATCGCGACGAGAAAGTCGATGCGTTCTACGACAGCATCTTCCGCAATCTCGTCAGCCACATGGTCGAGAACCCCTCAACGATCAGCAGCGCTGCCCAGCTTCTGTTTGTTGCGCGAAACATCGAACGCATTGGCGACCATGCGACCAATGTCGCCGAAATGGTCCATTTCGCCGCACTGGGCACGCTACCGCCTGACAAGTGAACGCCCACCGGATTGTCACACGGGTGTAACATCAGGGTGCTGTAGACCAGCCATTGTGTCGAAACCCAAGCTGCTCCTGGTCGAAGACGACGCCGCGCTCGCCGAATTGCTCGAGTACCGCTTCGAGAACGAAGGGTATGAGGTTCGGGCTACACGTGACGGCGATGAAGCGCTGACACTAGCCAGCGAGGACGTGCCGGATCTCGTCATCCTCGACTGGATGATTGAAGGCACGAGCGGGATTGAAGTGTGCCGTCGATTGCGGCGTGATAAGGCCACAGCGCATGTGCCGATCATCATGCTGACGGCGCGCGAGGCAGAGGATGACCGCGTACGCGGACTCGATACCGGCGCCGATGATTACCTGACCAAACCGTTCTCGCCGCGCGAGTTGCTCGCCAGAGTAGCCGCCGTGCTGCGGCGTATGAGGCCAGCGCTGGCAGGCGAAAGGCTGGAGGTCGGCGATCTGGTGCTCGATCCGGTCGCCCACCGGGTGGAGCGGAGCGGCCAGCAGCTCCGCCTCGGACCTACCGAGTATCGGTTGTTGCGGTTCTTTATGGAGCATCCGCGACGTGTGTTCACGCGCGGACAGCTGCTCGACGCGGTATGGGGCAACGATAGCGATATCGGTGAGCGGACGGTGGATGTGCACATCCGGCGGCTGCGCCAAGCCATTACCGTGGCTGACGCGGAGGACCCGATCCGCACCGTTCGATCGGCCGGCTACGCTCTGGAGCCGGCGGATAGCCGCTGAGGCGGTTTACGCGAGCTGGTCATCCTCGTCGGGGAGGCACTCGGCCTTCTGAAGCTTATCTGGTTTGGCGCTCAGCTGGTTGAACACCGTCCGCTGCTTGAGGCTCGGATTGGTGCTTTCGCAGAACAACGCGTCCTCACCTTCGTTGGCCAGCTCGTATTCCATGGCATCGCTCCTCGCCTCCGAAACGAGCCCAAGGGACTCCCGTTCCGGCGGCAAAAAGACAATGCGACGAACGGTTTAGCGCAGCTCAGATGTGCAGCGCGCGGCCGTAGGCGGCGAGCACGCTTTCGTGCATCGATTCCGAGATCGTCGGGTGCGGGAAGACCGTCTGCATCAGTTCGGCTTCGGTCGTTTCCAGCACTTTGCCGATGGTGTAACCCTGGATCATCTCGGTGACTTCTGCGCCAACCATGTGCGCGCCGAGCAGTTCGCCGGTCTTGGCATTGAACACCGTCTTCACGAAGCCCTCTGCTTCGCCGAGCGCAATGGCCTTGCCGTTGCCGATGAACGGGAAGGTGCCCGCCTTGACCTCGTAGCCGGCTTCCTTGGCCTTGGCTTCGGTGAGGCCAACGCTGGCGATCTGCGGCCGACAATACGTGCAGCCGGGGATCGCGTTGCGGTCGAGCGGATGCGGATGGACATCCTTGTTGCCGAGTTCCTTGGCGATCGCTTCGGCGGCGGTCACACCCTCGTGGCTTGCCTTGTGCGCCAGCCAGGGGCCGGGCACGCAATCGCCGATCGCCCAGAGGCCCTTGGTCTTGGTGCGTCCGTAAGGATCGATCTGGATGAAGCCGCGGTCCATCTCGACCAGCTTGTCGAGGCCGATGTTTTCGGTGTTGGGGACGATGCCGATGGCGACGATAACGTGGCTGAACTCGGAGCTTTCGAGCTTGCCATCCTTGCCCTTGATCTTCGCCGAGACGCCCTTGTCCGAAACCTTGAGCTCCTCCAGCGCAGCGCCGGTCTTGATCGTCATGCCCTGCTTGGCCAGCGACTTTTCGAGGAACGCGGAGACGTCCGCGTCCTCGACCGGAACGATCCGGTCGAGCATCTCGACCACGGTAACGTCGGCCCCCATGTCGTTGTAGAAGCTGGCGAATTCAATGCCGATCGCGCCCGAGCCGATGACCAGAAGCTTGGTCGGCATCTCCGGCGGAGTCATCGCATGGCGATAGGTCCAGACGCGCTTGCCGTCGGCCGGCGCGAACGGAAGATCGCGGGCTCGCGCTCCGGTCGCGACGATGATGTGCTTGGCGGTGAGCGTCTCGCTGCCCTTGTCGCCCTTCACTTCGAGCTTGCCTGGCGCGGTCACGCGCCCTTCGCCCATATGCACCGCGATCTTGTTCTTTTTCATCAGGTGCGTGACGCCCTGGTTGAGCTGCTTGGCAACGCCACGGCTGCGCTTCACCACCGCTTCAAGATCGGCCTCTATCTCCTTGGCAACGAGGCCATAATCCTTGGCGTGCTGCATGTAGTGGAAGATCTCGGCCGAACGCAGCAGCGCCTTGGTCGGGATGCAGCCCCAGTTGAGGCAGATGCCGCCAAGCAGTTCGCGTTCGACGATCGCGGTCTTGAGCCCGAGCTGCGCGGCGCGGATCGCCGCAACATAGCCTCCGGGGCCCGATCCGAGGACGATAACGTCGTATTGCTCAGCCACTGAATTCTCCGTCTAATTCGGTTCGTGTTGCGCGGGCCGATCCCTCGCGGCTCTGCCGCCGGCGTCCTTCGACAGGCTCAGGACGAACGAGGATTGGGCCCGTTCGGTTCATTCCGGCTCTACCGCTCGCGGTCGCCCTTGTTCGTCGATCGCGACGAAAGTGAACTTGGCCTCGGTCACCTTGGTGGAATCCTCGCAGTGCCGCTCGCGGCGCCAGGCTTCGACCTCGATCACCATGCTGGTGCGGCCGACGCGTTCGATGTCCGTATAGACCGAGACTTCGTCGCCGACTTTGACGGGCTGGTGGAACACCATGCCGTCCATCGCCACTGTGACCGCCCTTCCCTTCGCGCGGCGCGCAGCCGTGAGCCCCGCAGCGTTGTCCATCAGGCTGAGCAGCCAGCCGCCGAAGATGTCGCCGTAGGCATTGGCGTCGGCCGGCATGGCGACGACACGAATGGCCGGGTCGCGGTGCTCGCTCATGAACGGCCAGCGCGACAGGTCAGCGGGCGGAAGATTACTAAGATTACGCCCTCCCCCGTTTAAACGCCCGATCGCGACGTCGCGCGCGGAGCTTCGTCAGCCTCCGGTTCCGTTCAGCGGCGAAGAGCGATTCGGTTGGCATCAGGAGAACACTGACAGAACAAGCTCGAGTAGGAAAACGCTTAGAGCTTACGCCACGAGACCCAGCGGCTTTTCGCAGAGTTCCTTGAACACCTTCATCAGCTCGGCGCCGTCGGTGCCGTTCATCGCGCGGTGGTCGAAGCTGCCGGTGGCGCTCATCACAGTGGCGATCTGGAGCGAATCGTCGATCACGTAAGGCCGCTTCTCGCCCGAGCCGATGGCCATGATCATCGCTTGCGGCGGGTTGATGACCGCGTCGAACTGCTTCACCCCGTACATGCCCATGTTGGAGATGCTGGCGGTGCCGCCCTGGTATTCGTGCGGCTGCAGCTTGCCCTCGCGGGCGCGCTCGGCGAGATCCTTCATCTCGGTGGCGATGGTCGACAGCGACTTGTTGCCGGCATCGACGATGATCGGCGTAATCAGCCCGCCGGGGATCGCCACCGCAACCGAGATGTCGGCGCGGCTGAACTTGAGCAGCGATTCCCCGGTGTACTGGACGTTGCAGGCCGGGACCTGGAGCAGCGCCTGGGCCAACGCCTTGATCATCAGGTCGTTGACCGAGAGCTTCACCCCGCGGCTTTCGAGCGCGGAATTGAGCTCGGCGCGCAGCTTGAGCAGCGGGTCGAGACGCACGTCGACGGTGACGTAGAAGTGCGGGATCGTCTGCTTCGACTCGGTCAGACGGCGCGCGATGGTCTTCTGCATGCCGCTGAGCTTTTCTTCCTCGTGCGCGATGCCGAAGTCCTGCGCCGGTGCGGGCGCTGCGGCGGCAGGCGTCGCGGCCTTGGCCGGAGCGGCAGCGCCGGGCTGCGCGCCCTCGACGTCTGCCTTGACGATGCGGCCGTTGGGGCCGCTGCCTTGAACGGTCGAAAGGTCGATGCCCTTCTCCGCCGCGATGCGCTTGGCGAGGGGCGAGGCGATGACGCGGTCGCCAGAAGGAGCTGCCTTGGCTTGGGTTGGCGCCGGTGCGGGAGTTTTAGTCGGAGCGGATTGCGCCTCTGCGGAAACAAGGGCTTCGTCCGCCTTGGCGGGGGCTGCGGCTTGACGGTCTGAGCTCGCGGCCTTCGTCCCACCGCCAGCCGGCTTCACGCTAGCAGGGTCCTCGCCTTCTTCGGCGAGCGTTGCGATGACGGTGCCGACTTTCACCCCTTCGCTGCCTTCGGGAACGGCAATGTCGGCGATCACGCCCTCGTCGACCGCTTCGAACTCCATCGTCGCCTTGTCGGTCTCGATCTCGGCCATGATGTCGCCGGCGCGGACTTCGTCGCCGACCTTCACCAGCCATTTGGCGAGCGTGCCCTCCTCCATCGTCGGGGACAGGGCGGGCATCTTGATGGCGATCGACATGGCGGAGCGCGGGTCCTTCCGAGGGGAATTGAATTGCATTCGTCTAAAGCCAATTTGCCTGGGCTCGGCAAGGTTCTTGGCCAAGGTTCTTGCGCGCATGCCGCTTTACGCGGATTATCGGGGCAACGGGGGAGAGCGTGAATGCGGGTTTACCTGGTCATCATTGACGAGAGCCAGGAAGCGCACGGTGCCCTGCGCTTCGCGGCGCGGCGCGCGGTGGACACACAAGGCGCGGTGCACTTGCTGGCGCTGGTGCCGAAGCAGGATTTCAGCGCATTCGGCGCGATCCAGGCGACCATCGAAGAGGAAGCGCGGGACCGGGCCGAAGTTCTGGCGAACAGCGCCGCGGGCGAGCTGATGAGCGAAAGCGGGCTCTTGCCGCAGATCTCGGTGAAGGTCGGTGACGGCAAGACGGTGATCAATGAGTACCTGGCCGAGCATCCGGAAGTCGCAGCGCTGGTGCTCGGAGCCGCGGCCGAGGGGAACCCGGGCCCGCTGGTCACGCACTTCTCCGCAAGCGCCGGACAACTGCCCTGCCCGCTGTTCATCGTCCCGGGCGCGCTGAGCGACGAAGAGATCGACAGGATCAGTTGACCCCTCCGGGGACGAAGGGATCAACCGTCCTTCGAATTTCAAGCGCTGGCGAACTTGTAGGACGCGCTGCGCAGGCCCCGCAACTCAAGCACCACGAACAGCGCCACGGCTGCGGCCTGCGCGAGCAGCACGGCGTGGCCGAGCCCGGTAAGCGAGCCGAACCAGACCAGCCACACGGCCAGGCTGGCCGCGACTCAGCCGACGTTGCCGACGACCGCCAGCGCGAGCAGCCACTTGACCGGGCGAATGGCGAGGAAAGCGAGCATTGCGCCCGCAGCGAGGCAAATCCACCCGCCGGCGGTGACGACAGTGGGCGGCAGACCCAACAGCGCGCCGACCGGGCCGCTGGCGAATACGCCGAGCACGAAGATCACCGCGCAGCTCAGCGCGTCGAGCCAGAGAACACGGGAAAGATTGGTCGGGGACATGGCATGCACTCCTCTGCTTGGAAGGCGTGCAGGATCGGCGGTAAGGATAGCCTCGTCGATTACCTCAAAGGTAATGGCGGTCGCGTGGGAGCCCTCTTAGACATGACGCCATGTCACTGAGCCCTTTCGGTGAAATGCTGCGTGAGTGGCGCGGCCGGCGCAAGCTGAGCCAGCTCGATCTGGCGCTGGCCAGCGAAGTATCCTCACGTCATTTGAGCTTCGTCGAAACCGGCCGCGCGACCCCGAGCGCGCCGCTGGTCGACAGGTTCGCGCGAGAGCTGACCATGCCGCTGCGCGCGCACAATGCGCTGCGGATCGCGGCGGGGTACGCGCCGGTGCATAGCGAGCGGCCGCTCGACGATCCCGCCCTCGCCGAAGCGCGGGCGATCGTGCAGCGCGTGCTCAACGCGCACGAGCCGTCCCCGGCGCTCGCGATCGACCGCGCGTGGAACCTGGTGGACGCGAACGCCGCGTTGCCGATGCTATTGGCGGGAATAGACGAGGAGCTGTTGCAGCCGCCGCTCAACGTGCTGCGCGTCGCGCTCCATCCGCGCGGACTGGCGCCGCGCATTGTGAACTTCTCCGAGTGGCGCGCACATCTGCTCGCGCGGCTCGAGGCGCAGATTGCCGCCAGCGGCGACGCGGCGTTGATCGCACTCGACCAGGAGCTGCGGCGGTTACCTTTCCCGGACACCGCGCCGCCACCGCGCCTGAGCGGCCCGGCGATTGCTGTCCCGCTGCTGCTGGAGTCGCCCGTCGGGAGGCTTTCGTTCATTTCCACGACGACGGTGTTCGGCACGCCGCTCGACGTCACGCTGTCGGAACTGGCGATCGAAGCGTTCTTCCCCGCCGACCAGGAGACGGGGGAGCGGTTGCGCGTTCTCACCGCCGGCTAGCGTTTCCGTCCGCGTCCCTGGTGGCGTATGTTGGCAGGGCGGCCGCGTTGGCCCTGTGGGTGTTTCGCGCGGCCTTTCTTCTTCGGCTCAGGGCGCTTGCCGCGCGGCTCGATCGGCTTGCCGCCATCGCTGTCGGGCACTTCGAACTTGAGCGCGCCGGTGAGCGGATTGGCTTCGGCGAGGCGCAGCTCGATCATGTCACCGACCGCGTAGCGCGTGCCCGTGTCCTCCCCGATCAGCGCGCGGGCGCCTTCCTCGTAGCGGAAGTATTCGCGGCCCAGGCCCGAGACCGGTACGAGACCGTCGCCGCCGAGACCGACGATCGTCGCGAAGAAGCCGAAGCTCTGCACGCCGGTGATGCGGGTCGGGAACGTCTCGCCGATGCGGCCAGCGAGCCAGGCGGCGACGTAGCGGTCGATCGTATCGCGCTCCGCCTCCATCGCCCGGCGCTCGGTCTGGCTGATGGCGTCGGTCACTTTCGACAGGTCGGCGCGGTCCTGTTCGGACAGGCCGCTCTTGGCGGGCAGCTTTCCCTTGGGCGCCGGCTGCTCGAGGTGGAACGCGTCGACCAGCCCCCGGTGGACCAGCAAGTCGGCATAGCGGCGGATCGGCGACGTGAAGTGCGCGTAGCTGCCGAGCGAGAGGCCGAAGTGGCCCATGTTCTTGGGGCCGTAGTAGGCCTGCGTCTGGCTGCGAAGCACCGCTTCCATGACCAGGGCCTTCTCGCCTTCGTCGGCGATATCCTTGATCATGCGGTTGAACAGGCTGGGGGTGATGACCTGACCAAGCGCGAGCTTCTTGCCGATCGAGTCGAAGTAGTCGCGCAGCGCAATGAGCTTCTCGCGCGTGGGCGGCTCGTGGACGCGGTAGACGACCGGGCTCGCTTTGCTTTCGAGGGCCTTGGCCGCCGCGACGTTGGCGGCAATCATGAAATCTTCGACAACGCGGTGCGCATCGAGCCGTTCGCGCACGGCGATTTCGAAGATGCGGCCCTTCTCGTCAAGCATGACCCGGCGCTCGGGGAGCTCGAGCTCGAGCGGATCGCGGGCATTGCGCGCGGAGAACAGCGCCCGCCAGGCAGCCCAGAGGTTCTGGAGGTTCTGGTCGGCCTCGCCGGAATCGATGCGTGCCTGCGCATCCTCGTAGGCAATGACTTCGGCGATGCGGACGAGCGCGCGGGTGAAGCGCCAGTCTTTCACGCGGCCGTGGCTGTCGATCTGCAAGTGGCAGACCATCGCCGCGCGGTCTTCGCCTTGCTTGAGCGAGCATACGTCGGCGCTCAACACTTCGGGAAGCATCGGCACGACGCGGTCGGGGAAATAGACCGAGTTGCCGCGCTTGCGCGCTTCCTTGTCGATCTGGCCGCCGGGGCGGACGTAGAAGCTGACATCGGCGATGGCGACGACCGCGCGAAAACCCCCTTCCCCATCGGGCTCAGCCCAGATCGCATCGTCGTGGTCGCGTGCGTCGGCGGGGTCGATGGCGACGATCGGCAAGTGGCGCAGGTCCTCGCGCTGCTCCTCGCTCAACGGAAGCTTGGCGGCGAGCTCGGCTTCGGCAAGCGCTTCCTCGCGGAACACGTGCGGGATGCCGTACTTGTGGATCGCGATCAGGCTGAAGGCCTTAGGCGCAAGCGGATCGCCGAGGACTTCGATCACCTTGACACCCGAACGCGGGGTGCGGCCGGGTTCGGCCAGCACGAGCTGGCCCGGCTCGGCGCCGCCGAGATCGGCAATCGGCGAAGAGTTGCGCACGCGCTTGTCGGTCGGGGCGAGCCAGGGTTTGCCCGAGCCGTCGAGCTCGACCACGCCGAGCAGCCCTTCGCCACGTGCCGGGAGCTTCTTCATCGGATGCGCGGTCCAGCCGCCGCCGGTTTCCTCGGTGCGCGCGAGTAGGCGGTCGCCGGTGCGCAGCGCGGCGTGGCGCTTGCTTTCGACCAGGCGCAGGCGCGGCGGCGGGGTGCCATCATCCGGCTGCCAGGCGTCGGGAATGGCGATCGCCTCGCCCTCCTCGACATCGACGACGCGCAGCACGGTGACCTTCGGCACGCCGCCCATTCGGTGGAAGGCGGTTCGCTTGCCGTCGATCAGGCCTTCCTCGGCCATGTCCTTGAGCAGGCGCTTGAGGGCGATCTTCTCTTCGCCCTTGAGGCCGAACGCTTTGGCGATCTCGCGTTTGCCCGCGGGCTTTTCGGAGGACTGGATGAACTCGATGATCTGCTCGCGCGAAGGAAGACCTTGGGGCAAGCCGGGTGCGTTCTTGCGCGGCATCGCGGCTATATGGGGGCGGCGCGGGCCGCGCTCAATAGTAGGCGATCAGTCGACCCACCGTTGCCACGCCGAGCCACAGCGCGATCGACGTCAGTGCCGAGAGACGTACGGGCGTGGTCGGGCGATAGCCGAAGCCGGTCGCGTGGCGCCGCCAGTGCCAGCGGAACGCCGCAGCATTGATCAGCACCAGCGCCAGCAGGACCAGCTTGAGGTGGAACGTGGCGGAACGTGCCAGCGCCTCGCCATCGGCAGCGAACAGCACGAGGCCGGAGAGAACCTGGACCGCCAGGCCGGCCACGGCGATCGGGGTCAGCGCCCGCGAAAGCGCGAGCAGCGGCAGGCGATGCCAGAAACCGACGATCCGCAAGTCGACCACGCCGATCGCGCCGACCAGCATGACCACCCCGAGCACGTGCAGCACGTTGGCGACCGGGTAGACCCAGGCGGTGCCGCGAGCCCAGTTCTCTAATCCGGCGGCCTGGAGTCCGCCGGCCAGGGCCAGCAGCGCGCTCTCCACCGCGTCAGCGCAGTTCGACGGTCTTGTCGCCGACCTTGATCCGCTCGATGCGCATCTCCGGCGTGCCGTCGCGGCGCACGTAGCCGGTCAGCGTCACCCGCTGCCCCTTGTCGATCTCCTCAAGGGTGAGGCCGCGCGCGGTCATTCGCGTCACCGGGGCAAGCACGACATCCCACTCCTTGTCCTGCCAGTTCATCTTGGCCGTGCCGTGTGGGTTGCCCCAGACGACGTCTTTCAGCGGCCCGCTGAGCGTGACCGGCTCGGCCTCGTTGTAAGAGCTCCAGCCGTGGTGAGCCCATGCCGCCGCCGGCGCCGCTACAAGAGCACCCGCCAGGGCCAGTCTCGCGATAGGTGACATGCTCGTGTCCTTTCCTCTCGCCCGTCCGCAGCGGAACCTACCCGATGTTGCCCCCGATTGCACGGGAGGGAATGGAATCAGTATGCGCGGGCGACGTAGATCCGTTCAACCGCCGGGGCACCGGTAAACAGGCACTCACCATCGGCAGGTGCAGCATCGAGCGGCACGTTGCGGAAGGTGAGCTTGAGGGCCTTGATCCGCTCGACCACGTTGTCGAGCTCCGCTCCGGTTGGCCGCGACCATTGCACCTCGACCCAGCCGGGATAGCGCTTGTCTTCGGCAAAGAAGGCGGCGAGTTCGTCGAAGCTGCTGACGCCGCGCACGATGTTGGCGTCGCGCCGCTCGGCCGCCTGCGCGAAGAGCACCTGCTGGATCTCGGCCAACACGGCGCCGATCGACTGAGCCGTGTCATCGCGGCTCGGACCCTGGAAGGCGGGCTTGCCGTCGCTGCCCCACAGCTGATCGCGCCGGAGGAGGCTGACCTTGCCGGCTTCCATATCGCGCGGGCCGACCTCGATGATGACCGGCGCCCCTTTGCGGACCCAATCCCAGCGCTTGGCTGCGGCCTTGCCGGGCTTGCTGTCGAGCAGGACGCGGATCGGTTCACCGAACACCTGCTGGGCAGCGATCGCGCCGCGCAGGCTTTCGCAGTAGTCGAGCAGTGCCGCATCGCCGTCGTTGTCGCGCAGCATCGGCAGGATCACGATCTGCCATGGCGCCAACGCCGGGGGCACGCGCAGCCCGTCGTCGTCGCCATGGGTCATGATCATCGCGCCGATCAGGCGGGTGGAGACGCCCCAGCTCGTCGTGTGGGCGAGTTGCTGGCCGCCTTCGCGGTCCTGGAAGCGAATGCTGGCGGCTTCGGCAAAACTGGTGCCGAGATAGTGCGACGTGCCGGCCTGGAGCGCCTTGCCGTCCTGCATCATCGCTTCGATCGAGAAAGTCGACACGGCGCCCGGAAAGCGTTCGTTCTCCGGCTTTTCGCCGGCGATCACCGGAACCGACAGGTCTTCCTCGGCAAAGGCACGATACATTTCCAGCGCCCGCATCGTTTCCTTGAGGGCGTCCTCGCGGTTCTCGTGGGCGGTGTGGCCTTCCTGCCAGAGGAACTCGCTGGTGCGCAGGAACATGCGGGTGCGCATCTCCCAACGCACGACATTGGCCCACTGGTTGAGCAGCAGCGGCAGGTCGCGCCACGACTGCACCCAGCGGCTCATCGCGTCGCCGATGATCGTCTCCGAGGTCGGGCGAACCACCAGCGGTTCTTCCAGCTTGGCTTCGGGGTCGGGGATCAGCCCGCCCTTGCCATCGGCGATCAGCCGGTGGTGCGTGACGACCGCCATTTCCTTGGCGAAGCCTTCGACGTGCGCTGCCTCGCGCTCGAAGTTGCCGAGCGGGATGAACAGCGGGAAGTACGCGTTCTGCACGCCCGCTGCCTTGATGCGCGCGTCGAGCAGGCGCTGCATCCGCTCCCAGATGCCGTAGCCCCACGGCTTGATCACCATGCACCCGCGCACGCCCGATTCCTCGGCCATGTCGGCGGCGGATACGACTTCCTGGTACCACTGCGCGAAATCGTCTTCGCGCTTGGTCGTCAGGGCATGGCGAATGGCGGACATGATCGGGATCCTACGGCTGAGTTGCGCCGCCCCTAGCCGCTGCCGCGCGGCGAAGTCGAGATGCGATCAAAGACCTTACTTCCGAAGTTCGTCGAGCTTGCGCTGCATCTCCGCCATCTGTTCACGCAGCGCGTCGAGGTCGTCGGCGCTCACCGGGCGTGAAGACGGCCGGTCGGCAGGCTTGTTGCCGGGCATGAAGGCGCTCGCGGCAGCCTGGAACATCTTCATGTTCGCTTCAGCAAGTTGCTTGAACGCGTCCGGTCCCATGCTGGCGGTGAACGATTCCTGCAGCTTGCGCTGGTTGGCGCGGAAATTGTCCATCGTCGCTTCGAGGTAGTGCGGCATCAGCGCCTGCATCGAGTTGCCATACATCGC
>JAJUJV010000019.1 GCA_029265155.1 Altererythrobacter sp. | reverse complement strand
GAGGATGACAACCTTCACCTGACGCTGCGCTTCGTCGGCGAGGTGGAGCGGCCGGTGGCCAACGATCTCGCCGATGCGTTGCGCTGGATCGAATGGCCAACCTTCGACCTGCGCATCGAAGGGGTCGGGCACTTTACTCGCAAGGGCCAGACCACCGCGCTGTGGGCGCGCGTGCCGGCGAGCGACGCGCTCGAAGGCTTGCGGCAGAAGATCGAGGGCGCTTGCGAGGCTGTCGGAATCGGCCGCGAGACCCGGCGCTTCACACCGCATGTCACGCTGGCCCGGATCAACCGCTCGACCGGCCCAATGCGCGATTGGCTCGCCTCGTTCGGCGACTTGCGCGCCGGACCATGGGAGGTGCGGGAGTTCATCCTGTACGAGAGCCATCTCGGCCACACCGGCGCATTTTACGAACCGGTCAGCGTGGTCGGATTGCGCGATTGACGCCGGACCAGAGGGGCGTAAGGCAGTTACCAATGAAACCGCACGGGCGGTTGCCACAGGAGATTTCGCGATGTTTCACCGCTTGCTCGCCGGCGCGGCGCTCGGGGCGCTGTTGACCGCTTGCACCACCACCAGCGAGGAGGGAGCCATTTCGTCCGCCGCCGTCACCATGCCGCAGGCCACAGGCGTGTTCGCGCAGGAAAGCACGCTGCCGTTCCAGACGGTCGACTTCGCCAGCATCCAGGACAGCGACTACGTTCCGGGCTTCGAACAGGCGATGGCGATCCACCGCGCGGAGATTGCGGCGATCGTCGCCAACCCGGAAGAGCCGAACTTCGACAACACCATCGTCGCGCTCGAACGCTCGGGCCGCATGCTGGGGCGCGTGCTGACGGCTTTCTCGACCGTCACCGGCGCGCACACCAACGACGCGCTCGACGCGATCGACGCCGAGATGTCGCCGAAGCTGACCGCCCACTTCGACGCGATCTCGCTCGATCCCGCGCTCTTCTCACGCGTCAAGGCGGTGTACGACAACCGCGCGGCGATGAGCCTCACGCCGGAGGACGCGTGGCTGCTCGAAGACACGTACGAGAACATGGTCCACGCCGGCGCGCTGCTGACGGACGCGCAGAAGGAAGAGGTCAAGGCGATCAACAGCCGCCTCTCCGAAGTGACCACGCAGTTCTCGCAGAAGCTCGTCGAGGCGACGAATGCCAACGCGCTGGTGGTGGCCGACGCGGCGGCGCTGGCCGGCCTGAGCGAGCCGGAGATTGCCGCCGCGCGCAACGCGGCTGCCGATCGCGGCCTTTCCGGCCAGTACCTGATCCCGCTGCAGAACACGACGCAGCAGCCCGCGCTCGCCACGCTGACCGACCGCGCGACGCGCCAGGCGCTGTTCGAGAAGAGCGTGCACCGCGCCGACCAGGGCGGCCCCAATGACACCCGCGCGCTGCTGGCGGAGATCGTCCAGCTCCGCGCCCGCAAGGCCGCGCTGTTCGGCGAACCCGATTGGGCCAGCTACACGATGTATGATCGCATGGCGCAGGACCCGAAGACCGCGCTCGACTTCATGCGCCAGATGGTCCCCGCCCTTGCCGCCACGCAGCGGCGCGAAGCGGCGATGCTCAACGAAGCGATCAAGGCCGATGGCAAGGACTTCGAGGTCCGCCCGTGGGACTGGCAGATGTACGCCGACAAGGTGAAACAGCAGCGCTACGCGTTCGACGAGGAGACGGTGAAGCCGTACTTCGAAGTCACCCGCGTGCTGGAGGACGGCGTGTTCTACGCCGCCAACAAGCTCTACGGCCTGACCTTCCAGCAGCGCACCGACCTGCCCGTGTGGCACCCGGACGTCACCGTTTACACGGTGTACGAAGCCGACGGCTCCGAGCTCGGGCTGTTCTACTTCGATCCCTACCAGCGCGACAGCAAGCGCGGCGGGGCCTGGATGTCCACGCTGGTCGACCAGAGCAAGCTGTGGGACACCAAGCCGGTCACCTACAACGTGCTCAACATCCCGAAAGCCGCCGAAGGCGAGCCGCAACTGGTGAGCTGGGACAACGTGACCACGATGTTCCACGAGTTCGGCCACGCGCTGCACTACCTGTTCTCCGACCTGACTTACGTCTCGGGCGGCAACGTCGCGCGCGACTTCGTCGAGTATCCGAGCCAGGTGAACGAGATGTGGGCGAGCGACCCTGAAGTGCTGGCTAACTACGCCAAGCACCACCAGACTGGGGAGACGATCCCGCTCGAGCTGATCGAGAAGATCCAGGCGGCGGCCAAGTTCAACCAGGGCTACGAGTTCGGCGAAGTGGTCGAGGCGGCGCTGCTCGACATGGAATGGCACGCGCTCACGCCACAGGAAGCCGCGGCGATCGCCACTCCGGCGCAGGTCGACGCGTTCGAGGCCGCCGCGCTCCAGCGGCTCGGGCTCGAAGTCGAGCTGGTCCCGCCGCGTTACCGGAGCAGCTACTTCCGCCACATCTTCGCCGATCCGGCCGGCTATTCGGCCGGGTACTACTCATACCTGTGGACCGAGATGCTCGACCGCGACAGCCGGGCGTGGTTCCGCGAGAACGGCGGCCTGACGCGCGCGAACGGGGATCGCTTCCGCAAGATGATCCTCAGCCCGGGCGGCACGCAGGATTACTTCGAAGCCTACCGTGCCTTCGCCGGGCGTGAGCCGCGGGTCGAACCGATGCTCGAAGCGCGCGGCCTGCTCGGCACCCCGGCGGAAGCCGAGGCGGCCGACGCGGCGGACGAGACGGGCAACTAGGCGCCCGCCGCCCTTTGCCTCGTTATTGCGCGGAGGCGAAGCAATCCAGGGGCGACTCTGAACCGCCCTGGATTGCTTCGCTACGCTCGCAATGACGAAGGTGGGCCGAAGTAGTTGGCGCCAGGAACGCTGGGCCGCGCCGCTCGCTAACCCGTCGCCAACGCCCGGCCGCCCGGCTCCCCGAGCCAACACGCGCGAACCTCCCACACCGTGCGGATCGTCTCCTCGGACAGCGCCTCCTCAGGAGTCCCCTCGACCACCAGGCCGCCCTGGTCGAGCACCAGCACCCGATCCGCATGGTTCATGGCCAGCGCCAGGTCGTGCAGCACGAGGACGACACCGGCGCCTCGGTCCGCCGCTGCGCGCAACCGCTCGAGCAACGCAACCTGATGCCCTAGATCGAGCGCCGCGAGCGGCTCGTCGGCGAGGATCCACTCGGGCGCTCCCGCCAAGACCCGCGCGAGCAAGGCGCGGGCGCGCTCGCCCCCGGAGAGGCTGAAAACCGGGCGGTCTGCGAGATGCGCCAGATCGCAGGCCGCAAGCGCCGCCGCGATCTGCGCCTCGCCTCGGTCGCGATGCGGCAGACGCCCCAGTCCCACGAGCGCGGCGACCGAGATGTCCCAGGCGATCTCGCCGGTCTGTGGCAAGTAACCGACCCGCCGCGCCCGCGCGCGACCCGAGGGAAGCGGCGCGCCGTCCAGCAGCACTCCGCCGGCATCGGGCGCCAGCACCCCCGCCAGGCACTGCAGCAGCGTCGACTTGCCCGCCCCATTGGGCCCGCAGATCGCAGTGATCCCGCCCGGCTCCAGTATGGCGGAGACACCGTGCAGGCGACCGCCGACGATCAGACCTGCACACGCCAAGCGTCGACCGCTCACAACAGCGCCTCCCGCCGCATTCGCAGCAAGAGCCACAGGAAGAACGGCGCGCCGATCAGGCTCAACGCGATCCCCAAGCGCAGCTCGGTGACCAGCGGCAGCACCCGGCAAACACAGTCCGCCACCAGCACGAGCAGCGCGCCCGCGAGCGCGCTCGGCACGATCAGCGAGCTCGGGCGGCGATCGGTCAGCGGACGCACCAGATGCGGCACGATCAGTCCTACAAACCCCACGATTCCCGCCACGGCCACGCCCGATCCCACGGTCAGCCCCACGCCGAGGATCAGCAGCGCCTGGAGCCGCGCCGGACTGACGCCGAGCGAACGGGCGGCTGCTTCACCCAGCGTCAGCGCGTCGAGCTCCGGCCCGGCCAGCCGCAGCAGCACGATACCGGCGAGTGTGAGCGGTGCAGCTAGCTGAACCTCTGCCCATCCGCGGTCGGTCAGCGCGCCCATCAGCCAGGTCACGATCTCGCTCATCGCGAAAGCATTCGGCGCCAGACTGATGGCGAGACTGGTCAGCGCACCGGCGAGGCTGGCGATCATCATTCCCGCGAGCGTGAACAGCGCGATCCCTGCCGAGCGCCCGGCGATCAGCGCCAACAGCGCCATGGCCCCGCCCGCTCCGGCCAGCGCGAAGAGCGGCAGCAGCCAGGCGCTCGCGGCGTAACCGAACCAGAAGCTCGCCACCGCCCCCAGTGCTGCGCCCGGCGCCACGCCGAACAGCCCGGGATCGGCGAGCGGATTGCGCAAGTATCCCTGCATCGCCGCCCCCGCCGCGCCGAGCCCCGCGCCGACCGCCACCGCAAGAAGGGCGCGTGGTAGGCGCAACTCGGCGAGGATCACCACGGCATTGGGCGTCTCCCAGGGATCGAGCCAGACGCGGCCCGCGAGCAGCGACAGGGGGACCGCGAGGATGAGCAGGAGAGTGAAGAAGGGGACCGGGCGGGTCACGATACGTGCCCTCCTGAGAACGCGTCCTTCGACATGCTCAGGACGAATGGATTCTCTTTCATCTCATCAAGGTCGTGCACCGAACCGTGTACTTTCTTCGCGCCTCTGTTCGTTGGGGCTGAGCTTGTCGAAGCCCGCTCGCGCACGTTCGCCCTGATTTCCGCCAGCCGCTCGACCGCCCGGATGACCGATGGCCCGCCGCAGTACAGCAGCGAAGGATCGAGCCGCTCGTACTCCACCCCTTCGAGGCTACGCAGCGCAGGGTGAGTCAGCATGCGTTCTTGCCAGGCGGCGAGCACGAGCTGAGGCGGATCGGCCAGGACTTCTTCGAGCGGGAGATAGGCGCCCTGCCCCAGCCCGCGCGCCGCGGAATGGCTGGCAAAGCCGGTGCGCGCGAGGAGCTCGGCGATCAGCGTCCCCTCGCCGGGCACGAGACCGCCCTGCTGCCACAGCAGCGCCACGACCTCCGCACCGTCATGGCGCGTCGCGGCCAGCGCTGCGTCGATGCGCCCGACCAGAGCCTCGCCACGCTCCGGCTGCCCCGTCAGCGCCGCGAGCCGCCGGACTTGCCCGGCGTTGTCCGCAAGGTCACTCACGATGCCGAAGGTCTCGACCTGGATGCCGAGCCGCTCGAACGCCTGTGCGGTATCCGGCGGCAGGAACGCACCGGCCACCACGATGTCCGGATCGAGCGCCAGCACTTCCTCGACCGTGCCGCCGGTCGACGAAAACCGCCGCGCCTGTTCGAGCGGCATCGAGCTTGCGCGCGGGTCGTGGCTGTAGTGCGAGATCGCCAGCAACTGCGACGGGGCGGCCACTTCGGCGAGGATCGCGTCGGCGCACGGGTTGAGCGAGACGATGGTCGGCCGCGTCTCGACCAAAGGGGCCACCGGAGGGCTCGAACACCCCCACACGGCTATTCCGGCGCAGACGGTAATCCAGAGGCCGCGCAACCTCGGCTGCGCTCCAACCCGCCTCGCAAAACACAAAATCAGCAACTTGAGGCGCACTGCTTCCTCCATGAACGAACTCGCCGTTCATGGCGGGAGAGACGCGTCGCACGCCGCTCCGCTGGCTTCCGGTGCACCCCGCCCGGCGCCGAACGACCGTCGCGGCCAGGTCTCCTGGCTCCCGGATCGTTGCCGTCGCTCCGCCTTCCCGGTGTGATCCAGTGGCGTCGTGGAGCGCGGCTCCCCGGTCACAGTTGCGGGGGCAGCGCGGGCTTCGACCCGCTTCCCTCGGCGCGCTGGCGCTCGCCGGCCCGGCTTCCCGGGGCGATCCGTGACGTCTGGCGCGACGTTAACGCCCGGCCGCGCGCTGTCCAGCTTTGGCACGCGTTCGCCGCGGCGAATGCGTCGCGCGGTACGACGCGTTACGCGCCGCAGGCGCTCATGAACAACGCCGCCATCCCCGCTGAATTGCGCCCCCGCGATTTCACCGCCCGCTTCTCACGCGGCGCCGGCGGGCTCGCCACGCGACGCCGCCGGCGTCTCGCCGGCCGACGGCTCGGCGTGCTGGCTGCTGCAATCGCCGTCCCGACGATGGCCGCCCCGGTCGACTGGACCCCGGGTGAGGCCGTGCCCCCTCCGGCCGCGCAGCCCATGGCTTTCGAAACGCCCGGCGAGAGCTTCCCCGGTTCCGCCTTCTATTACCTGGACGACCTGCCGAACCTGCGCACAACGGCAGCTCCAGGGCCGGCGGACGAGGCGGAACTTGCCCTTCCGCGCCCATCCGCCGGCCTGCTCGATTCCGGCCCCACGGCCCGCCCACTGCGGCTTGCCGGCACAGTGCTCGACCGCGCGCGCGCGCAGCAGTGCCTGACGATGGCGATCTACTACGAAGCCGCCAGCGAACCGGATGCCGGTCAGCGCGCCGTCGCCCAGGTCGTCCTCAATCGCGTGGCGCACCCGACATATCCGGACACGGTGTGCGGCGTCGTCTTCCAGGGCTCCGAGCGGACGACCGGCTGCCAGTTCAGCTTCACCTGCGACGGGTCGCTGGCGCGCAAGCCGGCGAAGATGTGGTGGGACCGCGCTGCTGCCGTGGCGCGCGCTGCGCTCGCCGGGGCAGTCTATGCTCCGGTGGGGCTGGCGACCCATTACCACACCGTGCAGATCCATCCGTACTGGGCCGACAGCCTGCATCACGTCGGCACGATCGGCGCGCACCGGTTCTATCGCTGGCGCGGCGCTGCGGGTCGCTCGCTGGCGTTCAGCGACACCTATCGCGGCGGCGAGCCCCTGCCCGCGCCTTCCCCGCGCCTCGCCAGCGCCGAGCCTTCAGACACCGATCCGCTTGCACTGGCTCGCATGTATGAGGCCGCTGCCGCGACGGCGAGCCCATCTGCCGCCGCGCCTGCCGTTCATTCAGGCGAAGGGGTCGATGGGAGAGGCGAGCCCCGCCCCGCCTCAATGACGACGCCTGCAGCCGGGCAAGTCCGCGAGGAGTATGTCCGCAGCGGCCAGTGGCTGCGACAGCCCACTTCGTAAACAACCGGCAAGGCGCCGGAAACCATTTGAGCAAACGTTCAGGTAGCGGAAGCCGCGCTAGAAGTGCGCTAGCCGCCCATGACCATCCGCTTCGCCGCCCCTCCCTATTCGCTCTCCGCGCGCATGCACCCGCGGGAGATAAGTCGGGCCTGCAGGCGTTCGGCTAACGACAATGCGGACGAGCCCCCGTTCGAAGCGATGCTGCAAGCGGCTTTGCGCCATTTCGCCAATCATGGCCTCGCCGCCGCTCGCCGCGCCCGGCTTCACGCCGAAGCGGCAGCAGCCGCAGGCGACACGCAAAGCTACCAATGGTGGCTAGCAATCTGCCGCACGCTCGACCGCCGCATGGCGCGTCAGATCGGCGCCGGGCGCGTGGGCGAACTCGGCTGAATTCCTGCTGCGGCAGGGTTAGCTGCCGGTTAACCATTCGGTGACGTCTTCCGATTAGGCCCCGTCGCACGGGGAGTGACGTCAACTGCGCCTGAGCGAGACCTTCAAGCAGCCCTTCGGCAATGACCACCGCGATGAGCGTGTGCGCCGCAAGCTGGCCGAGACGCTGTACAGCCAGCCGGCCAGCCTCATTGCCGGTTCCGCGGCCGGTGTGGCTTGCGCCGGCGCGGCGATGTCGGTGGCGGAAAGCCGCCTTGTCGATCTGGCGGCCGGTCTGCTCATCCTAACTGCATTGTTACGCGTGGCGGTGGCCACCTGGTTGTCCCACCGCGCCGGCCAACGCGATGCCCGTTCGATCGAAACCATCTACGAGATCGGCGCTTTCAGTTATGGGCTCATGGTGGGGGCGCTTGCTGCCACGACACTTTACGTGGGCGCACCGGCCTATGCCCAAGTGCTGACAGTCGCCTACGCGTTCGCTTTCGGCGTCGGCATCGCGGCGCGAAATGCCGGCAGGCCCGCCGTTGCGATCGGCCAGTTGCTGCTCGCCACCGTCCCGACCGCCGCCTGGGGTCTCGCCGCAGGCGGAGCGGGTTACGCCCTGGCGGCCGCGAGCGTCCTGATCGTCTTCAGCGTCGTTTCGAGCACCTTCGACTTCTTCCGCACTTTGCGCGAGCAGATTATCGTGGCGGATACCAGTGCCCTCATGGCGGAAAAGATGCGCGAGCTCGCCCGTACCGACGTGGTCACCGAGCTGCTCAATCGCGACGGGCTGAACGAGGAAGCGCATCGGTTGCTGATGCAGCTCCCGGACGAGCGCAAGCTGGCGCTGTTCTGGCTCGACCTCGAACGTTTCAAGGAAATCAACGACACGCTTGGCCATCAAGCCGGCGACCAGGTGCTCGCCGAAGCGGCAAAGCGCATCCGTCGCGCGGCGCCCGGAGATGCAGCGATATCACGCTTCGGCGGCGACGAGTTCATAGTGGTAGCGAGCGTCGCCGATCGGGGCGAAGCCGAACACCTTGCCCAGGCGCTGGACACCGAAATTGCTGCGCCGACCCGCGTTGCCGGGCGACGGATCGAGATCTGTGCGTCGATGGGTGTGGCGCTTCTGCCCGATGACGGGCCCGACCTCGACAGCCTGATGCAGGCTGCCGACCTCGCGCTTTATCATGCGAAAGTCGGCCGAAGAGAGGCCGCCTGCTTCTTTGACAGGGCGATGACGCGCCACCTCGTGCGCAAGAAGGAGATCGAAACCGACCTGCGCGCGGCCATCCAGCGCGATGAGCTGTCGATCTTCTTCCAACCGATCGTCGATCTCGAGACGGGCAGGATCCGCACGTTCGAAGCGCTGGTGCGCTGGTTCCATCCCGAGAAGGGCGAGCTGCGCCCGGACGAGTTCATTCCGGTGGCGGAAGAGACGGGGGTCATCATCACGCTCGGCAACTGGATCACGGCGCAGGCTGCCCGAGCCTGCGCGAGATGGCCCGAGGACGTGACGCTCGCCGTGAACCTGTCGCCCGTGCAGATCAGGGCGCCCGGCGCCGCGCTCGGCATCCTCGCGGCCCTACGCGACGCGCAGCTCGATCCGAGGCGGCTGGAGCTGGAAGTTACCGAAAGCCTGTTCATCGACGATGATGCTCACACGGCGCGTTTCATCGAGGAACTTGCGGCCGCGGGCGTGCGCTTCGCGCTGGATGACTTCGGAACCGGCTATTCTTCGCTCGGTTACATCAACAAGTTCCCGTTCACGAAGATCAAGGTCGACCGCAGCTTCGTGTCCGGACCGAACACCGGCAAGAACAGCGACGCGATCATCCGCGCCGTGGCGGAAATGGGCACGACGCTCGGCATGGACATCGTCGCGGAAGGGCTCGAGACGCTAGAGCAAGTCCAGGCGGTACGCGACGCCGGCTGCACGCTCGGCCAAGGCTATTACTTCAGCCGGGCCGTGCCCGACTATCTCGCCGCTATGTTGCTGTCGCAGGAACGCCGCGGCTGCGAGGCGGAACGCCTCGTGGCGGGCTGAGGCTAACCACCGGAACCGGATCGCCGCTGCTTCGTCGGCTCGAGGGCCCGTTCAAGCCGGCCGATCCGCCGCGCAAAGCCGCTATTGCTATTGCAAACTGTTATCGCAAATACTTGTCAAAGCGCCGTCTTTCGCGGTTGCAAACGATTAGTCCGCGGCCTACGTCCCGCATCAGCACCGGCCGTCATCCCCCAAGCGGGCTGCGGGGAAGCGCCGGATCCGCTGTTTGGCCAGGGCCCGCGCTTAGTGAAGGACACGGCTGACTCCATGGCTCGGAAGAAGATCGCGCTCGTCGGCGCCGGCATGATCGGCGGAACCCTCGCCCACCTCGCGGCAAAGAAGGAAATGGGCGACATCGTCCTGTTCGACATCGCCGAGGGCATTCCCCAGGGCAAGGCGCTCGACCTCGCCCAGTGCGGCCCGATCGAAGGGTTCGACGCGAAGATCACCGGCACCAACGACTATGCCGACATTGCCGGGGCCGACGTGGTGATCGTCACCGCCGGCGTGCCGCGCAAGCCGGGCATGAGCCGCGACGACCTGCTCGGCATCAACCTTGGGGTGATGAAGTCGGTCGGCGAAGGCATCAAGACGCACGCCCCCGACGCCTTCGTGATCTGCATCACCAACCCGCTCGACGCCATGGTCTGGGCGCTGCGCGAGTTCTCCGGGCTGCCGCACAACAAGGTGGTCGGCATGGCCGGCGTGCTCGACAGCGCGCGCTTCGCCACCTTCCTCGCCTGGGAGTTCGGCGTTTCGGTCAAGGACGTGAACGCTTTTGTGCTCGGCGGCCACGGGGACACGATGGTCCCGGTCACCAGCTACACCACCGTCTCGGGCATCCCCGTCGACGACCTGGTCAAGATGGGCAAGTCGAGCAAGGAAGCCATCGACGCCATCGTCCAGCGCACCCGCTCGGGCGGCGGCGAGATCGTTGGCCTGCTCAAGACCGGCTCCGCCTACTACGCCCCCGCCACCAGCGCGATTGCGATGGCCGAAGCTTATTTGGGCGACCAGAAGCGCATCCTGCCTTGCGCTGTCTATGTAGACGGCAAGTACGGCCTCGACGGCCTCTATGTCGGCGTGCCGGCGGTTCTCGGTGCCAATGGCGTGGAAGAAGTGATCGAGATCGCGCTCGACGACGAGGCGAAGGCCAATTTCCAGACCTCGGTCGACGCGGTCAAGGAACTGCTCGTCGCCTGCAAGGGTATCGACAGTTCGCTCAATTGATTTGGTGAGCCGCCGCATCGCGCGGAGGCATTAGTCGGCTTCGGTCGACGTTGCGGCACGAGGTCTCCGACCGCGGGGACTTACAGAAGGTTTAGAAGAATGAGCATCCTCGTCGACAAGAACACCAAGGTCATCACCCAGGGGATGACCGGGGACACCGGTACCTTCCACACGCAGCAGGCGCTCGACTACGGCACGCAGATGGTCGCCGGCGTCACGCCGGGCAAAGGCGGGCAGACGCATATCGGACTGCCGGTGTTCGACACCGTTGCCGAGGCGAAGCACGCGACCGGCGCCACCGCCTCGGTCATCTACGTCCCGCCGCCGTTCGCCGCGGACTCGATCCTCGAAGCCATCGACGCCGAAGTCGAGCTGATCGTGGCGATCACCGAGGGCATTCCGGTGCTCGACATGGTGCGCGTCAAACGCGCGCTGTCGGGCTCCAAGTCGCGCCTCATCGGCCCGAACTGCCCCGGCGTGCTGACACCCGAAGAGTGCAAGATCGGCATCATGCCGGCCAACATCTTCAAGAAGGGCAGCGTGGGCGTCGTCTCGCGTTCGGGCACGCTTACTTACGAAGCCGTGTTCCAGACCACCAACATCGGCCTCGGCCAGACGACGGCGGTCGGCATCGGCGGCGATCCGGTCAACGGCACCAACTTCATCGACGTGCTGGAGCTGTTCCTCGCCGACGACGAGACCAAGTCGATCATCATGATCGGCGAGATCGGCGGCAGCGCCGAGGAAGAAGCCGCGCAGTTCCTGGCCGACGAGGCCAAGCGCGGCCGCAGCAAGCCGACCGTCGGTTTCATCGCCGGCCGCACCGCGCCCCCGGGCCGCCGCATGGGCCATGCCGGCGCGATCGTCTCGGGCGGCCAGGGCGGCGCCGAGGACAAGATCGCGGCGATGGAAGCCGCTGGCATCCGCGTAGCCGCCTCGCCGAGCGAGCTCGGCACCACGCTCGATGCGCTGCTGAAGGAACTCGCCTGAGTTTCCTTCGCTTCACGAGGTAATCCGATGGGTAACGAAGCGCAGAACTTTCTCCCGGAGCTGACCGCTCCCGATGGGCCGCAGCCGGGTCCGAGTTGGCAGCGTGCGCGCTGGCCGCTCGACGATGGCGGCGACCTGACCCAGGCGCTCGATCCGACGGCGATGAAGCTGGCGGTCAAGGAAGCTTCCGCAAAGGCCGGCAAGCCGGTGGACGAGGCAGCCGTCGAGCGGGCGGCCGCCGACGCTATCCGGGCAATGATGCTGGTCCGCACCTACCGGGTGCGCGGCCACCTCGCCGCCGATCTAGACCCGCTTGGTCTGGCCGAGCGGGAGTTGCCCGACGATCTCAAGCTGGACTGGCACGGCTTCTCTGGCGAGGCGCTGGAGCGCGAAGTCTATGTTGGCGGGACGCTGGGCCTCGATTGGGTCACGCCGCGCCAGCTCGTCGACATCCTGCGCAAGAACTACTGTGGTAAGGTCGGCCTCGAATACATGCACATCGCCGACGTCGACGAGCGTCGGTTTCTGCAGGATCGGATCGAGGGTCCCGACAAAGTCATCCAGTTTACGCCTGAAGGCAAGCGGGCGATCCTCGGCGCGGTGATCCGCGGCGAGGAATACGAAAAGTTTCTTGGCAAGAAATACGTCGGCACCAAGCGTTTCGGTCTCGACGGCGGCGAATCCATGATCCCCGCGCTCGAAGCCGTGATCAAATACGGCGGCCAGCTCGGCGTGCGCGACATCATCTACGGCATGGCGCACCGCGGCCGGCTCAACGTGCTCGCTAACGTGATGGCCAAGCCCTACCGGGTGATCTTCCACGAATTCTCCGGCGGCACGGCCAATCCGATGGACGTCGGCGGTTCGGGTGACGTGAAGTATCACCTCGGCACCAGCACCGACCGCGAATTCGACGGCGTCAAGGTTCACATGAGCCTGGTCCCAAACCCCAGCCACCTCGAAGCGGTAAACCCAGTCGTGCTCGGCAAGGCGCGCGCGCAGCAAGCAATCCGCGACGATCTGTCGGCGCACGAGCAGGTGCTCCCGGTCCTGATCCACGGCGACGCGGCTTTCGCCGGCCAGGGCATCGTCTGGGAGTGCTTCGGCTTCTCCGACGTGCGTGGTTATAATACCGGCGGCTGCCTGCATTTCGTCATCAACAACCAGATCGGCTTCACCACCAGCCCGCAGTTCGCGCGCTCCAGCCCCTACCCCTCGGACGTCGCCAAGGGCGTCCAGGCGCCGATCCTGCACGTCAACGGCGACGACCCGGAAGCCGTCACCTTTGCCTGCAAGCTGGCCATCGAATACCGCCAGCAGTTCAAGCGCGACATCGTCATCGACATGTGGTGCTATCGCCGCTTCGGCCACAATGAAGGCGACGAGCCGAGCTTCACGCAGCCGCTGATGTACAAGGCGATCCGCCAGCATCCGCGCGTCAGCGATCTCTACGCCGCCCGTCTACTCGAAGAAGGCGTGATCGACGAACAGACCGCGCCGCACTTGCGCTACGAGTTCGAGGCGCTGCTCAACGGCGAATTCGAGGCTGGCAAGAGCTACAAGCCCAACGAAGCCGACTGGTTCGGCGGACGCTGGAGCGGGCTCAACAAGCCTGCCGATCCGGAAACCGCGCGCCGCAACGTCGATACCGCGGTCGACCGCAAGCTGTTCGACAGTCTGGGCCGCACGCTGACGACCGTTCCCGAAGATCTCAACATCCACAAGACGTTGGGCCGCGTGATCGAGGCCAAGCGACAGATGTTCGAGAACGGAGAGGGGTTCGACTGGGCAACCGCCGAAGCGCTCGCTTTCGGCAGCCTCGTCACCGAAGGCTTCGGGGTACGCCTGTCCGGCCAGGACTCGGGGCGCGGCACCTTCAGCCAGCGCCACGCGATCTGGATCGACCAGGAAACCGAGCGCAAGTACATCCCGCTCACCACGCTGCCGCACGGCAAGTTCGAGGTCTATGACAGTCCGCTATCGGAATACGGCGTGCTCGGCTTCGAATACGGCTTCGCCTCCGCGGACCCGAAGACGCTTGTTCTGTGGGAAGCGCAGTTCGGCGACTTCGCCAACGGCGCACAGATCATCATCGACCAGTATATCGCCGCCTCGGAGGTCAAGTGGCTGCGCGCCAATGGCTTGGTGATGCTGCTGCCGCACGGCTACGAAGGCCAGGGGCCGGAGCACAGCTCGGCGCGGCTCGAGCGTTTCCTGCAGCTCTGCGCACAGGACAACATCCAGGTCTGCAACATCACCAGCCCGGCCAACTACTTCCATGTGCTGCGCCGGCAGATGCTGCGTCCGTTCCGCAAGCCGCTGATCATCATGACGCCGAAGTCGCTGCTGCGCCATCCGATGGCCAAGAGCGGCGCCGAGGAGTTCACGGCGAACAGCCACTTCAAGCGCATCCTCTCCGACCGCAAGGACATCGCCGACGACAAGATCCGCCGGCTCGTCCTTTGCTCGGGCAAGGTCGCCTACGACTTGTTCGAAGCGCGTGATAAGGAAGGGGTGGAGGACGTGTCGGTGGTCCGGCTCGAGCAGCTCTATCCGTTCCCTGGCGAGCCGCTGGCGATCCGTCTGGCGCGCATGACCAATCTTAAGGAAGTGGTCTGGTGCCAGGAGGAGCCGAAGAACAACGGCGCTTGGTTCTTCGTCGAAGGGCGGATCGAAGCCGCTCTGCGCGAAGCCGGGCATTCAGGCATGCGGCCGAGCTATGCCGGACGCCTGGCCTCGGCCTCGCCGGCGACCGGCCTCGCCAGCCGCCACGCCGAAGAGCAGCAGGCGCTCGTCGCCGAAGCGTTGGGACTGAAATAGGGTGATCTCGAATGGCCATTGAAGTGAAAGTCCCCACGCTCGGGGAATCGGTAACCGAAGCGACCATCGGTGAATGGCTGAAGAAGCCGGGCGATCAGGTGAAGCTGGACGAGCCGATCGCCAGCCTGGAGACCGATAAGGTCGCCGTAGAAGTGCCCGCACCTGTCGCTGGCGTGATGGGCGAGTACAAAGTCGAAGTCGGCGCTACTGTGGAAGTCGGCGCGGTCATCGCGACGATCGAAGACAGCACCGCCGCGGGCGAAACCACGCAGATCGCCGCGCGCGACGAACCTCAGCCCGCCGATCAGAAGGCGCCGGCCAGCGACGAGATCGATCACACCACGACGCTCTCTCCCGCCGTTCGTCGCGCGGTGCTCGAGCACGGGGTCGACCCGACGCAGATCAAAGGTACCGGCAAGGACGGCCGCCTGACCAAGGAGGACGTGCTCGCTGCCGCGAAGGCCAAACAGGCCGTGCCCGCGGCATCGGCGAGCGGGCCAGCCCCCGCACCGGAAGCCGAAACCGCGAAGGCCAGCGGTGAGCGGCGCGAGGAGCGGGTCAAGATGACCCGCATGCGCCAGACCATCGCCCGCCGCCTCAAGGGTGCGCAGGAAGAAGCGGCGTTGCTCACCACCTTCAACGACTGCGACATGACCGCGGTCATCGAAGCGCGCGAAGCCTACAAGGACCTCTTCGCGAAGAAGCACGGCATCAAGCTCGGCTTCATGAGCTTCTTCGCCAAGGCCGCATGCCTCGCGCTGAAGGACGTGCCCGCAGCCAACGCGCAGATCCAGGGCGACGAAATCGTTTATCACGATTACGTCGACATCTCGATCGCGGTCAGCGCGCCGAACGGCCTCGTCGTCCCCGTCGTCCGCAACGCCGACAAGATGAGCTTCGCCGAGATCGAGCAGGCGATCGCCAACTACGGCCAGAAGGCCAAGGACGGCACGCTGACCATGGAAGACATGCGCGGCGGCACTTTCACCATCTCCAACGGCGGCGTGTTCGGCAGCCTGATGAGCACCCCGATCATCAACCCGCCGCAGAGCGCCGTGCTCGGCCTCCACCGCATCGAGGACCGGCCAGTCGCACTCAATGGCGAAGTCGTCATCCGGCCGATGATGTATCTTGCCCTGAGCTACGACCACCGGCTCATCGACGGCCGCGAAGCCGTCACCACGCTCAGGATCATCAAGGAAGCGATCGAGGATCCCATGCGGATGCTGATCGACCTCTGAGCCCCGGCGCAGGCCGGAGCCTAAGGCGGCAGGAAACCGTTTGCGGCACGAGGTTCCTGCCTTCGCAGGGACGCACGGAGTGAAGAATGGCTGAATACGACTACGACGTTCTCGTCATCGGTGCCGGCCCCGGCGGCTATGTCGCCGCGATCCGCGCCGCGCAGCTCGGGCTCAAGACCGCCTGCGCCGAAAGCCGCGAGACGCTCGGCGGCACGTGCCTCAACGTCGGCTGCATCCCTTCCAAGGCGCTGCTCCACGGCTCCGAGTTGTTCGAGGAACTGGCCGACGGCACGCTCGCCAAGTTCGGCATCGTCACCGACAACGCCCGCGTCGATGTCGCCAAGCTGCAGAGCGAGAAGGCGACCGCCGTCAAGGAATTGACCGGCGGCATCGAGTACCTGTTCAAGAAGAACAAGGTTACCTGGCTGAAAGGCCGCGCCGCGTTCGAGGATGCGCACACGATCAAGGTCGGGGACGAGACGGTCACTGCGAAGAACGTCGTCATCGCCACCGGCTCCTCGGTCACTCCGCTGCCCGGCGTCGCGGTCGATAACGAGGCGGGCATCGTGGTCGATTCCACCGGCGCGCTCGCGCTCGACCGGGTCCCGCAGCATCTCGTCGTCATCGGCGGCGGCGTGATCGGGCTCGAGCTCGGCAGCGTCTGGCGCCGCCTCGGCGCCAAGGTCACGGTCGTCGAATTCCTCGACCAGCTCCTTCCCGGCATGGATGGCGAAGTCCGCAAGGAAGCCGCCAAGCTGTTCAAGAAGCAGGGCATGGAGCTGCGCCTCTCGACCAAGGTCACCGGCGTCACCGTCAAGGGCAAGAAGGCCACCCTCACGCTCGAACCCGCCGCCGGCGGCGACAGCGAAACGCTCGAGGCCGATTGCGTGCTGGTCGCCATCGGCCGCCGGCCCAACACCGAAGGTCTCAACCTCGACGCCATCGGCCTGAAACCGAACGACCGCGGCCAGATCGAAACCGACGAAGATTTCGCCACCTCGGTCGACGGCGTCTGGGCTATCGGCGATGTGATCCCCGGCCCGATGCTCGCCCACAAGGCCGAGGACGAAGGCGTCGCCGTCGCCGAGAACATCGCCGGTCAGACCGGCATCGTGAACCACGCGGTAATCCCCAGCGTCGTCTACACGATGCCCGAGATCGCCGGGGTCGGCCTCACCGAGGAAGCCGCCAAGGAGGCCGGGCACGAGATCAAGGTCGGCAAGTTCCCGATGATGGCCAACAGCCGCGCCAAAACCAACCGCGACACCGACGGCTTCGTCAAGGTCGTCGCCGACGCCAAGACCGACCGCGTCCTGGGCGTATGGATGATCGCCAGCGTCGCCGGAACGATGATCGCCCAGGCCGCGCAAGCGATGGAATTCGGCGCCACCAGCGAAGACATCGCCTACACCTGCCACGCCCATCCCACGCACAGCGAGGCGCTCAAGGAAGCGGCGATGGCGGTGCAGGGCAAGCCGATCCATATTTAGGAAACGGCACCGCCTACAGCCACTCGCGGCCTCTCCATGACCCTTCGCCCGTTCCACCTCGCCTTTCCCGTCCACGACCTTGCCGCCGCCCGCGAATTTTGGGGCGGGGTGATTGGCTGCCGCGAAGGGCGCGGTTCGGACCAGTGGATCGACTTCGATTTCTACGGCCACCAGATCGTCGCCCACCTCGCACCCGACGCAGCCCCCGCCGCCGCGCACAATCCGGTCGACGGCCGCGACGTCCCCGTCCCTCACTTCGGCATCGTCCTCACGCTCGAGGACTGGCAAACCCTCGCCGATCGCCTGACCGCCGCCGGCACCGAGTTCGTCATCGAGCCGCACATCCGCTTCGAAGGCCAGCCGGGCGAGCAAGCGACGATGTTCTTCCGCGACCCCAGCGGCAACGCGATCGAGATGAAGGCTTTCGCCGATCTGGGCCAGCTCTTCGCCAAGGATTGAGCGCGCAAACCGAGCCGCTCGCCATGGCGGGCGAACCGCGCTAACTCCGTTCCCCATGCTCCGCCCCCGCCTCATGCAGCGTTTCGCCCGCTGGCACATCTGGCTCGGCTGGATCGTCGCGCTGCCGATCCTGATGTGGGCAGTGACCGGGCTCGTGATGGTCGCGCGGCCGATCGAGCAGGTCCGCGGCGACCACTTGCGCGCGCCCGCCGCCGCCATCGATCCCGCGCAAGTCGCTTTCCCCGCGAACATCGGCGAACCCATCCGCGAGGCACGGCTCGTCCCGCACCCCGACGGCCCGCAGTGGATCGTCACCGCGGCCGACGGCGCCCGCTGGCGCTATTCGGCCGTCCACGGCACCGCCACCCCGCCGGTGGTGAAGGACGAAGCCGAGCGCATCGCCCGCGCCGCTTATGCGGGCGACAGCGCGCTCGAAGCCGTCGCGTACTTCCCGCCCGGCGAAGCGCCCATCGAAGCCCGCGCCACCGGCGCCGTCTGGCAGGCCCGCTTCGCCGACGGGGTCAACCTCTACATCGACGATGCGACCGGCGAAGTGCTGTTCCTGCGTACCGGCCAGTGGCGGCTCTACGACCTGATGTGGGGCCTCCACATCATGGACCCGCAAACGCGCGAGGACACGCAGAACCCCTTCGTGATCGTCTTCGCGATCGTCACGCTGCTCGGCGCGAGCCTTGGCACGATCCTGCTGTTCCGCCGCCGCAAGGCGCGGGTCCGCGCATGACGACCGCCGCCGCCGTCCCTCCGGTCCTGCCGCCGCTGCTCGATCTCGCCGGCACCGCTGTCTTTGCGCTCAGCGGCGCATTAGTGGCCGCACGCCTCAAGCAGACTTTCGTGACCATGGCTTTCTTCGCGCTTCTGACGGGTGTGGGAGGCGGCTCGGTGCGCGACGTGCTGATCGGCGTCCCTGCATTCTGGCTGCGGGATCCGTGGGTGGCCGCCATGATCCTGGCGATAGCGTTGATGGCGTGGTTCACACCGCGCCGCTGGTGGGAAGGACAGTTGCTCGAATGGGCCGATGCCGCCGGATTGGCCTCTTTCGCTGTGCTCGGCGCCGCCAAGGCGCTGGCGTTCGGAGTTGCGCCTCTGCCGGCTATGGTGCTCGGCGTGATTACTGGCTGCGTCGGCGGCATCATCCGCGACATTATCGCTGGGGTGCCTTCGGTCCTTATGCGGCCAGAACTCTACGTCACTGCCGCCGCGCTTGCCGCCACGCTCTATACGCTCGGGGTGATGGCCGGGTTGCCCCATGGCATCACGGGCGTGGTCGCCGCGCTGGCAGGCTTTGCGCTGCGCGGCGCGGCGATGATCTGGCACATCGAATTGCCCGGCTATTCGCGCGAGCGGAAGAAGTCCTAGAACCCGCCCTACCAGCTGGATTAGTATCCGTAGCTCCCGAGATCAGCATCGACCGGTCCGCCCACGCCGCCCTGCTGCGCGCGGATCCGCGCATAAGTCGCGTCATCCCACTGGTTGTCCTCGACCTGCTCGGCCGGCGCCGTCCCATAACCGTAAGTACCCAGGTTCATGTCAGTGATCCGGCCGTCGTTGCCGATCGCGCAGGACCAGAGCGCGCCGTTCTCGAATTCGCCTGAGACTCGCCAGCCTTCCGCGGTGCGAGCGGCGCCATCGACGCTGCCGACCCGGTCCGCCCCGCGTTCGGCCTCGCTCACGCAGATGTCGACGGCTCGGTCGATGCCGCGGCTGTCGCTGCCCGCATAGGGTTCCGCCGTGGCATAGCCATAGCCTGCATTGTCGGGGGCGCGATCGTTGCGGCTCTTGGACCCGGCCGCAATCGCGGCGATGGCCCCTATCACCAGTGCGCCCGCAACCACGTCGCCGGTACTGATCCCGCTGCTGCGGCCGCGGTGGCGATAGCGGTCACGGTCCCCGCGCCGCCGGCGATCGCGCTCGACATCGAGCGCTTTGCCGTCGAAGACGTCCACGGCTGCCGCGCGCGGCAGCTCGATCGCCGCCGCCGGCGTTGCCATTAACGAAAAGGCCGCGGCGACAGCAGTCGCGGCGGCCAGCTTGTTCAATCTCAGAGCCATCGCGGCATCCTTGTGTGGGTGCGGCAAGGCGCCGCACCCTATGTTGTTCCGCTTAGCCGGCCGCCGGTTGCGACAGGCTGAACCGCTCACAGCCCGCGGATACCGCTGTAGTCGATGTCGACGATGCGTCCGTTACGTACCTTGCAGGTGAACCGTCCGGCGTCGTAGCCGCTGTAGCGGTTGTTCCAGCCGCGATAGTCGTTGTTCCAGCCCCGGCGCCAATCGCGGTTGTTCGTGTTGACCGCGATGCGGCCTTTCACCGTGTAGCCATCGCGCTTGCGGTCGACATTGCGAATGTCGGTAACCTTGGCCCCGCTGCGATAGGCACGGCGGCTCGCGTTGCGCTCGGCCGCATAGACGCATTGCTCGACAGCGGCGCGCGGGTTGCCGGCGCGGTCCCAACCGCCACGATCGTACCGGTCATAGCGGTCGCGGCTCGCGGCCGAAGCCACCGCGGCGATCCCACCGATGATCAGCGCGCCGGCAATGATCTCTCCGGCACTGATCCCGCCGCGATCGCGGTCGCGCCACTGCGATTGCGCCTGTGCAGGAGCAACCGCGCCCATCGCCATCGCACCAGCCGCGACAGCACCGACTAGAGCTTTGGTCATGGTCTTCATCTCTCGGTCCTCTCGGCTCAGGGGGCGAACTGCCCCGTCACGAGCTTCAAGATACCTATGTGCGATGTGGCGAGACTGAATGTCGCCGTTAGCATTCGTTCAGAAACCTACACGCCCACATGAACGACAGGTCTCGTCATCGCCAGGAGCTGCGCAGCGGGGGACGCGGCAATGCAGAGCGTCTCACGCCCCGCTTCCTGGCTGCGCCCCCTACTTCCTTAGCGCACCCGGCACGAACTGCTACTTATTCTGGCGCCTTCAGACCCGTCCAATACGCCAGGAAGCTCAGCACGTCGGCCGCTTCCTCGATCGCCTTGTCGGTCGGCTTGCCCGAACCGTGCCCGGCCCGCGTCTCGATGCGGATCAGTTGCGGCTTGGGCCCCAGGTTCGCCGCCTGCAGCGCCGCAGTGTACTTGAAGCTGTGCCCCGGCACCACGCGGTCGTCGGTATCCGCGGTCGTGACCAGCACCGCCGGATACTCGGTGTCCGGCTTGATGTTGTGCAGCGGCGAATAGGCGCGCAGCACGCGGAAATCCTCCTCCTTCGAAGGGTAGCCGTAGTCGTCGACCCAGTAACGCCCCGCCGTCCAGCGGTCGAAGCGCAGCATGTCCATGACGCCCACCGCAGCGTTGCCCGCCGCAAACAGGTCGGGCCGCTGGTTGGCTACCGCGCCGACCAGCAGGCCGCCGTTCGATCCGCCTTGTACCGCGACTTCGCTCGCCACGCCTTCGGCCTTCAGGAACTCGGCCGCGGCGACGAAGTCGTCGAACACGTTCTGCTTGTTGGCCAGCCGCCCGCCGTCATGCCACGCCTTGCCGTACTCGCCGCCGCCGCGGATGTTGGCGAGCGCGAACACGCCGCCCGCCTCGACCCACGCGATCCGCGCTGCCGAGAAGCTTGGGGTCAGCGAAATGTCGAACCCGCCATAGCCGTAGAGCAGCGTCGGTGCCGGCGCGCTCACGTCCTTGCGGCGGACGATGAATACCGGAACCCGCGTCCCGTCCTTCGAGGCATAGAACCGCTGCTCGACCGCGATGGTCTCGGGGTCGAACACCAGCTTGGGCTCCGCGAACACTGACGTCTCGCCCGTCGCGACGTTCAGCCGATAGATCGTCGCGGGGCGATTGAAGCTGGAGAAGCTGTAGAACGTCTCCGGGTCGCCCGGCTTGCCGGTGAACCCGCCGACGCTGCCGATCCCGCCGAGCTCCACCGGCGCGAGCTCGCGGCCCTGGAGGTCGAACGTGCGCGCCAGCGAGCTCGCATCCTTGAGGTACGACAGGATCAGCCGATCGCCGACGATCGAGGCGCCGTCGATCGGCTGCTCGGTCTCGGCCACCACTTCGCGCCAGTCGCTCCCGGCAGCGTCCAAGTCGATCGACACCACGCGATAACGCGGCGCGTCCTTGTTGGTCGCGAACCACAGCGTTCCATCGACACCGTCGATCAGGCTCCAGGCATTCTCGAACCCGGTCACCAGCTCGCGCGCCGCCCGGCCGTTCGTGCCGCGCGCGGCGAGGTCGATCGCCCGCACTTCGTAGCGGGCGTCGGTGCCGATCGAGCTGGTGACGATGGCCCAGCGACCGTCGCTCGTCACGCTCGCGGTGTGGTTCTGCTCGCGCTGCTCGGGCGTCGCATAGACGAGCTGGTCCTCGCTCTGCGGCGTGCCGAGGCGGTGGAAATAGACCGCCTGGTCGTAGTTCAGCGCCTGGAAGTCCTGTCCTTCCTCGGGCTCCGGAAAGCGCGAATAGAGGAATCCTTCCTCCCCCACCCAGGCGAGATCGGTGAATTTGGCCCAGCGGATCTCTTCACCCACCGGCTGCCCGGTCGCCACGTCGAGCACGCGCAGGATGCGCCAGTCGCTGCCGCCGTCCTGCACGCTGTAGAGCACCTTGGAACCGTCGGGCGAAGCCTTCCAGTCGCTCAGCGCGGTGGCGCCGTCGTCGGCCCAGGCATTGGGATCGATCAGCAGCCGCGGCTCGCCGTCCAGCCCCTCACGCACATAAAGCGGGTTCTGGTTCTGCAGCCCCGAATTGTGCTGGTAGAAATAGCGGTTGCCGCGCTTCACCGGCGTCGAGAACCGTTCGTAGTCGTAGAGCTCCCCGATCCGCTCCTTGAACCAGTCGCGCGCCGGCAGCTTCGCGAGGTAGGCGTCGGTCACCGCGTTCTGCCGCTCGACCCAGTCGGCCACTTCCGGATTGTTGCGGACGTCGTCCTCGAGCCAGCGATAGGGATCGGCGATCTCTTCGCCGAACAGCGTCTCGACGACCTCGCCGCGGCGGGTCTCTGGGTATTCGGATACGGTCATGTCCTGCGCTTGTACGGAAGTGGAAAGGGCCGCGGCATAGACAGCCGCAGCAAGGACGGGAAGGCGCATCAAAGGCTCCGGAAGAATGCAAGAATCCGTTGCAGATGTAACCACCACCGCGCTCATTGCAACTCGCGGCGGAGGAGGAACGAACTCGCGCAAAGGCGCAAGAAGTTGAGAAGCCGCCACTCAAACCTTCGGCATCCCCGCGGTTGCGAAGCACTGCCGCAGGCAGAACGGGGAGACCTAGGGTGACCGTGCGCTAACTTACCGTTAGGTTCCCGCTTTCGCGGGAATGACGAAAATGGGTGGTTGGTCCCTTCCCGCCCTTCGCGTGAGAGAAATCATCATAACGCCGAAAACAAAAAGGGCCTCGCCACCGCGAAGCCCCTCTCTGATCCAACGAGTGGGTAAAAGCCTCACGCCTCTTCGAGCGCGTCCTCGTCCTGCGTCGAGCCGCTGTCCTGGCCCTTGGCGTCGACGTCGCGGTCGACCAGCTCGATGTAGGCGATCGGCGCCGCGTCCGAAGCGCGAATGCCGGCCTTGATGATGCGGGTGTAGCCGCCTTCGCGGCCGGCGTAGCGCTCGGCCAGAACTTCGAACAGCTTGCGCTCCTGCGCTTCGTCGAGCAGGCGGCTGTGCGCCAGGCGGCGGTTCGACAGGCCGCCACGCTTCGCCAGCGTGATCAGCTTCTCGACGTAAGGGCGCAGTTCCTTCGCCTTCGGCGTGGTGGTTTTGATCTGCTCGTGCTTGATCAGGGCGGCGGCCATGTTGCGCAGCAGGGCGGCGCGGTGGCCGGACTTGCGCTGCAGCTTGCGGCCGGAAATGCCGTGCTTCATATCATTACTCCGTTCGTAAGGGGCCCGTATCAGGTAGCCCGGTCCAGGCAGCCGTTGAGGGCCGCTGCCGTCACCCTGGAAGCGCCGCCCCAAAGCGCAAGCCCGCAGAAAAGTCAAGCGTAGGGGCGCTGCGGGAGCCAAAATGCCCGTTCGGGTGTTTCTGTCGCATGACCGAACCGCGCGAGGAGCCGCCGCAGGCTCCCGAGGTGCAGCCTCGCCTCCGTTTCCGCAAGCTCGAGATCGTTGGCGTGGGGATCATGGCGCTGCTCCCCCTCGCCGCCCTCGCGGGCGCTTTCGGCCCGGCCATGGAGCGCCAGGAGGCCCGCGCCGGCAGCCTCACGATCGAGGCGGAATACCCCTCGCGCATCCGGAATGCGATGACGGAACGGATCACCGTCGACCTCAGCAACGAGGCCGCCGCGCCCGTCAGCGACATCGAAGTCGCGTTCGAGCCCGCCTTTGTCGAAGCCTTCGAGAACCTGATGTTCACCCCGGAGCCGGAGCATCCCTACGTCTTTACCATCGACACGCTGGAACCCGGCGAGACCCGGCGCATCGCGATCGAGGTGCTCGCCCGCGAATACGGCCGTCACGAAGGGACGATCGGGGTTGACCACGCCGGCGGCACCGCCGAGCTTCCGGTCCGCACGACGATCTTCCCATGACCGCCGCTCTCCCCTTGCCCCGCCCGCACGAGGACTGATCGATGGAAGTCGTGATCCGCATCGCCTGCATCTACGTCCTGCTGACGCTCGCCTTCCGCGCGCTCGGCAAGCGCGAGCTCAGCCAGCTCTCGCCGTTCGAGCTCGTCATGCTGCTGCTCATCGCCGAGATCGTCTCGCCCGCCCTCACCGCCGGGGACGAATCCTTCACCGGCGCCGTGTTCGGCGCGGCGACGCTGCTCGTGCTCGCCTTCGCGCACTCGGCGCTCAGCTATCGCTTCAAGGCCATGCAGAAGCTCACTGAAGCCTCCCCCGCGCTGGTCGTTTACCACGGCCGCATCCTCGAGGATGTCACCCGTAAGGAGCGGCTCCGCCCAGACGAGATCTTCTCCGAGATGCACAAAGCTGGCATCGAACGGCTCGACGAGGTCAAGTTCGGCTTCATCGAGCCCGACGGCATGATGTCCTTCGTCCGCGTCGACCACGAAGACACCCACGTCCCCGAACAACCCGCGCCGGCCTGAGCTCCGCGTACAAGAAAGGGCCGGAAGATCGCTCCTCCGGCCCCTTCACTGCTTGCGCTCGCCCGCTCAGAAGTTGCGTTTGATGCTCGCCATGAACTCGCGCGGCCGGCCGGGCATGCCATAGGCATTGCCGCCGACCTGGTTCGAGCGGTCGAACTTGTTGTTGTAATAGAACTGATCGGTCAGGTTGGTCGCCGCCAGCGCGAACTCCCAGTCCTCGTCTGCAGTGCGATAGGTGATCCGCGCGTTGAGCAAGCCGCGCGATTCGATCTCGCCAAGTTCGTAACCCGGCGCGTTGTTCGGGATCGTGCTCTGCATTTCCGACTGCCAGGTCCAGTCGAGCCGCGGCGTCAGCGTGCCCGCATCGCCGAGCCAAATCTCGTACTGCGCGCCCAGCGCATACTTCCACTCCGGCACGAACGCCGCCTGCGTCACGCCGGGCACGATGTTGCTGCCCTCGATGGCGTTGATGAAGCGGAAGTCGGTGTAGCTCAGCGCCCCGTCGATCGACAGGCCGGGGATCGGCCGCGCGTCGAGTTCGACTTCGAAACCGTCGATCTTGGCATCGCCGACGTTGCGCGTCGCCGTGCACAGATCGGCCGGCGTGTTCCACAGCGGCTCGGGCGTGATGTCATGGCACAGGCTGACCTGGCCCTGATAGTCGCTGTAGTCGGTGTGATAGTACGCCAGGTTGAGCCGCAGCCGGCGCTCGAGCCAGGTGCTCTTCAGCCCCAGTTCGTAGGAGGTCGCCTTCTCCTGGTCATAAGGCACTGCCTGCGTCTCGTAGTACGGCCGCGGGTTCACGCCGCCGCCTTTGAAGCCCGTCGCCACTTGCCCGTAGAAGCGGATGTCGGGCGCGACTTCGTAATCAACCGCCAGGCGCCAGTCGATGTTGTCGCCGGCAAAAGTCCGGCTCAGCCCGTCAAGCGGCGCGACCCGGAAGTCGGTCGGTACGCCGGGCAGCGGGCTGGTGCGGCTGAAGGTGTAGGTCTTCTCTTCGTCGGTATAGCGCAGCCCGCCGGTCACATTGAGCCCGTCGGTCACGTGCAGCACGCCGTGCGCGAACGCGGAGATAGAAGTCTGGTCGAACGGGTCATTGGGCACGAAGTCGAGCCCTGCCCCGCCGACATGGACCCGGCCGCCCAGACCGCTGTCTCCCTTGTAGTAATAACCGCCCACTGTCAGGTCGACCATCTCCCCGAATGCCGCGGACAGCCGCAGTTCCTGCGTGAACTGGTCGTGGTAGAAGGTCGAAAAGTTGTTGGAGACGTTCTCCGGCCCGTTGTCGCCGTCCCAAGCCGACTGGCCATCGGCATGGCGGAAGGCGGTGATCGACGTGAACGCCAGGTTGTCGGTCAGCTCGATTTCCAGCGTGTTCGACACGCCCCAGCTGTCGAGATGGCTGATCGCCGGGTTGGTATACTGGTTCGGCTCACCCGGATAGCCGGTGTAAGTCGCATAGTTGGTGTACGACTGCCGTCCGGTGACGTAGTCGTTGCCGTTGGCCGGGTTTGGCGGAAGGAAGATCGCCTTGCCGGGCGACGGCTCTGAGCGGTCCCGGGTCACATCGACGATCAGGTTGTTCTCGATCCGGTCGTTGACCAGCCAGCGCAGCGCGGCGCGTCCAGCGACCACTTCCTGCCCGCCCTCCGTGCCGATCACGCAGTCCTGCGAGGACGTG
>JAJUJV010000042.1 GCA_029265155.1 Altererythrobacter sp. | reverse complement strand
GGGCGCTGCGGCTTGTGCGGGGTGAAGGCGGCGGAGGTGTCGGGTTCCTCCAAGCCTCTGCGAATGACGAGTTCGGCCATGTGTACGAATATGGAACACGGTATGCCCCACCGCAATCGTTGGCAGCATGGCGTGTCGCTGTTAGCGTTGGAGGCACACGGCCCGGGCCGTCAGTTCAAAGGGGGAAACTCAATGCGCATTGCTTACTCGCTGCCGCTTGCCGCGGCGATTGTGCTCGCCGGTTGCGGTGGCGGGGCGGATTCGGATGGCGACGGCAACCTGTCGGCCGACGAAGTCGCAGCCGAAGCCCAGGGCCTGATCCAGCCGCGCCCGGGCCAGTACCGGGCATCGATCGAGCTCCTTGAGTTCGACGTGCCGGGGATGCCGGAGGGCGCCAAGCAGCAGATGCAGCAGATCTTCGCCAGCGGCCTAGCCGAAGGCAACAGCTTCTGCATGACTGAAGAGGACGCCGCCCGGAACGGTCCCGAAGAGATGGTCAAGAACCTCGCCGAGGGCGATTGCACGATGAACGCATTCAACGTCTCCGGCGCCACGGTGAGCGCGGACATGCAGTGTGCTGCGGACGGGATCGCCAGCACGGTACGGATGGACGGGACGATGGCGGCCGAGAGCTCGGCGATGACGATGGACATGACCCAGAGCATCCCCAACGTTGGAGAGACGCGGATGAAGATGCGCGTGACCTCCCAGCGGATTGGCGACTGCGCCGCCTGAGTTAAGGCGAGGGCGAAGCTAACGGAGGGGACCGTCTAGCATTGCCGGGCGTTCATGAGCGGACAAACCCCGTTCGCTTAGAGTTGGAGCCATGAACGCCCGCGCGACATTCCCCGCTTCGCTCGCGCAGCATCCGATCACGCGACGTCTGGAGCTGCTGCTGCGCCACAAGCCGCCGGCGGGCGAGCGCGGCCCCCACCGCAAGTTCCTATGGGGTGAGCTCGCGGCCTGGTTCGAGCCGATCGTGCGGGTCTTCCGGCCGCGGCTCGTCCTGCCGCGCAGCAAGAACCCGCGGGTGGTGATGCTGCTTCCGGGCTTCGGCACGCACCCGCTGCGGATGCGCTACATGGCCCGCTGCCTTGAGCGTGCCGGGCACAAGGTCAAACGCTGGGGGCTTAGCTTCAATCTCGGCCCGACGGAACGGAACTTCGCGCTCCTGGAAGACCGGGTGCGGCGGATACGCGACCGTTATGGCCAGGAGGTCGTGCTGGTCGGCTGGAGCCTCGGCGGAATTTTTGCGCGCGAGCTCGCCAAACGGCACCCCGATCTCATCGCCAAAGTCGTGACGATGGGCAGCCCGTTCTCCGGCTCGCTGTATGCCAACAACGCCTGGCACATCTACCAGGTGGTGACCGGCCATCCGGTCGATCAGCCGCCGATTAAAGCGGAAGTGTCGGCCAAGCCGCCGGTCGAGACGGTGGCGCTATGGAGCCCGCGCGATGGCGTTGTTTCGGCGCGGAGCGCCTGCGGCCGGCCAGGTGAACGCGACCGGGCCATCGCCTTGCGCTGCAGTCACCTGGGCTTTGCCCATTCGGCCGAGGCCATTCGCGCGGTGGCGACGGAACTGGAACGCGGCTGACGGATTTGTCCGCTACGTAACAGGGTCTTGCGGTTCCTCTGATCCGTGTCATGTTGCGTTGCAGCACACGGGGATCATGAGCGGACACGGCGAGGTTCAGTTCGACGAGATGCACGGCCCGGACGGTTCCGTTCGGCCGGCCTATCGCGACTATGCGGCCTGGATGGCCGAGCAGGACGCGCGCTGGCTGCACCGCAAGTCGCAGGAAGCCGAAGGGTTCTTCCGCCGCACCGGCATCACCTTCAACGTCTATGGCGAGGACGATGCCGAGGAACGGCTCATCCCGTTCGACATGGTGCCGCGGATCATAACCAGCAGCGAATGGCGGCGGCTGTCGCGCGGGATCGAGCAGCGGGTGCGGGCGCTCAACGCGTTTATGCACGATCTCTATCACCGGCAGGAGATCATCCGGTCCGGCCGGCTGCCGGAGCGCCTGTTCCGCAACAACCCGGCCTGGCTGCCGGAGATGGTCGGCTTCACGCCGCCGGGTGGGGTGTACACCCATATCGTCGGCATCGATCTGGTCCGTACCGGCCCCGACGAGTTCCTGGTGCTGGAGGACAACGCGCGCACGCCGTCGGGCGTCAGCTACATGCTCGAGAACCGCGAGACGATGATGGCGATGTTCCCCGAGCTGTTCGCCCGGGTGAAAGTGCAGCCGGTCTCCAACTATCCGCGGCGGCTGGCGAAGAGCCTGGCTGCTTGTGCGCCGGCGGGCACGCCGGACATGCCGGTCGTCGCGGTGCTGACTCCGGGGATCTACAATTCTGCCTACTTCGAGCACGCGTTCCTCGCAGACCAGATGGGGGCTGAGCTGGTCGAAGGCAGCGACCTTAGAGTCGTGGACGGGCGCGTGCAGATGCGCACGACGCGCGGCTACCGGCCGATCGACGTGCTCTATCGGCGCGTCGACGACGAGTTCCTCGATCCGCTGACCTTCAAGCCCGACAGCTTGCTGGGCGTGCCGGGCATTATGGACGTCTATCGCGCCGGCGGGATCACGATCGCCAACGCACCGGGCACCGGGATCGGCGACGACAAGGCGATCTACTCATTCATGCCGGAGATCGTCGAGTTCTACACCGGCGAGAAGCCGCAGCTGCCGAACGTGCAGACCTGGCGCTGCGCCGATCCGGACAGCCTGAAATACGTCCTCGAGCACCTGAGCGAGCTGGTGGTCAAGGAAGTGCACGGCTCGGGCGGATACGGGATGCTGATCGGCCCTGCCGCAAGCAAGCGCGAGTTGGCCGAGTTCCGCGCCAAGCTGACCGCCAGCCCCAGCAACTACATCGCCCAACCGACACTCGCGCTGTCGACCGTCCCGGTCTTTGCAAAGGCGGGCCTGGCTCCCCGTCACGTGGACTTGCGCCCGTTCGTGCTCGTCTCGCCGGAAGGCATCGAAGTCACGCCGGGCGGGCTGACGCGCGTCGCGTTGAAGAAGGGGTCACTGGTGGTGAACTCGAGCCAGGGCGGCGGCACCAAGGACAGCTGGGTGCTGGACGACTGATGGACCGGACCCAGCCATGCTAGGCCGCGTCGCCAACGGCATCTTCTGGATGTACCGCTATCTCGAGCGGGCCGAGAACACGGCGCGCCTGCTCGCGGCCGGACACCGGATGGCGATGACCCGCGGAGCCGATGCCGCGGTTGAGGAATGGCGTTCGGTCCTGACCACGCTCGGCCTGTTGCAGAGCTACGAAGCGCATCATCACGACTTCTCCAGCGCGCATGTCTGCGATTTCGTTCTAAGAGGGAAAGACAATCCGGAAAGCGTGCTGGCGATGATCGAGGCGGCGCGGTTCAACGCGCGCATGTGCCGCTCGGCTCTGACGCTGGAAGTCTGGGAAGCGATCAACGAAGGTTGGATGGCGCAGCGCGAGCTGTTGCTGCGGCCGGTGCGGATCACCGGATTGTGGCAGGTGCTGGCAGCCATCCGCCGGGAATCGACGCTGGTCCGCGGGGCGACGCACGATTCGATGCTGCGCAACGAGTCATACTGTTTTGCGCGCGCCGGCACGTTCATCGAGCGCGCCGACAACACCGCGCGGATTCTCGACGTCAAATACTACCTGCTGCTGCCGTCGCTCGCTTATGTGGGATCGGCGCTCGACACCGCGCAGTGGGAAAACATCTTGCGGTCGCTTTCTGGAGAGCGGGCTTATCGCTGGCTCAACGCCGGGCGGATGGATTCCCGGTCGATCGCCGAGTTCCTGATCCTCGATGAACGATTCCCGCGCAGCCTGGCGTTTTCCTACGCGGCGATACGCGACACTCTGACGGTGCTGGCGCGGCTGCATGGCAACGAAGGGCCGGCCCATGAGATCATGCGCCTGGCCGCCCAGCAGCTCACCGGCGGTTCGATCGACGAGATCTTCGACAGCGGGCTGCACGAATTCCTGCTCGCGTTCATCGTCCGCAACCGCGACGTGGCGAACGCGATCGCCGAGCAATATCGCTTCACGGCTTGAGAAGGCGAGAACAGACATGCGCCTCGCGATCCGTCACACCACCCGCTACCGCTTCTCGGAACCGGCACATTATGGCCTGCAGCGGCTGCGGCTGACTCCGAAGGAGACGCAGGGCCAGTCGATCATCGACTGGACGCGCGAGTACCAGGGCGCGCGCGAAGAGCTCTCGTACGACGATCAGCACCACAACCACGTGACGCTCGTCTCCGTGGGAGAGGGAACGCAGGAAGTGGTCGTCGTCTCCCGCGGCACCGTCGAGACCCGCGATGTCGCCGGTGTCCTCGGGCCGCATTCGGGGCACCTGCCGTTATGGGCCTTCCTCAGCCATACCCCTTTGACCCGGCCCGGCCCGCGCATTCGTCAACTGATCGCCTCGGTCGAGCGGAGCGAGGAGGGTATGGTGCCGACGCTGCACAACCTCTCGGCGCGGATTCGGGAGCGGGTGGTGTACGACGTCGGGCATACGGATGCCCAAACCACCGCCGAGGATGCCTGCGCAAGCGGGCGCGGGGTATGTCAGGACCATGCGCAGATATTCATCGCCGCGGCCCGGGCGCTCGAGATTCCGGCGCGCTATGTCAGCGGCTACCTGATGATGGACGACCGCATCGAGCAGGAAGCCACTCACGCCTGGGCGGAAGCCTGGGTGCACAACCTGGGCTGGGTCGGATTCGACATCTCGAACGGGATCAGTCCCGATCCGCGTTATGTTCGCATCGCGACCGGCCGCGACTATCGCGATGCCGCGCCCGTGACCGGCGTCAGCTTCGGCACCCCGTCGGGTGAACTGTCGGTCGATCTGGCGGTGGAACAGCAGGCGACCCAACAGTAAGGGTCCGAGTCGGGTCGCCTGAAGGACAAGCCGGCATGACGTACTGCGTGGGGATGATGCTCGAACAGGGCCTGGTGTTGATGAGCGACACCCGGACCAATTCGGGCGTCGACAACATCTCGGTGTTCCGCAAGATGTTCCACTGGTCGAAGCCTGGCGAACGGATCATCACGATGATGACCGCCGGTAACCTGGCGACGACCCAGGCGGTGATCAGCCAGCTGGAGGAGCGGAGCAAGACGCCGCAAGAACGGCACAACTCGCTGCTCGAATCGCCGACGATGTTCCAGGTCGCGGCCGAAGCGGGCCGGCTGCTGCGGCAGACGGTGCGGCAGACGCAGGACGAGAATGGGATGCACGGCAAGGGCCGTTTTACCGCCTCGCTGATCGTCGCAGGGCAGATCAAGGGCATGGAGCCGCGGCTGTTCCTGATCTACCCGGAGGGCAACTTCATCGAGGCGAGCTGGGACACGCCGTTCTTCCAGGTCGGCGAGACCAAATACGGCCGCCCCATCCTGATCCGCGGTTACGACCGCAAGATGAGCTTCGAGGACGCGGTGAAGCTGTTGATGGTCAGCTTCGATTCTACGCTGAAGGCCAATCTCTCGGTCGGCCTCCCGCTCGACCTGATGGTGATCGAGCGCGACCGCTTCGAACCGCATCACGTCAAACGGATCGAGCACGGCGATCCCTATTTCGATGCGATCTCCAACAGCTGGAGCGACGCGCTGCGCAGCGCTTTCCATTCGCTGCCCGACTATTCGCTCGAACCGCAGGCCGATTGAGCGAGCGGCGGGAGGGGCTTTGCGCCGTCCGCGTCTGCGTCTAACGCGCGGCCATGTCGATCGAGCGCTTGTCCGACTTGGCGAACCCTGCCACCGCGCACCGGGTGGTGCTCAAGGTGGGTTCTGCGCTGCTGTTCGGCGGCGGGGACGGGAAGCCCAACCGCGAATGGCTGGCGATCTTGGCTCGGGAAATCGCCGAAGCCGCAGCGCGTGGGCAGCAGGTTATCGTGGTCAGCTCTGGCGCGATCGCGCTGGGCGCAGCGAAGCTCGGACTGGCCAAGGGCGGGCGCGGGTCGCTGGCCGATGCGCAGGCGGCGGCGGCGGTAGGGCAGATCGCGTTGGCGGGCCTGTGGAGCGAGCTGCTGGGCGAACATGGCCTCACTGCCGCGCAACTGCTGCTGACGCTCGAAGATCTCGAGGACCGCCGCCGTTATCTGAACGCGGCGGCGACGCTCGGGCGGCTGCTGCGCGCCGGCGCGGTTCCTGTGATCAACGAGAACGATTCGGTGGCGACGGCCGAAATTCGCTTCGGCGACAACGACCGGTTGGCAGCGCGCGTCGCTCAGGCCGCGCAGGCGCAGGCGGTGGTGCTGCTGTCCGACGTGGACGGCCTCTATGACCGCGATCCGCGCGAAGATGGCGCCCGGTTGCTGCCGCGGATCGAGGAAGTGACCGAGGCGGTTCATTCGATGGCGAGCGGTAGTTCGGGCTCGGGTCTCGGCTCGGGGGGGATGCGCTCCAAGCTGCAGGCGGCCGAGATTGCGACCCGGGCGGGTATCACGCTGGCGATCGTCAATGGCACGCATCCGCGGCCCCTGGAGCGCGCGGTGGGGAGCGACACCGGCACGCTGTTCCTGCCGACCCGCCGCGACCGGGCGCGCAAGGCGTGGCTCGGCGGACGGCAGCGGCTCAAGGGCGCGCTGGTGGTCGATGCCGGCTGCGCGGGTGCGCTGCTCAAGGGCAAGAGCCTGCTGGCGAGCGGCATAACCGCGGTCGAAGGCGATTTCTCGCGCGGCGATCCCATCGGCGTTCGCGACGAGAGCGGTAAGGCGCTGGCCCAAGGTCTAGCCGAGTACGATGCGGGCGAGATCGAACGGATCAAGGGGCGGCGCAGCGAGGAGCAGGCGGAGCTGCTCGGCTATGCGCCGCGCTCGGCGGTGATCCACCGCGATCAACTGGTGCTGCTTTGACCGACGATCACCCGATCGCCGTCACCGGGGCGACGGGGTTCGTGGGGCAAGCGGTGGTCGAGGAAGCCTGCCGCCGCGGCACGGCGCTCAAGGCGCTGGCGCGGCGCGAACAGGCCCCATGCGATGGCGTCGAATGGGTACGCGGCGACCTTGCCGACAAGGCGTCGCTAGGCCGCCTTGTACAAGGTGCGAAGGCGGTGCTGCACATCGCCGGGGTGGTCAACACGCCCGATCCGACCGGGTTCCACCTTGGCAACGTCAAGGGCACCGAAGAGCTTGTCGAGGCAGCACGCGCGGCGGGTGTTCGGCGGCTCGTGTTCGTCTCCTCGCTTGCGGCGCGCGAGCCCGGATTGTCGCGATATGGGGAATCAAAGCGCCATGCCGAGGAGGTGGTGCGCGCCAGCGAGCTCGATTGGACCATCGTCCGCCCGCCGGCGATCTACGGGCCCCGCGACCGGGAGATTCTCGAGTTGTTCAAGGCGGCGCGCTGGGGCGTGGTGCCGATGCCGCCGCCGGGCCGCGCATCGATCGTCCACGTCCATGACCTGGCGCGGCTGCTCCTCGATCTGGTGCCCGGCGGTGCAGGTCTGTCGGAAATGATCCTCGAACCCGACGACGGGCGGGCGGGCGGTTGGAGCCATCGTGAGCTCGCCCAGGCTATCGGCGCCGCGGTCGGACGCCCGGTGTGGGCGCCGGCGACGCCGAAGCCGCTGATGCGGGCGGCTTCGTGGCTCGATTGCCGGGTGCGCGGCAACGGCGCCAAGCTGACTACCGACCGGGTCGGCTACATGTGCCACCCCGACTGGGTCAGCAGTCCCGACAAGGCGCCGCCGCCGGAGCTGTGGCGCGCCGAGATCGAAACCCGCGAAGGCCTGGCACAAACCGCCCAGTGGTATCGCCAGCAGGGCTGGCTCTAGGAGCGCATCCCTCCAACCGCGCTCCGGCTCAGTCGGCTTTGCGCGGGGGCTTCTTGGCCCAGGGTTTCCGCGGTCCCTTGAAGGCAGGCTTGGGGCCTTTGCCGAAGCGGCCATTCGGCGGACCGGCCTTGCGGTTGTTGCGCGCGGTTTGCCGAGGACCATCGGGTGACGGTTCGATCAGCACGCTGTCCCCCTCTTCCCCGCTGCCATCGGCCGTGCGCTTCAAGGCACTGGCGAACTTGCCCGCAATGGCGCGCGGGATCTGGAAGTGGGTCTCGTTGGCGCCGATCCGGATTGCGCCGATCTCGTTGCGGGTGATGTGCCCGCGCCGGCACAGCAGCGGCAGGATCCAGCGAGGGTCGGCGTTGTGACGGCTGCCGATGTCCATGCGAAACCAAACCGTATCCTCGAACCCCGGGCGGTGCCGTTCGCTCTGCTCGCGGCGGCGCGCTTCCGGCGTGTCGGCGGTCAGCTCTTCAGGCTGCGGCAGGGCGGCGCGATGGGCTCTGACCAGCGCGGCCGCAATGTCCTCGGGCGAGCGTTCGGCCATCAGGCGCTCGGCCAGCGCGCGGTCTTCCTCGTCGAACTCGGCCGGAGCCAGCAAAGCATCGAGCAGGCGCTGACGGTCCTGCGCCTTGATCGCCTCAGGCGTCGGCGCTTCGATCCATTCCGCTTCGATCCGGGCGCCGCGCAGCATGCCTTCGACCCGCCGGCGGCGCGGGTAGGGCACGATCAGCACCGCGGTGCCCTTCTTGCCGGCCCGCCCGGTCCGGCCCGAGCGGTGCTGCAAGGTCTCCGCATCGCGCGGAATCTCGACATGGATGACCAGGCTTAGCGTCGGCAGGTCGATGCCTCGCGCGGCAACGTCGGTGGCGACGCAGACGCGCGCGCGCCTGTCACGCAGCGCCTGGAGCGCCTGGTTACGCTCGCTCTGGGAATGCTCCCCCGACAGCGCGACGACGGCGAAGCCGCGCTCCTGCAGCAGTGCGTGCAGGCGGCGGACGCTCTCGCGCGTCGCGCAGAACAGCATCGCGGTGTCCGCTTCGTGGAAGCGCAGCAGGTTGACCACTGCGTGCTCGATCTCTGCCGGTGATACGGTAACCGCCTGGTAGGCAATGTCGCCGTGGCCCCGTTCATCGCCTGCGGTGGAAATCCGCAGCGCGTCGCGCTGGTAGCGCTTGGCGAGGTTGACGATCGGTCGCGGCATTGTCGCCGAAAACAGCAGCGTCCTGCGGCCCTCGGGCGTGGCGTCGAGGATCTCCTCGAGCTCTTCGCGGAAGCCCATGTCGAGCATCTCGTCGGCCTCGTCTAGGACGACCGTGCGCAGCGCGGAGAGGTCGAGCGCGCCGCGTTCGAGATGGTCTCGCAGGCGGCCGGGCGTGCCGACAACGACTTGCGCGCCGCTGGCCAGCGCGCGGCGTTCCTTCGACGCGTCCATGCCGCCGACGCAGGTGGCGATACGCGTGCCGGCCTTGCCGTAGAGCCAGATGAACTCGCGGCTGACCTGCAGGGCCAGCTCGCGCGTCGGCGCGATGATCAGCGCGCGCGGCGCGCGCGAGACGGCCGCCTCGCCCCCGTCGGTGAGCAGCTCAGGCGCCATCGCCAAGCCGAACGCTACCGTCTTGCCGGAACCGGTCTGCGCGGACACGATCAGATCGCGCCCCGCGGCCTTGGGTTCGAGAACGGCGGCTTGAACGGGAGTGGGCTGCTCGTAACCGCGCGCGGCCAGAGCTTCGCCGAGGATCGGGGGAAGCTGGGAAAAGGACATTGCGACTCACATTTGGGGGGCGCGAACGATCGCGCGCGCACCGCCCATAGGGAAAAGGGCGGTGCTTGGCTTCCCTTTTAGATCAAAGGGATCAGAATGCCGGTTCGTAGCCGGGGGGCAGATCGTCGTCGCTGCTCGGCGGGCCGTCCGGATTGTTCGGCGAATGGATGCCGCATTCGACTTTGTCCCAGCCCCGCCAGCGGCCCGCGCGCGGGTCTTCGCCCGGCTTCACCGTGGTGGTGCAGGGTGCGCAGCCGACCGAAAGATAGCCTTGTGCCTCCAGCGGGTGGCGGGGCAGGTCGTGCGCTTCGAAGTAGGCGTCGAGATCGGCCTTTGTCCAGTCGCCGAGCGGATTGATCTTCAGCCGGCCGTCCTCGATCTCGAAGCGCGGCAGGTTCTGGCGGGTGACCGACTGGAAGGCCTTGCGGCCCGAAATCCAGGCATCGAGGCCCTGCTTGGCGCGCTTGAGCGGTTCCACCTTGCGGATTTCGCAGCAGCCGTCCGGGTCCCATGACCAGCGCAGGCCCGCCTCGTCCTTGGCGGCGAGGACGGTAGGGTCCGGCTGCACCACCGAGGAATTGACCAGGCCAAGACGCGCGGTGAGTGTGTCGCGGTACTCGAGCGTTTCCGGAAACATCTTCAGAGTGTCGACGAAGATGACCGGCACGGTGGGGTCGGCAGTCGCGACGAGATGCAGCAGCACCGCGCTTTCAGTGCCGAACGACGATACCACCGCGACGCGGCCCAGCATCCCTTCCGCGAAGATTTCGCGCAGCATCGTGCCGATCTCGACGCCCTCGAAGCGGGCGTTGAGCGCGTCGGCATCGGCCTGGGTGAAGCTGGGACCAGTATCGATGATATCGACGGCGCGACTAGCCATTCTGCAGTTCCGGATGGCGCAGCTTCCAGATCGGCACCGCGTCGTCGGCCGCTTCCTGATAGACGTGTGGATAGCGATTGAGCGAAGCCTGAACGTCTTCGAGGTTCAGCGGCACGTCAGGCGCGAAGCTGTCGAAGCCGCAGCGGCGCATGAACCAGACGAGATCGACCAGCACGTCGCCGGTCGCCTTGATCTCGCCCTTGTAGCCCATCTCGCGAAGGATGCGCGCGCTGGAGAAGCCGCGGCCGTCGCGGAACTTGGGAAAGTCGATTTCCACCAGGCGCACGCGTTCGAGGACCGGCCCGAGAAGGCGTACGTCGTCACCCGCTTCGATCCTGACCGAGTTGGCGTTCGACTGATCGAGGAAGGCGTCGAGGCTGACCGCGGGTTCGTCCGGAACCGGATCGTCGCGGAAGCGCAGCGTGTTGCCTTCGCTGGTGGCCTGCGGGATGGGGTTGCCGCTATCAGCCATAGATCGCCTCCTTGAATCCTTCCATGCCGACGCGGCGGTAAGTGTCGAGGAACCGCTCGCCGGGCTCGCGCACCTCGCGGTAGCGCTCCACCGCCCGTTCGACCGCATCGACGATGCCGTCTTCATCGAAGCCAGGGCCGGTGATCTTGGCCTGGCTGGTTGTCTCGTCGCCCGAGCCGCCGAGCAGGAGCTGGTAGTTCTCGGTACCCTTACGGTCGACGCCGAGGATGCCGATGTGGCCAGCGTGGTGGTGACCGCAGGCGTTGATGCAGCCGCTGATCTTGATCTTCAGCTCGCCGAGATCGCGCTGCCGCTCGGGATCGGCGAAGCGATCGGCGATCTTCTGGGCCACGGGAATCGAGCGCGCGTTGGCTAGCGTGCAATAATCGAGGCCCGGGCAGGCGATGATGTCGGTGACCAGGTCGAGGTTGGCGTCGGCAAGGCCGGCGTCGCGCAGCGACTGCCACACGGCGTAGAGATCGGCCTTGCGGACGTGCGGCAGGACCAGGTTCTGCGTATGCGCGACGCGCAACTCGTCGAAGCTGTAACGTTCGGCGAGGTCGGCCACGACGTCCATCTGATCGGCGGAGATGTCGCCGCCGATGCCCTGGATCGGCTTGAGGCTGATGTTGACGATCGCATAGCCCGGCGCCTTGTGCGCGGCGATCTGCTGGTCGACCCAGACGGCGAAGTCGGGATCGGTACGGTCGATCTCTTCGGGCAGGCCGGCTTCGAACGGCGGCGGCGTGAAGTAGGCGGCGATCCGATCGTATTCGGCCTGCGGGAAGTCCTCGCCCAGCGACAGGAAGTGCTGGAACTCTTCTTCCACCTGGCGCCGGAATTCCTCCTCGCCCAGCTCGTGGACCAGGATCTTCATCCGCTGCTTGTGGATGTTGTCCCGCCGCGCGTGGCGGTTCCACACCCGCAGGACGGCCTGAAGATAGGAGAGGATCTGCCCGGTCGGCAGGAACGGACGAATCTCGTAGGCGATGAACGGGGTCCGGCCCATGCCGCCCCCGGCAAAGACCTGGAAGCCGACTTCGCCCGCATCGTTCTTGACGATACGCAGCGCGAAATCGTGCCAGCGCAGCGCCGCGCGGTCCGCTTCCGCGGCAATGACCGCGATCTTGAACTTGCGCGGCAGGTAGCTGAACTCCGGCATGAACGTGGTCATCTGCCGGATCGTTTCGGCCCACGGGCGCGGGTCCATGATCTCGTCGGCCGCGGCGCCGGCATAGTGATCGGCGGAGATGTTGCGGATGGATTCGCCGCTGGTCTGGATCGCGTGCATCTCGACTTCGGCGAGCTCGCCGAGGATGTTGGGCGCGTCTTCCAGCTTGATCCAGTGATACTGCAGGTTCTGGCGCGTGGTGAAGTGGCCATAGCCGCGGTCATAGGTGCGGGCGATGTGCGCCAGCTTGCGCATCTGCGTGCTGTTGAGCGTGCCATAGGGAATGGCGACGCGCAGCATGTAAGCGTGCAGTTGTAGATAGAGCCCGTTCTTGAGCCGCAGCGGCTTGAACTGGTCGTCCGTCATCTGGCCCGCCAGACGGCGGCGGACCTGGTCGCGGAAATCCTCGACGCGGGCGCGAACCATCGCGTGGTCGTATTGGTCGTACTTGTACATCAGATCACCCAGGTTCCGGCGTTCGGATCCGCCGGCTTCAAAGTCAGGTCGGGGCGCACGGTCGGGCCGTAGGCGCGGATGCGGTCCTTGATGTGCGCGGGGCGCACGCCGCGGCCGGAGGGATCGGGCTCGGCATCGATCGCATAGCCGCCGTTGACACGGCAGGCCGCATCCTCGCGGGAGAGGATGGCGTCGGCCTGATCGCCGACGTCCACCGCGTCCTCAACGTGGATCGACCAGCCCTGGCCGTCCCACCAGACCACGCGGCCGTTCTTCAAATCGTTGCCAGTCAAAATCTTCACGGATGCGCCTCCAGCGCGATTTGGGCGAGCGCCGCGTCATTGCGCGCGGTGACGTCGCCGATGATGATGAGAGCGGGGCTCCTGACCCGCTGCGTTTCGACCAGCGCGGGCAAGGCGGCGAGCGAGCCGCGCAGCACGCGCATCTGGGCGCGGGCGGCGTTCTCGACCACCGCCACCGGTACTTGCGGCGAGAGCCCATCGGCGATCAGCTTCTCGGCAATCTGGGGCGCGGTCTTGACGCCCATGTAGATCACCAGGGTGCGGCCCGCGCCGGCGAGGCCGGCCCAGTTCTGCTCGGCCAGGCCCTTGCACTGACCGGCGACGAAGCTGACGATGCTGGCAGCATCGCGGTGGGTCAGCGGGATCTGCGCGGCGGCGGCGGCGCCGAGCGCGGAAGTCACGCCGGGCACGATCTCCACCGGAACGCCGGCGGCGCGGCAGGCTTCGGCTTCCTCGCCGCCGCGGCCGAAGACGAGCGGATCGCCGCCTTTGAGGCGCACGACGTGGCGTCCGGCGAGCGCTTCGCGGACCAGCAGGGCGTTGATCTCGTGCTGCGGCAGGGTGTGGCGGGCGCGGCTCTTGGCGACCGAGACAAGCTCGGCGCTTGCGCTGGCCAGCGCCAGGATCGCCGGGTCGACAAGGCCGTCGTGCACGATCAGCCCCGCTTCCGCGAGCAGCCTTGCGGCGCGCACGGTCAGGAGGTCCGGATCGCCCGGTCCCGCACCGACGAGGTAGACTGTGCCCACTTTGACCATGGACGCGCATGTGGCGGGCGGGGGCGCCCGGCGCCAGCGATAATGCGTTGGCGGGTGGCTAGGAGAGCTTTAGCTGGCGCGATCCGCGGGCTGGCCTGCAGAGCGGATCGCCGCGATCAGTTCCTGCAAGGCAGGCGTATCGCGCAAGTCGAGGTCGCGCAGCGCGCGGTTGGGCAGAGCGACGTCGTGCTCCTGGAACAGCTCCCATGCGCGCTTGAGGACATCGGAGCGGACGTTGGCGAGGCCTTCTTCCGGATCGTTGATCCAGACCCGGATCTCGAACTTGGCGCCCACTTCGCTGAGCTCCATCAGCCAGACCGCCGGCGCCGGCATGACGAGGACCCGCGGAGTGGCCGTCGCCGCCTCGAGCATCAGCCGCTCGGCGAGCTTGAGGTCGGCATCGGGGGCAATGGTCAGCGGCACGCGGATGCGCACTTCGCGCGAGCTGAACGACCAGTTCTCGACCTGATTGATCATCAGGTTCTCGTTGGGGATCAGGTACTCCTTCTTGTCGCGGGTGGTGACGGAAACGGCGCGCAGGCCGATCTTCTTCACCTGGCCGACGGTGTTGCTGATCCCGTCGTTGACCGCGATCACGTCGCCCGGCTTGATCGAGCGGTCCATCAGCAGGATAATCCCGGCGAGGAGGTTGCCGAACGTCTTCTGCAGCCCGAAGCCGAGCGCGAGGCCGAACGCGCCGGAGAACACCGCGAGCGCCGTCAGGTCGATGCCGAGGATGTCGATCGTCAGCAGGAACGTCAGCACCCAGACCGCGATCGAGACCAGCTTCTGCGTCAGCAGCCGCTGCGCGGTGTCGAGCCCCTGCATCTTGCCGATGAGCCAGCAGGCGAGCTTGATCGTCACCCGCGCGAGCAGCAGCGCGACCGCGAGCACCGCCAGCGCCATCAGCACCGTCCACACCGAAATTCGGGTGTCGAACAGATCGAAACCCCAACTGTCGAGCGTGTAGACGACCGCCCAGAGCTCGCTGCCCGGCTCGATGCCGTCGACGATGGCGGAAGCGGCGCTCACCCGGCGGCCATCGCGGCAAAGCCCGCGTCGAGATCGGCGATCAGGTCGTCCGGGTCTTCGAGGCCGATGGATAGGCGGATACCGAGGCGGTCCTGCGGGTTCCAGGCCGCGGGGGGCCAGGGCGTGGCGGTGCGGGCGCGGCCAGGATCGAACGGGATCGCCAGGCTCTCGAACCCGCCCCAGCTATAGCCGATGCCGAACAGCTCGAGCGCGTCGATCAGCCGGGCGCGCGCGGATGGGCTGGCGCCCTTGAGCACGAAGCTGAACAAGCCGCAGCCGCCGGTGAAGTCGCGCCGCCAGAGCTCGTGTCCGGGGGCGCCGGGCAGCATCGGACACAGCACGTGGGCGACTTCAGGGCGGCCGGCGAGCCATTCGGCGACGCGCAGCGCGCTGGCGCTCTCGCGTTCGAGCCGAACGCCCATCGTGCGCAGCCCGCGCAGCGCGAGCGCGGCATCATCGGGCGAGACGACCTGGCCGAGCGCCTGGCTCTTGGCGCGCAGCTTTGCGTAGAGTTCCTCGCCCGCCGAGACCGAGCCCATCATCAGGTCAGAATGCCCGCCGACGTGCTTGGTCAGCGACATGATCGACACGTCGCAGCCGCGCTCGAGCGCCGGAAAGCCGAGCGCGGTCGCCCAGGTGTTGTCGATCAGCGAAACGGCGCCGTGTTGGCGGGCGATGGCCGCGAGGGCAGGGATGTCGCTCACTTCCATCGTCAGGCTGCCCGGGCTTTCG
>JAJUJV010000147.1 GCA_029265155.1 Altererythrobacter sp. | reverse complement strand
GCCCGCTGAGGCGCGCTTCGCAGGACGAGGAGGGAAGACCAGCCGGCCGAGCCGCCCTTCCGGTTCCAGTGCCCTGTGAGGTTGCAGGGCGGGGTTGCTGGTAACCTATTCGGTTCTCGATGTCAAGATAATTGTGCCGGGCGGCGAGGCGGCGAGAGCGCCTCGTTCACCTTGTGCGGCGGCGGAGCGCGGGTGAACTGCGTCGTCGACGGCGACACCTTCTGGTACGCGGGCGAGAAGATCCGCGTGGCCGACATCAACACACCCGAAGTGAGCCAGCCCGCCTATCCACGCGAGGCCGAACTCGGGCGCGCGGCGACCCAGCGGATGCACGAACTGCTCAATGCAGGCGCGTTCACGCTGGAGCCGGTCGATCGCGACCGCGACCGCTACGGCCGCCTGCTGCGCACCGTCACGCGCGGCGGCTAGAGCCTGGGCGGCGTGCTGGTGCGCGAGGGACTAGCCGAGGAATGGCGCGGCGGCGGGGGAACTGGTGTTAGCGGGTGTCAGCCTGCCAGCGTCCATCCAGTCGCCAGCGCCGCTGCGAAGAGCTGAAGCAAGGCGATCTTGTGGAGTTCGCGCGAGAACGGCTGCTTGCGAGTCTTGTGGCGGAAGAGTTGGCGTCCGGCATAGGCACCGGGCGAGCCACCAACGAAGGCGAGGCCCAGCAGGTTGGCTTCCGAGATTCGCCATGCGCCGGCCTCGGCGAGCATCTTGTCGAGCCCGAACGCCGTGAATGCCGTGAAGTTGATCGCGATGACGTAGAGCGCGACGTTCAGCGGAGTGAAAAGGGCAAGTGGAGCCGATGAGTCCATTGGCGTGCCCTTACCCGAGTGCTCGTTGCCGAAGCGTTATTCTCGTGGGTTTCACGCAAAGGCGCGAAGACACAAAGTGGCTGTGAGGAACGGCTTTGGGTCGTGCGAACAAGCAGCGGCAGCGAAACGCGTTCTTGGCGCCTTTGCGTGAGATCTTCCTTTCATAGCAGGCTCTCTTCGATGTTCGTCTCGCGACCGCATCGGTCGCAGTGCCCATAGTCGAACACCGCGCCGAGCACCCAATCCTGCGTCTCGATGTCCCACACGGCCCACGCATCGCGCATCACGTCGGTGGAGCCGCATTCCTCGCAGACCATCCGCAGCTTGGGTTCTTCCTTTGGCTCCGCCATTCGCGCATGATGCCAAACGACGGGCGGGAGGGAAGTGTTGGCGGGGACAGATTGGTCCGAATCGGTTGAGATTGCCGTTCACCGCCATGCCGCGCGCCGGGGCAGCGCGGAGTTCACGCTGCAGGACCTCGTCGACGCCGAGCTTGACTGGATCGTGCGGGAAACTGGCTCGCGGGGCGCTACGCCGCAGGCGACGCTCCGGCGCGAACTGCAGGAGTTGCGGGATCGCGGCCAGATAGCCTTCCTTGGCGGTGGCCATTACCGCCTCGTGGAGGCTCCGGTCGCCTTACCGGCGGTTTTGCCGAGCAAGTGCGTGTTCGTGGTCGGCTCTCACTCGATCTATGCTGACGAGCCGGATCGCTTCTATCACTTTCCGCCGCGCTGGCTCAACGCGGCCACCCGCTCGATTGGCCAATGGGTACTTTACCAGGAGCCGCGCCGGGCAGGGCCGCGCGGATACTACGCCGTTGCCCGCGTCGAGCAGATCGTGCGCGATCCGACGGACGCCGGCATGTACCTCGCGCTGATCGAGCCGGGCAGTTACCTGGAGTTCGGGCGGGACGTGCCGTTCCAGTTGGATGGACAGGCCGTGGAGCGCGGGCTGCTCGATGCCGATGGCCGGCTCAACAACGGGCGCGCGATTCAGTCCATCCGGCCCATCTCCGACGAAGACTTCGACCGGATCGTCAACCTCGGGCTAATAGAAGAGGACGAGCTGCTACCGCGCGTTGATGGGCACAATGCCCCGCTAGAGCGGGTGCAGGAGGAACAGGAGCCGTTCCTCGGCCCGGTCGAGCGCGAGACCACGCTGACCGTCCGTAAGGTGCGCGACCGCCAGTTCCGCAAGCGCGTGCTGGACGTGTACGAGTGCCGTTGTGCGCTAACAGGGATGCGGCTGATCAGGTGGGGGGCGTGCCGAGACGCAGGCAGCTCACATCATGAGCGTCGAAGCCGGCGGGCCGGATACGGTCGCGAATGGCATCGCGCTGTCGGGAACGGTACACTGGATGTTCGACCGCGGGCTCATCGCGCTAAAGGATGACGGGGACATCTTGCTATCGAGCAAGATCAACGATCTCGCGGGCGTGGAGAAGCTGATCTATCCGGATCGGCGGGCGCGGTTACCGGCGAATGAAAACCTGCGGCCGCATCGACGGTATTTGGCCTGGCATCGAGAGTATCATCAGTTTGCGGCGTGAGAAGGCGGGTGCGATGGCAACGCTGCCGCCGTATTGCGAAGGCTGAGCTAAGCGGCAGCCTTGTGCGGGTGTGTCATGTCGCCGCGACCGGCAAGCAGGCCGGCGATCGAGATATCCTCGTCGATCTCTTCCCAGTGCAGCCCCGAGCGGCTGAGTTCCACCTGCTCGCGCTGCGCGCGCGTGGCGTGAAGCAGCCGCGGAAACCAGGCGAGCGGAATGCCCAGCGTGCGACCATCGTCGAGATCGACCCAGAAGCTATCGGCATCGAAGCGAACCGCCAAAGGCTCAGGAGAAGAAGTCATGCCAAGCACTCTCAATGTCATCGCGCCGGTCTTCAATAACAGCAATCAGCTGCGATAGCACGCGGGGCGGAAAGCCCCTGCTGGACGCGACCACTACCTCTGGTCGCAGCCAGAACTTGGCGTCATCGCGTCCCTTGCGCACATGAATATGCGGCGGCTCGGGCGGGTCGCCTTCGTTCGAATAGAAGTGGAAGCGGTAGCCGTTCCAGTCGAAGACCTTTGGCACCGCCCCCTCCCAAGCCGCAAGCCTACTCCGCCGCCTGCACCCCGGCGCTATCCCCGAACAACCCCGGCCCCTCGTCCTCCGCCTCGTTCGCCGCCTCGCCCTTCTTGGCCTTGTGGCGGGCGTCGAAGCTGGCCCAGACGTCGTTCCAGTTTCCGCGGGTGGCGGCCTTCGAGTACTCGGTCGCGCGCGTTTCGAAGAAGTTGGCGTGCTCGACGCCGTTGATCAGCGGGGCGAGCCAGGGGAGCGGGTGGTCCTCGACGAGGTAGATCGGCTGGAGGCCGAGCTGGCCGAGGCGCCAGTCGGCGATGTAGCGAATGTAGCGCTTGATCTCCTTGGCGGTCATGCCGGGGACCGGGCCCTGCTCGAACGCGAGGTCGATGAAGGCGTCTTCCAGCCGCACCGTCTTCTGGCACATGTCGAGGATGTCTTCCTTGACCGCCTTGGTCAGGCAGCCGCGTTCCTGGCAGAAGGCGTGGAACAGGCGGGTGATGCCCTCGCAGTGCAGGCTCTCGTCGCGGATCGACCACGAGATGATCTGGCCCATGCCCTTCATCTTGTTGAAGCGCGGGAAGTTCATCAGCATCGCGAAGCTGGCGAAGAGCTGCAGCCCTTCGGTGAAGCCGCCGAACATCGCCAGGGTGCGGGCGATGTCCTCGTCGCTGTCGACGCCGAATTCCTGCAGGTAATCGTGCTTGGCCTTCATCTCCTCGTACTCGAGGAACATGCCGTATTCGCTCTCGGGCATGCCGATCGTGTCGAGCAGGTGGCTATAGGCGGCGATGTGCACCGTCTCCATGTTGGAGAAGGCGGCGAGCATCATCTTGATCTCGGTCGGCTTGAACACGCGGCCGTACTTCTCGTGGTAGCAATCCTGCACCTCGACGTCGGCCTGGGTGAAGAAGCGGAAGATCTGGGTGAGCAGGTTTCGCTCGTGATCGGCGAGCTTCTGCGCCCAGTCGCGGCAGTCTTCGCCGAGCGGAACTTCCTCGGGCATCCAGTGAATCTGCTGCTGCCGCTTCCAGAACTCGTAAGCCCAAGGGTACTCAAAGGGCTTGTAGGTCTTGCGGGCTTCGAGCAACGACATGTTGTGTCTCCGAGGGAATCTGGTTCGCAGGCGGGTTAACCCTCAACATAGGGAATCATGGCCGCGATTCGAAGGCAAGCGGCAATGATTCGACGGGGATAACCCGCTCCCCCCTCGGCCAGCCGCGACGCGGCGGCGGGAACGGGCGCCAGCCGCCGCTCGTTAAGCGATTGAGAGGACCGCCCGAGCGGGCGCTCCCGTTCGCAAGAGGACTTTCGCGATGTGGACATGGCAGCGGCAGCAACAACAGCGCGGGGCGCAGCTCCACGCCAGAGGCGACGACGCGCGGCGGCCGGGCGAAGCGCCGCGCGAGGCGGTCGAAGGCCACGAGGCGCAGGATCACGACTATGCCGACCTGCAGGTGTCAGGCGGGGAGCCGCAGCGCGACATCGACTATCCGGCGACCAACCCGCCGGACCGCAAGGGCGACATCACCCCATCCGTACCGGACGATGCGACGCAGAGCTGGGACGAGGTAGTCCAGCCCGAGCGGCGCGAACCGGACACCGAACGCAAAGGCAAGGGCGACGATGAGGGCTTCGACGACCTGCCCCTGCCCGACGGCAAATAGCTTTCAGGAGACCCAAGATGGGCGAGTACGAACCGAACGATTCGCGTAACGTGACGCTGAACCAGGACCGCGCGCCGGGCGAGCCGCCGCGCACCGGCCCGCGCGAAGGCGAGACCCGGCAAGGACGGGCGCGTCCCGTGACCGAGCTCGATCCCGAGAAGCGGGAGGCGGAAGAGGCGGCGATGCGCCGCCGCGACGCCGAGCAGCGCCAGGCCGAGCAGCGCGAAGCCGCCATGGAACGCGACGCGCAGGAACTGAACGAAGCCGAACTGACGCGGCGCGATCAGGGTATCTAGGCGGATCCGCTAGACGCGGCGGAAGCGGTCCACCCGGCGCAGCACTTCGAGCGCGATCAGCAGCGGCGTCGACCACAGCCAGGTCATCAGCGTGGTTTCGATCCACCCGCGCTGCTCGCCAAGCCGGCCCGAGCAGGCGTAGATTTCGAGCAGCGTGTCGGGCGTGCAGGTCGAAGGCCAATAGGCATTGGCCAGCAGGTAAGCGCCGAGCAACAGCCAGCCGATCTGCGCGAGATAAAGCACGAGGTAACGGCTCGCGGCGACTTCGCCGTTGCCGTGGAGATGCGGGATTCCGGTTTTCTTCCTCGCACGCATGAGCCGACGCTAGGCGCCGATGGTTAAGATTCCGCTAGCGCGGCCTAGCGCTTGGCTTTGCTGGCGCTGAAGTGCGACCCGCCGCCGAGCACCGTCACGCCGAGGAAGAAGCCGAAATCGTACCAGCCGCCGTTGTTAGGCACCGCGTAGACTGCGATCTCGGGCGAGAACAGCGAGCCGATCCAGGCGAACGGGAAGATGAACCCGTGCCACAGGCCGTGGAGGAACCCGG
>JAJUJV010000211.1 GCA_029265155.1 Altererythrobacter sp. | reverse complement strand
TGGTCGATGTCGAGCAGCTCGAGCTGGTCGACGCCCGCGTTGTCGAGCTTCTCCAGGTTCTCCGGCGAAACTTCGTCGCCCGCCTCGATGTAGATGCGCCCGGTCGACTCGTCGATCAGGTCACGCGACGCGTAGCGGCCGAAGACTTCCTCGGTCGGGATCAGCAGGGTTTCGAGGCCGTCCTTCTGCGCCTTGTTGGCGGCGCGGGGGCTGACCTTCTGGCCGGCGGGGAACACTTCCTCTCCGGTCTTCGCATCGACCAGCGGGAACGCCGGCTTCTGGCCGCGCCACTGCTCGGCCACGAACGGCACTTCCCAGCCGCTGGCGCTACGGCGCCAAGTCACGGTCTGGTAGAAATGGTTGAGGATTTCCTCGTCGTCGTGGCCCAGCGCGTAAAGCAGCGAGGTGACCGGCAGCTTGCGCTTGCGGTCGATGCGGACGTTGACGATGTCCTTGGCGTCGAACTCGAAGTCGAGCCACGAGCCGCGGTACGGAATGACCCGCGCGGCGAACAGGAACTTGCCCGAAGAGTGCGTCTTGCCGCGGTCGTGGTCGAACAGCACCCCCGGCGAACGGTGCATCTGCGACACGATCACGCGCTCGGTGCCGTTGACGATGAACGTGCCGTTCTCCGTCATGAGCGGCATGTCGCCCATGTAGACGTCCTGCTCCTTGATATCGAGGACGGAGCGGGTCTCGGTTTCCTGATCGACTTCGAACACGATCAGGCGCAGCGTCACCTTCATCGGCGCCGCGTAAGTGATACCGCGCTGACGGCACTCGGTCGTGTCGTACTTCGGATCCTCGAGCTCGTAATGGACGAAGTCGAGCTCGGCCGTGCCGGCGAAGTCGCGGATCGGGAACACCGAGCGCAGCGTCTTCTCGAGACCGGAGACGTAGCCGGTGGCCTTGTCCGAGCGCAGGAACTGCTCGTACGATTCGCGCTGCACCTCGATCAGGTTCGGCATCTGCACCACTTCGTGGATGTCGCCGAAGATCTTGCGGATGCGCTTCTTCTTGCTCGAGATCGTCGCGCCGACGGACTTGCCGGTGGCCTCGGATGCCTTGGTCGCCATGGAGGGAGATGCCTCTTCGCTGTACTGGGCCGGGCCGATCGCAATCGGTAACCGGCGAAAAATCATGCCGTGCGCGGCTCGGCTCCGTCGGACACCACAAGTGCCGCAGGCACACCTCTCCCCTTCCGGGAGCGGAGCCGCAGCACTGTTTCGTCTCGAGCGGAAAACCCGCCGCTTCCTTCCGTGGTAAGCCCCCGCACATGGGCTCGCCTTGCTCGAAGCGGTCGAGCGATGGCGGCGATATAGGGAGCTAACCCGCGAGAGTCAAAGGGGCGCGCACCTCAAACGACAAGGCCGCCGAAAGCGCACCCCGGCGACCCTGCAGGTTCTACGGAAAAGAGAAGGCCGCGGTCAGAAGATGAGCGCAACCAGGATCAGGATGATGATCAGCGTTCCGATTCCGATTGTGATGGGTCTGCCCACGGCACTTGTCTCCAGGAAGTTGTGTCTAGCCTGAGACTAGCGGTCGGCCGCTCCAACGGTTCCCGCCGGCTCCGGCTGCGAGGGCACCGCATGCCAGCTGAGCCGCCAGCGCACTTCCAGCGCATCGTGATCGGACAGCTTTCGGCCATCGACCGGCGCATCGAAACGAGCTGCGATGGCAACGGGCTTGATGCGCACCCATTGGCCGTCGAGGAACCCTTGTAGATCCTGGGTATCGAGCCACGGCTCGTCGTCGTCCCACGAGGCTTGCGTCGCACAGTGATCCGGATTGTCGACGCAGTATCGATGGGCGAGTTCGCCGGGCAGGCTCACTTCCTGAAGGCCGAACCGATCGAGATTCTGGCGGGCGTTGATGTCGCCCGCCCAGATCAAAGGTCCGCGCCCGCGCCAGTGACGTTCCAGAAGGTCGCGCAGTTCAGCGATCTGGCGTTGGTAGGCATAGAACGAGCGGTCGTCGCCGACCCCCGAGGCCTTGGCGCTGTTGAGGTGCGTGTTGAGGACGAAGAGCGGCTCGGGCATCCCCGGCAGATCGATCTCGAGCAACATCGCGCCCTTGTTGGCGAGACAGTCGTAGCCGGCACAGGAATGGCGGTCGAAGGGAAGGTTG
>JAJUJV010000184.1 GCA_029265155.1 Altererythrobacter sp. | reverse complement strand
GCTTCGAAGGCGGCGTGCGGGAACTGCTCTTCGCGGCACTTGATCTCCTGCAGGCACAGCACGTCGGGCTGCTCCTGCTCCAGAAAACGAGCGACCTGATCGATGCGCAGGCGGACGGAGTTGATATTCCAGGTGGCGATTGAAACCATGACGCAGCGGATAGATAGGCATTCGCGGTGCGGCAAGGCAGAGCCGGGGAAAGAAAAACCCCCGTCCCGGGGGCATTGGGACGGGGGTTCGTTCTGAGCGTTCGTCACGCTTGCACAGCGGTATCTCTCGCGAAGCAGGGCAACAGGGGGGAAACCCGCCTCTCACCGCCATGCCTCTGAAGAGTAGGCGGAAGCGGCTTGCTGGTAAATGAATGGTGTATGCCGGCTCGTCGCACCCGCGGGCCGGCTTGGCTGTGAGCCGTTTATCCTGGGCGACGAGTCGTGCGGCGGGGATCGCGGTAGTTGAACGTGCTGTCCGCCACGGACATGCCATAACGCTGGTTGGACAGGCGCACCGTCGTGCGCTTGTTCTGTGCGTCCAGCGCCACCCAGCTGTTCAGCTCCCACCCCCCCGGAGCCGAGGCATCGCGGGTGAAGATCATCGTGATCGTGCCGTACTCGGGTTTGCCGGGATCCTTGACCTCAACGCTGATGACGTTGGAATTGCTCGTCGGCACCAGCTTGCCGTAGCGCTTCACGTCACGATTGGGGTCGAGCAGCGCGCCGAGCGGAGAGTTGCTGATCGGCCAACGCTGAACCTGGTTCACTTCGTAATCGATCAGCGTCAAGGACCGGCCATTCGACACGACCAGCATGTTCACTCCGCGTTCGTACTCGAAGCGGATGCGGCCGGGGTTCTTTAACGTCAGTTCGCCGCGGACCGATTGGCCACTGCGGTCGGTCTGGACGAAATCCGCTTTCATCGTGGTGATCGAGCGCAGAGCACGGACCACGTTATCGAGGCGGTCGGCCTGGGCGACGGCGGCGGTGGTCGGAAAGGCGACGCCAATCGGCACCGCAAGAGCCAGAGCGGCAAATGCGGCGCGCGCGCGCAAGTTCGATACCTTTGGCAGAATGATCATGCTCCCGGATTAGATACGGGGCATTGAACCGGCTGTGAACCCGGGCGTTCCCGGCAGTTCAGCTTACTTGATCTTGCCTTCTTTGAACTCGACGTGCTTCTTCGCAACCGGATCGTACTTACGGAAGGTAAGCTTCTCGGTCTGGTTGCGCGGGTTCTTCTTGGTCACGTAGAAGAAGCCGGTATCGGCAGTCGAGTTGAGCCGGATCTTGATCGTTGCGGGCTTCGCCATCGTCTGATTCCCAAAATGTCAGCAGGGCGCCCAAACCGCGTCGGCCAAGACACGTCGGTGGCCCGAAACAACAGGGGCGACGCGCAAGGCGCCGCCCATCCGGGCGGGCCTTTGCTTGTGAACGGGGGAAAAGTCAAGGCGGCTCAAAGCCTACCAGTCCACCTTGCCGCGGTTGGCTTTGACCGTGCCGCGAGCCTTCTTCGATTTGAGCCGCTGCTCCTTGCCGACTCGATTGACGCGGGTCTTGGCGCGCTTCTTCGGTTCGACCAGCGCCTGCTCGACCAGTTCGGCCAAGCGCGCCCGGGCATCCTCCCGGTTGGCCTCCTGGGTCCGGTAACGGCGGGCGGTAATGACGATCTCGCCTTTCGCCGTCATCCGGCTGCCGGCAAGCGACTTCAGCCGATGGAACACGGGCGGCGGCAGGCGCAGCGCGAAGACGTCGAGCCGCAGTTGCACGGCGGTCGCGACCTTGTTGACGTTCTGACCGCCGGGCCCCGATGCGGCGAGGAAGCTCTCCTCCGCCATCGCCAGGGCCTGGGCGACCGTCTCACCCATCGACGAACCCAAGCGTCGCGAACTCCGCCGGCCAAGGAGCGACCGCGCTGATCGGCGGTTTGCCCTCGCGCGGCACTTCGAGGCCGACGGCATGGAGCATCGTCCGCCAGGCCCCTTTCCCATCGCCATAAACCGGATCGCCGAGCAGTGGGATGCCGATGCCCGATGCCGCATGGACGCGCAGTTGGTGGGTGCGGCCGGTGAGGGGCCGGAACTCGACGAGCGCCAGGCCGCCGCTTTCGCCGACCACTCGCCATTCGGTGTAAGCCGGCTTGCCCTTGCGTGCTGGAATCATTCGCCACCCGCCGGCTTCGCTGCTGATCTTGGACAGCGACAGTTCGACCGTGCCTTCCTTCTGCTGCGGAATGCCCGCAAGAATCCCGAGATAGCGCTTACTTACCTGGCGCGCTTCGAACGCGGCGGCGAAGCGCTTCAAGGCTTTGGGATTGCGCGCCAGCAACAGACAACCGGAGGTGTCGGTATCGAGGCGATGTACCGGCACCGGTTGCCGCTGGAATCCCAGCCGGAGGTCGTCGAGATGATTATCGAGCGACGGCCCGCCAGCACGGGGCCGGTCCATCGGCAGTCCGCCGGGCTTGTCGATGACGAGCGCTTCGCCATCCTCGAACAGGATCGGGATCATGGACGTAGGGCCTGGGCAATGCGCTGCATCGCCTCTTCGAGCACCGCCTCGTCGGCCGCGAAGCTGATCCGGAAGCCGTTGCGTCCGCCGAAAGCGCTTGCCGCTACCACCGCAACGCCGTGCTCCAGCAGGTGCAGTGCCAGTTTGCCGTCGTCACCATTGAAGCGGCCCATCAAAGGCGTGGCATCGACGAAGCAGTAGAACGCGCCATCCGGCACAGGCGTCGACAGTCCGGGAATGGCATTAACGGCCGACACCACCCGATCGCGGCGCTGACGGAAGCGCTCGCGCCACTCGGCGAGAAACTCTTGCGGTCCCTCGAACGCTACCACTGCAGCGGCCTGGCTGACCGCAGCCGGATTGCCGCTGGAGTTGGACTGCAACCGACCCATCGCTTCGATCAGCCAGTCAGGCCCGGTGGCCACACCAATACGAAAACCCGTCATCGCATGGCTCTTCGAGACGCCCGAGACCGTGCAGATGCGATCCGCCAGGTCGGGGAACATCGCCGCGAGAGTGGCGTGCGGCCGGCCGGTGTAGTTGAGCGGGGCGTAAATATCGTCCGAGAGCACTAAGACCTGCGGATGGCGGCGCAGGACATCGGCAATGCCGCGCAGCATGTCTTCCGGATAGACGGCGCCGGTCGGATTGCCAGGGCTGTTGAGCAGCAGCCAGTTGGTGCGCGGCGTGATCAGCGCCTCGAGATTGCCCGGATCGAAGCGGAAGCCGTGGTGCGGGTGGGTGACCAGCGGCACGACCTTGCCCCCGGCAAAGCGCACCATCTGCGGATAGCTCACCCACCAGGGGCTCGGCACGATCACTTCGTCGCCTTCGCTGACGGTGGCGGCCAGCGCCTCGAAGATCGCCTGCTTTCCGCCGGCAGTGACGATCACGCTTTCCGGCGCGCAATCGATGCCGAGGTCGCGGCG
>JAJUJV010000120.1 GCA_029265155.1 Altererythrobacter sp. | reverse complement strand
GCCATTGGGGAGCGGAAGTGCGACTCCGCTTTCCGCTAACCTACACCGTTCGACACGCTCGGGCCGCGGAAGGGGGATCTCAGTCGATGGCTGCTTTCGGGCATAGGCAGACCAGACTGCAACGTCAGCCTTGAGGATGCAAAGCTGACAACACCACTACCGGTCTCGTCCGCATTTCGATCACTCTGCAGGCCGCGTCCCGGTTGATCATCATTTGAAGCCAGACCCGCTTGACTCAACACATGACAAAGTGAGAACATTTAGGGAACTAATCTCCCTCATTCCGAGTCCTCTGAGTCGATGCGCCAATCCGCCATCATTGATGAACTTCGCGCGGCTATCGCGCGTGTCGAAGCCGCACGTGTGCGTCACGCGGTGCTGCCCTTCGGCGTGCCTGACATCGATGAGCACCTTCCGGCAGGAGGCTTGGCGGCAGGCGCACTTCACGAAGTGTCTGGCAGTGATGCTCTTGCCGACGATGCTGCCGCAACCGTGTTCCTGGCGGGCATATTGGCGCGTACCGAAGGTATCGTCTTGTGGTGCCTTCGCTGGCGAGATCTGTTTGCGCCAGCGCTCCATCTTGCAGGGTTACATCCCGACCGAGTGATCTTTGTCGAGACCCGAAGCGATACGAACGTGCTGGTCACGATGGAGGAGTGCCTTCGGCATGAAGGACTGGGCGGCGTGGTCGGAGAACTGGGGCGCCTGTCCCTCACCGCATCGCGGCGGCTCCAGCTTGCAGCGGAAAAGTCCGGAGTGCCGGCGTTCGTGTTCCTGCGGGCTTCAGCGGCGGATGCAGCCGTCTCAGGCAGCGCCGCTGCTACGCGGTGGCGCGTCCGTGCAGTGCCCAGCGAAGATTTGGGCGTGCCGAGCCTTGGCCGACCGCGCTGGTCGTTATCGCTTGAGCGTGTGCGCGGCGGCGAACCTCATCAATGGGTTGTGGAGGCTTGCGATGCGCAGGGTCGTATCGCTCTTCCTGCCGTATCTGCCGACCGAGCGGCTGCGGCGGAAGCGCGGCAAGCCGCCGCCTGAAGACTGGTCGCCGTTGGCTACGACGCTGACGGTCAACAGCAGGCGGATGATAGTGAGCCCCGACGCTCGCGCGTTGGCGCTGGGCGTCTTGCCCGGCATGACGGTTACCAAAGCTCGCGGTCTCGTCCCCGACCTAGAAGTGGTCGACGCTGATCCGGAAGCCGATCGAGATGCTCTGCGCAAGCTCGCGCTGTGGGCCGGTCGGCGTTATTCGCCGCATGTCGCACCGGACCCGCCGGACGGCATCTGGATCGACATCACCGGCTGCGAGGGCTTGTACGGCGGCGAGGAGCCGCTGGCCAAAGACCTCTATCGCCGCATCCGAGCTTCTGGCCTCACCCCGCACATTGGCATCGCCGACACGGCAGGATGCGCCCATGCGGTCGCCCGCCAGGTTCGGAGCGGCCGGCCGGTTCACATCGCGCCAGGCCGCACTGCCGAGGCGCTTGGTCTTCTTCCAGTCTCGGCGCTCCGCATCGAACCCGCTGTCGCAGCTGATCTCGCGCGGATGGGCTTCACACGCATCGAAGAACTCATGGCAGCTCCGAGGGCGCCGCTTGCCAAGCGCTTTGGCCGGGAGCTTTTTCGCCGCCTGGATCAAGCGCTCGGCACTCGCCCTGAGCCCATCGAGCCTATCTTCGCCGAAGAGATGCCTTGCGCTGTCCGGCATCTTCTCGAGCCGATCGGAACGCCTGAAGCCTTCGTCCAGGTCATCGACGATCTGGTGCATGATGTTGTGTCACAGCTGCTGCGCAAAGGCGGAGGCGTGCGCCGTCTCGACCTTATGTTCATGCGAGTGGACGGGCACACCCAGGCACTTCGGATAGGAACCGCGGCAGCCACGCGCGACGAGCCGCACCTCGCCAAGCTCCTCAATGCACGCATAGGCGAGGTGGAGCCCGGTTTAGGTATCGAGGCGATGAGGTTAGCCTGTCCTTTATCAGAGCCTTTAGGCCCCTCCCAGATCGACCATCTCACCAATAGTCGCCATGGCCCGGATCTTTCCGCACTAGTGGATGCACTCGCTAACCGGTTCGGTCGGCGTTCGCTTTACCGCGCACAGCCGCAGGCAAGCGCCATGCCCGAACGCGAAGTGCGTCTTATCGCACCGCTCGCGCCAGAGTCTGGTGCAGTATGGGACGAAGACCTGCCCCGCCCTAGCCGCCTGCTGGAGCCGCCGGAGCGGGTAGATGTCACGGCACTTTTACCCGACCATCCGCCCCGGCTGTTCATCTGGCGCGGCAAGCCGCACCGGGTAACGCGCGCCGATGGCCCTGAGCGTCTTTATGGCGAGTGGTGGCGCGAACAAGGCGTGGAAGCCGATATGTCATATCTCGTACGGGACTACTTCCAGGTCGAGACCGAGAGCGGTGGCAGATACTGGTTGTTCCGGGTCGGCGACGGCGAGCGGCCGGCAACCGGACCGATGCAGTGGTTCATCCACGGGGCGTTCGCATGACTGGATCGAACGCCTTTACCGGTGCTCGCTATGTCGAGCTTCAGGTCACCACTCACTTTAGCTTCCTGCGCGGTGCCTCGAGTCCGGAGGAGCTGTTCGCCGCCGCAGCGTTCCTCGAGCTTCCAGCGCTTGGCATCACCGATCGCAACACTTTGGGCGGCATCGTTCGCGCCATGGACGCCGAGAAAGTAACCGGCGTCCGCTCGATCGTCGGCTGCAGGCTTGATCTTACCTGCGGCACCTCGCTGCTCGTCTATCCTACTGACCGCGCAGCGTACGGCCGCCTGTGCCGGCTGCTCTCCACCGGCAAGCATCGGGCCGGTAAAGGCGGATGCGAGCTGGAATGGGCTGACCTTAGAGACTGGGCAGAAGGCTTGATCGCTATCCTCGTTCCCGATCGAGCAGACAGCGACAACGAGGTCCGACTTTCCCGGTGCAAGGAGCTGTTCGGCGATCGAGCTTACATGGCACTAACCCTGCGTCGCCGCCCGCGCGACGCGATCCGCCTTCGCGATCTTGCGGCGCAAGCCGCCGCAGCGGGAGTGCCTACCGTAGCGACCAGCGATGTACTCTATCACTCGCCTGAGCGTCGGATGCTGCAGGACGTCGTCTCCTGCATTCGTGAGAAGTGCACGATCGATGAGCTGGGCAAGCGGCGGGAGCGCTTTGCCGACCGCCATCTCAAGAGAGCAGATGAGATGGAGCGATTGTTCCGCCGCTACCTAGGAGATGTAAGCCCGGTTCACCGTTCGGTCGAGATTGCCCGAGCTTGCCGGTTCAAGCTGGCCGATCTCCAGTACACGTACCCAGACGAGGTCGGGGAAAGCGGGCTTACTCCGCAGCAGGAACTCGAGCGCCTGACCTGGGACAAGGCGCCGACCCGCTATCCCGATGGCATACCTGAGAAAGTGCAGCGCCAGCTCGAGCACGAGCTGCGGCTCATCGCCGAGCTACAATATGCGCCCTATTTCCTCACCGTTCACTCGATTGTTGCCTTCGCCCGCTCCAGGAACATCCTGTGTCAGGGACGCGGAAGCGCGGCCAACTCGGCCGTCTGCTTCGTGCTCGGCATCACCTCGATCGATCCGGTCAAATCCGAGCTTCTGTTCGAGCGCTTCGTCTCTGCCGAACGGCGCGAGCCGCCAGACATCGACGTCGATTTCGAGCACGAGCGGCGCGAGGAAGTGATCCAGTGGATCTACGAGACCTACGGGCGAGAGCGGTCGGCACTTACCGCGGTCATCTCGCGCTTCCGCGCACGCGGTGCCGTGCGGGAAGTCGGCAAGGCTCTTGGTCTGAGCGAGGATGTAACCGCTGGGCTTGCCAGCCAGGTCTGGGGCTGGAGTCGTGAAGGCGTTGACGAACGCCACGCCGATGAACTCAACCTCGACCTGTCCGATCGCCGCTTGGCACTGACGCTCGAACTCGCCCGGGAGCTCATCGACACCCCGAGACACACCTCGCAGCACCCAGGGGGGTTCGTGCTGACCCTCGGGCGCCTTGATGAGCTGGTGCCGATCGAACCTGCCGCAATGCCCGACCGGCAGATCATCGAGTGGGACAAGGACGACATCGACGCGCTTGGGTTCATGAAGGTCGATGTGCTGGGGCTCGGCATGCTCGGCTGCATGCGGCGCGCCTTCGCCGTGCTCGAAGAGGACAAGGGGCTGAAGCTCGATCTTGCCACGATCCCGGCAGAAGACCCGGCCACCTACGCGATGATCCGGAAGGCCGACACGCTCGGTGTATTCCAGATCGAAAGCCGCGCTCAGATGGCAATGCTGCCCCGGATCAAGCCGCGCACGTTCTACGACCTGGTCGTGCAGGTGGCGATCGTGCGTCCGGGGCCGATCCAGGGCGAGATGGTGCACCCATACCTTCGCCGCCGCGAAGGCAAGGAGGCGGTCACCTATCCCAAGGAAGAGCTACGCCGGGTACTCGAGAAGACGCTCGGCGTGCCGCTGTTTCAGGAGCAGGCCATGCGGGTCGCTATCGAGTGCGCTGGGTTTTCGCCGAGCGAGGCTGACCTGCTGCGCCGAGCCATGGCCACGTTCAAGCTGACCGGGGGGGTCAGCCACTTTCGTGACAAGCTGATCGAGGGGATGGTCGAACGCGGCTACGACCGCGCCTTTGCGGAGCAGACGTTCAAGCAGATCGAGGGCTTCGGCAGCTATGGCTTTCCGGAAAGCCACGCCGCGAGCTTTGCGCTCATTGCCTACGCCTCGTCCTGGATGAAGTGCCACCACCCGGACGCATTCTGCGCGGCCTTACTGAACGCTCAGCCGATGGGGTTCTATGCACCGGCTCAGATCGTGCGCGATGCTCGGGCTCATGGCGTCGAGGTCCGGCCAATCGATGTCAATCACAGCCGCTGGGACTGCACTCTCGAGTGGGCCGAGGGCCGGTTCATGGCTGTCCGGTTGGGACTGAACCAGGTGCGCGGCCTGCGTAATGCTGATGGCGCGGCGATCGTACTCTCCCGCGGTGACGAGCCTTATACCTCGCTCGACGAGATCCAACGGCGTGCGGGGGTCACGGCGGCCGCGCTGGAACGTATTGGCCAGGCAGACGGGTTCGGCTCCATTGCGCCGTCGCGCCGAGCCGGACTGTGGGAGGTTAAAGGACTGGCCGACAGCCCTTTGCCGCTGTTTGCTGCAGCGGACGAGCGCGAGCACAAGCTGCGTCCGGAAGCAGATGAGCCTGCAGTCGCCTTGCCCGAGATGACCGAGGGGCAGGAGGTTGTCGAAGACTACCGCGCGACCGGGTTGTCGCTGCGATCGCACCCCCTTGCATTCCTACGCGATGAGTTGGCCCAGCGCTCCATGGTGCCCTGCTCCACTCTCCGCGACATGAAGGATGGACGCATGGTCAATCTCGCAGGGTTGGTCCTGGTGCGGCAGAAGCCGGGATCCGCCAAAGGCGTCATGTTCATCACACTGGAGGACGAAACTGACGTCGCCAACCTGGTCGTGTGGCCGGACCTGTTCGAGAAGTACCGCCGCGTCGTCCTTGGAAGTTCGATGATGGGCGTTCGCGGGCGTGTTCAGCGCGAAGGAGACGTGATCCACGTGGTGGTTCAGCGTCTGGAAGACATGTCAGGCCTGCTCGCCAGTGTCGGTGAACGTGATGACGTTGCCTCGATCTATCACGTGGGCCGAGCCGATGTGGTCAAACATGGCATGGGTCCTGATCCCCGCGATCCGGAGCGGGCTTTAGGTCGCCCGCCGCGCGACATTTACATCCCGGATCTTCGGCTTGGCTCGGGCATAGTTCCGGGTCAACCGACCGAAGGGATCAAGGTGAAATCACGGAACTTTCACTAGATCGCCAACGGTTCCGTCTTCGTTGCGTAACGATGAACACGAGGAGACCATCCCACCGCTTTTGTAGGGCACTGATAGCCTTGATACGGTTAAAGCATTGATCCTCACCTCGACAGACGAGTTGCTAAGAGAACCACGTTCGAATACGATCAGAGCGGTCAAGGAACGTAGTGGTCGCCTTCGGTGGCAGATACGCTCCCGTTTGGAAATGCTACGCTCTACATAAGCTGGAAACGCTCCCGCGCATGGCAAGAGTGAAGCGCAAAGGTCGCACGTTGCCGCAATTGTGTGCACTAAGCGAATTCAACGTCATAGAAAGATGGCGGAGCCAGGACTGATGGCAAAGTGGATCATCTGGGTGCTAGTGGGTTTGCTCGCCTTGCTCGTGATTTTCTTTATGATCACGACACCCACGCCGGATCCGCAACCCACCGTTGCTCAGGCCGCTGGTTCACAGTCCTAGCCTAACCCGGGTAGCTCCGCATCCGCCAAGCCGCGAATACTCGTTCTGACTTCTCGGGGATGCAAGCGACGTGACCTATTCGGCCGCGCGCCCGTCGTTCTGAAGCAGAGGACCAGGTCAAACTAGTTTGATGTTCCGCTTG